>JBFIHF010000017.1:0-39130 GCA_041601915.1 Bradymonadaceae bacterium
ACCGATGCACTGAAGCGCGACGGCGATGCGCAATGTGAGCAGGGCTGCCGCCATCGCGGGCACTCAGCGTCGGCGGATGATCCCGTCCGTGGACAGGTTGAGGCAGACCCGGGCGCTCGTGGCCCGATTGGCCGTCGTCTCGACGCGCACGAACTCACAGCCGAGCCCCGTCGGACACGTCGCGTCCGAGCAGCAGACATCGACGCAGACGCCCAGATCCAGCTCACAGAAGTTCGAGGCGCAGTTGGTGTTCGTCGTGCACGACTGACCGGCGACGCGCGTGCCCTGGCCGGCCACGTCCCGAATACACATGTTCGCCGTCTCCGTCAGACGCCATGCACAGAAGCCGTTGAGGCACACGTCACCATGTTCCGGGCCGCAGTTCGCCGCCGTCGTGCATGTCGCGCCGCCCGGCGGAGGGAACACGAACGTCGTGTCCGTCCCCGGCCCGCGCAGTGAGCAAGTGAACCCGCCCGGGCAGTCGCTGTCCGCGCAGCACGGCTCGGTGCAGTAGCGGCTGCCACCGGGATCCGTCGCGCAGAACCCATGGTCGCAGGTCGTGTTCGACGTGCAGGCGGTGCCGACCGCGGCGGTACCCATGTAGGAGTTCGGGTAGCACTGCCCGTCGCGGCCCAGCACGAGCCGACATCGCGTGTTCGCAGCCGTGCAGTACGCATCGCTTCCGCAGTAGTCCAGGCACCGGCGGTCCGGCGGTCCGGCGAGATTCAGCTTCACGCACGACAGCGACCGGCAGTCCGAATCCCCCGAACAGGTGGCGCCCGCCAGTCCGCCGCCGGGCGGGTCGGACCGTTCGCCGCACCCGTGCACCGCCGAGGACCGCAACAGGTCGTACTGGCAGCTCTGTGTCGACGTGCAGCCATCCCCCTGCGCCCCGGTCGCGCTGGTGTTGCAGAACGAGGTGCAGAAGTAGTTCCCTGTGCAGTTTCCGGAGTTGTTGACCTGACAGGCGCAGATCATGTCCGGGCGGCACAAGTCAGGGTCGTCGGAGTAGTCGTTGTCGAGGTCGTGGTTGCAGCGGTCCGACACCCCACAGTTCGGGGTCGTGAACACGTTGCAGTCGTTGTCCTTGCCGTCGCACAGCTCCGGTGCTCCCGGGTATCGCGACGGGTCGGCGTCGTCGCAATCGCCGTCACACTCCGACGAACCGTCGTTGTCGACGTCCGTCATCGTGCACGGGTTGCAGCCCTCGTCGATGTAGCCGTCGCAGTCGTCGTCGATCCCGTTGCCGGTGTTCCCAGGGCCGCAATCCTCGAGGCGCCCGGGGTTCACGTTGGGGTTCGCGTCGTTGCAGTCGCGAATCGTCGGATCGGTGCCGCAGGTCGCGAATCCGTCGCCGTCGGCGTCGAAGTCTTCGTCGATCAAGCCGTCGCAGTCGTCGTCGACGCCGTTGCAGAACTCCATCGCGGTCGGGTGCACCGATCCGTTCGTGTCGTTGCAGTCGTCGCACTCGTTGTAGCCGTCGAGGTCCGCATCGATGTTGACGTTGCAGCACGTCATCGGCGGCGGCATCGTGACTTGCGCCGCGCACATGTCGGTGTTCTCGTTGCACACACCGGTCTTGCAGGGGTCGCCCATCGCGGCGCCCGAACAGTCCAACGCCGGCCCCGCAAGGCACGCGCCGAAGGTGCAGACGTCCGCGCCGGTGCAGAACTGCCCGTCGGAGCACGCCGTGCCGTTGGCCTTCGGTGTTGCGACACACGCATCGGTCGTATCGTTGCAGACGCCGGTGTTGCACTGATCCGCGGTACCGGAACAATCCCGCGGCTGCGTGGTGCAGGCACCCGCGGCGCAGATTTCGGTGACGGTGCAGAACAGCGCGTCCGGGCAGTTCGTACCGTCGGAGACCGGCTGGGCCACACACGCGCCCATTGCTTCGACGCACGCGCCCGTGTTGCAGGCATTGGCGACGGCGCTGCAGTTCCGAGGCGCACCGGCGCACGCGCCCGCGTTGCAGGTTTCGCCGACGGTGCAGAACAGGCCGTCGTTACAGGCCGCACCGTTGGGCGCAGCGGCCGGAACGCACTGATTGATCGTGTCGTTGCAGGTGCCGATGCGGCAGACCCCGTTCTGGGCCGAACAATCGCGCGCCGGACCACCCGTGCACGTCCCCGCGGTGCAGACGTCACCCACCGTGCAGAACTGGCTGTCGTCGCACGCGGTGCCGTCGGCGACCGGTGGTCCGTCGCATGAATCGGTCGCTTCGTTGCAGGCGCCGGTTCGGCACGAGCCGCCCACCGCCGAACAATCGCGCGCCGCTCCACCCAGACACACACCGGCCTGGCAGGCCTCGCCGACGTTGCAGTACAGCGCATCGTCGCACGCCGTGCCGTTGCTCACCGGCATCGCGACACAGGCGTCGGCCGTCTCGTCGCAGATCCCGGTGTTGCACTGATCGGCGGCGGCCGAACAGTCCCGCGCTGATCCGGCGCAAACGCCCGCGGTGCAGGCGTTGCCCGTCGTGCAGAACGCGGCATCATCGCAGGTCGTGCCGTCCGAGACCGGCTGCGCGACACACGCGTCGGCGGTTTCGTCGCACACACCGACGTTGCAGGCATCGCCGACCGCCGAACAATCGCGCGGCGTCGTCTCGCAGACGCCGGCGCTGCAGGTGCCGGCTTCGGTACAGAAGTTTCCGTCGTCGCAGGCCTGACCGTTGGGCACCGGGAAGGAGCGACAGCCGCCGTCTTTCTCCGAACACATCCCTTGCGTGCAGGGGCCGTCGAGGTCCGAGCAGTCCAGTGTCGTCACCGCCGTGCACGCGCCGTCCTCGCAGCGCGAGATGCCGTTGCAGGCCAGCCCGTCGTCGCACAGCTCGTCGCCGGTCTCATCGATCTCGCCGTCGCAGTCGTCGTCTTCGCCGTTGCACGTCTCCGACACCGGTCCCTGGCCGCTGCAGGTGCTCCACGAGCCGTCCACGCATTCCTGAACGCCGAGCGTGCACGCGCCCTCGTCGCGGCTGCACTCCCGCGACTCGCCGGCGTCACACGCCCCCATGCAGTCTTCGTCGACGATGCCGTCGCAATCGTTGTCGGTGTCGTCGCCGCACACTTCGTCGGCGTCCGGATGGACCGCGGCGTTCGTATCGTCGCAGTCCGTCGATGCCTCGCAGTCCTGACCGAGCTCGAACCCGTCGCCGTCCGCGTCCGTGCAGCCGGCCGGGACGGAGTTCTGGTTGTTCGTCGACGCGGTGTCCCCGCATCCCTTACAACCCGCGCCGCCGGCGAGCAGCGCCGTGAGCGCTGTCATCAACATCCATCGTCTCATCTGCTCATCCTCATGATGACATTAGGGGGCGCAGAGGTCCGCAAACCGCGGCGGACCGCCGCCGGCCAGCCGGAACGCCTTGCACGTCTCGCCACTTCGACAGTCGGAGTTGCTGTTGCAACGGCACGTTGGGTTCCCACCGGGATCGAACGTTTGGACGGTGTTCTTGGCCGTCACCGCAACACTCGTTCCGCCGCCCGTGATGCGGACATTGGCGACTTCCCAGAAATCCTGGCACTTCAAGTTCCGCGTCCGCTCGAAAATCGGGACGGGATTGCCGCTCTCGAAGACGCGGATACGGGCGTCCGTCGGCCCGGTGAAGGGCAGCAGCGTCGTGTCGGTGTTGCTCCAGAAGTGCACACCGATCGTGAACGGATTGCCGTCGAAGACGACGTTCTGGTTGATGTTCTCCGGCCCGAAGCCCGTGCGGTTGTCGACGTCGAGGCGCGGGTTGTTCGCGACGATACCGTCGGGTCCATCGCCAGTTGCGCCGCCGCCCCAGTCGGGAGTCGGCAGGTTGTACCAGACGACACCGGTGGTGCCGAACCAGCGCGAGAACGCGTAGTTCGGCGCCTGATAGTGGAGATCCATATCGCTGAGGTCGCTGAACCAGACGAGCTCGATGTGCAGCGCCACAACCGGAGCCACGACGATGTTCATGCAGTCTTCGGTCGCAACACAGGAGTCCGTATCCGTCACCGTGAGGCACACCACGAAAGTACCGGACAGGTCGGCGAGCAGCGCCGGATTTCGGGCATTGGTGCTCGAGAGTTGCGCCGTGGATCCCACCGGTGCCTGGTCGATTCGCCACGCGTAGGTGAGCGTCTGGTTGGTGGGGTCCGTCGAGCCACCGCCGTTGAGCATCACCGACTGGTTCGGGATCGCGTTCTGATCCGGTCCGGCGTTCGATGTCGGGCGACTCATCAGACACACGTCGCATGTGCCGTTGTCGAGGGTGATGCACGCGTTGATCGACTCGTCACAGGCGCCGTCCAGGCAAGTGTTGCCCATCGGGGCCCCCGAACAATCGCGCTGGTCACCGACGCAGACACCCGTCAAACATCGGGTGTTCACCTCGCAATAGGCGGGCGTCGAACACGGCGTGTCGTTCGCCACGGGGACCGGAACACAGGCGCTGCCGCTACAGGTTCCCACGTTGCAGCCGTCCGAGACGTTCGAACAGTCACGCGGCGGCCCGCCGCAGACACCTGCGGTGCAGGTGTCCGGCACGGTACAGAAGTTTCCGTCGCTGCACGCGGCGCCATCCGCGACCGGAGACGCCACGCAGGCGTCCGCGGTGTCGTCGCAGACGCCGATGTTGCAGTTGTTGCTCTGGGCCGCGCAGTTGCGCTGCGCACCCACGCAGACGCCACCGGAGCAGCGGTCGTTTTGCGTGCAGAACAGCGTGTCATCACACAGCGTCAGGTCCGGCAGCGCCATCCCCGTGCAGGTGTTCGCGGTCTCATCACAAGTACCGACCGTGCAAACGTCATCGAGCTGACTGCACGAGGTCGGTCCGCCGGAGCAGACGCCCGCCTGGCAGGTGTCGTTCGTCGTGCAGAACATCCCGTCGGTGCACATCGTTCCGTTGGCTTTGGGCATCGAGACGCATGCATCTCCGTTCTCGTCGCAGACGCCGTCGTTGCAGTTATCGCCCGAACCGGCACAGTTGCGCGGCGTGCGGGTACACGCACCGGCGAGGCAGATCTCGTTCTGGGTGCAGAAGAGGCTGTCCGGGCACGCCGAACCATCGGACGCCGGGCGCCCGACGCAGGCATCGGCCGCCTCGTCGCACGAACCGATCGTGCACTCCCCGCCCGCCGACGCGCAGTTGCGCATCGTTCCGCCACACGCGCCCGCCGTGCAGCGATCGGCGGTGGTGCAGAACAGCCCGTCGTCGCACGTCGTGCCATCGGGAGACGGCGCCGGCACGCAGACGTTCGTGGTCTCGTTACAGGTGCCGACGCGGCACACGCCGTTCGCCGCGGAGCAGTTTCGCGGCCCGCCGCCCATGCAGTTGCCCGCGACGCAGGTGTCACCGCTGGTGCAGAACTGGCCGTCCTCGCATGTCGTGCCGTCCGCCACGGGATCTCCGGTACACGCATCGAGCGCTTCATCACAGACGCCGTCGCGACAGGATCCACCGACCGCGCCGCACTGGCGCGGGGCTCCGCCCACACAGGCGCCGGCGATACAGGTGTCCGTCACCGTGCAGTACGCACCGTCTTCGCACGTCGCGCCGTCGGGGATCGGCATTGGCGCACACGCGTCGAGCGTCTCGTCGCAAATCCCGGTGTTGCACTGGTCGCCCGCCGCGGCGCAATCGCGCGCAGGACCCGCGCAAACGCCCGCGGTACAGGTATCGCCCGTGGTGCAGAACGCGCCGTCGTCGCAGGTAATCCCGTCCGACTTCGGCTGCTTCACGCACGCGTCCGCCGTCTCGTCGCAGACGCCAATGTTGCAGGTATCCTCTTCGGCCGAGCAATCGCGCGGGGTGGTGACGCACTCGCCGGCGTTGCACGACCCGTTTTCAGTACAGAAGAAGCCATCGTCGCACGCCGTCTCGTTCGGCAGCGGGAACGATCGACAGCCACGGTCCTTCTCCGAACACATTCCCGCGGTGCACGGGCCGTCGAATTCGGTGCAGTCCAGCTCCACGGGCGCCGCGCAGGCGCCGTTCTCACAGGTCGACACACCGTTACAGATCAGGCCGTCGTCGCAGAGGTCGATCGGATTCTCGTCCGTCTCGCCGTCGCAGTCGTCGTCCTCGCCGTTACAGCTCTCCGAGGTCGCGGCCACACCATCGCACTGCGTCCACGAACCTGCCGTACAGGTCTGACTCCCGATCGTGCACCGACCCAGATCCTTGCCGCATTCGCGCGTGGCGCCTTCGACGCACGGACCTTCGACGACGCAGCCTTCGTCGATGTTGTTGTCGCAGTTGTTGTCGCGACCATCATCGCACGCTTCATCGGCGTCCGGGTGCACATCCGGGTCGCTGTCGTTGCAGTCCGTCGGCCCCTCACAGTCGGCTCCAACCCCAAACCCATCTTCGTCGGAGTCGACACAGGCGGTCGGGTCGACGTTGGTGGTCGTGTTGTTCTGCGAAGTCGAATCGTCACAGCCGCGGCAAGCGACGAGGGCGGCGCTCAAGATGAGCAACAGGGTCAAACGTCTCATGATGTCGTCCAAGTTAGATCATCATGACATTGGATGGGGACCCATCAAAACACAAGGTTTGACGCACGTTCCCGCCAAATTGAGCGTATTCGACCGAGCGTGCGCCGAATCGAAACTCATGCCGATCATCGACACTTTCATCAGCTGCTCAGCGGTCAGGGCGCACAGAGGTCGGTGTATTGTGCGGGATTGCTGCCGGTGATGAGGTGAGGCCGACAGGACTCCCCGGTCCGACAGTCGGAGTTGCTCGTGCACCGGCAGGTCGGCGCAGCGACGGGGTCGAACGCCGTCACCGTGTCTTTGGCCGTCACCGCGACGCTCGTCCCGCTGCCGGTGACCCGCACGTTGGCGACCTCCCAGAAATCCTGGCACTTCAACAGTCGCGTCCGCTCGAAGATCGGGACGGGATTGCCGCTCTCGAACACACGGACGCGCGCATTGGTGGGCCCGCTGTTCGGAAGCGCCGTGGCATCCGTGTTCGTGAAGAAGTGCACACCGATCGTGAACGGATTACCGTCGAAGAGGTTGGACTGGTTGATGTTCTCCGGCCCGAAACCCGTCGTGTTGTCGAGATCCAGGCGCGGGTTGTTCGCCGCGATGCCGTCCGGCGAGTCGCCGGTTGCGCCGCCACCCCAGTCCGGGGTCGGCACGCCGTACCACACGACACCCGTGGTGCCGAACCAGCGCGAGAACCCGTAGTTCGGCGCCTGATAGTGCAGATCCATGTCGCTCTTGTCGCTGAACCACACGAGTTCGATGTGCAGACCCACGAGCGGGGCTACGGCAATGTTCATGCAGTCTTCCGTCGCGACGCAGGAGTCCGTATCCCTCACCGCGACACAGACCACGAAGGTGCCGGACAGGTCCGCGAGCAGCGCGGGACGCCGGCTGTTCGTGCTCGAAAGCTGCGCCGAGGAACCCACCGGGGCCGAAGCGATACGCCAGGTATAGGTGAGGGTCTGGCCGGTGGGGTCCGTCGAGCCGCTTGCGTCCAGCATCACCACCTGGTTCGGGACCGCGCTCTGGTCCGGTCCCGCATCCGAGGTCGGCCGACTCATCAGGCACACGTCGCACATGCCGTTGTCGACGGTCGCACATGTGTTGATCCCCTCATCGCAGACACCGTCGAGGCACATGGTGTTTGCGCCCGAGCAGTCGCGCGGACTCCCGGTGCACACGCCCAGCAGGCATCGCGTATTCACCGTACAATACAGGGGGGTCGAACACGGGATGTCGTTCGCCTTGGGCACCGGCACGCACGCGTTACCGCTGCAGGTGCCCACGTTGCAACTATCCGAGACGTTTGAGCAGTCGCGGGGCGGGCCACCGCAGACTCCCGCCGTGCACGTGTCGGGCACGGTGCAGAAGTCTCCATCGCTACATGCGGAGCCGTCCGCGACCGCGGACACGACGCAGCCACCGGCTGCCTCGGCGCAGGAGCCGACCGTACACTCCACGGCCGACGCACAGTTGAGTGCCGTCCCACCACACATCCCGGCCGTGCATCGGTCGTTGGTGGTACAGAACAAGCCATCGCTGCAGGTGGTGCCGTCCGCCATCGGCGCCGGCACACAGACGTTGGTCGTTTCGTTGCACGTGCCAAGACGGCAGACGCCATTGGCAGCCGAGCAGTCTCGCGGCCCGCCGCCCGTGCAGTTGCCCGCGATGCAGGTGTCCCCGCTGGTGCAGAACTGGCCGTCTTCGCAAACCGTACCGTCCGCGACTGGATCTCCCGTACAGGTATCGAGGGTCTCATCGCACACACCATCGCGGCACGATCCACCGACGGCTCCGCACTGCCGTGGGCCTCCGCCGACACAGCCGCCGGCGATGCATGTGTCCGCGACCGTGCAGTATGCGCCGTCTTCGCACGCCGTCCCGTCGCCGACCGGCATCGGGGCACAGATGTCGAGGGCCTCGTCGCAGATCCCGCTGTTACACTGGTCGCCCGCCGCGTCGCAGTCGCGCGCCGGCCCCGAGCAAACTCCGGCCGTGCAGGTGTCGCCCGTGGTGCAGAAGGCGCCATCGTCGCACGTGATCCCGTCCGCTTTGGGCTCCGCCACGCAAGCGCCGGCGGCCTCGTCGCAGACGCCGACGTTGCACGCATCATCTTCGCCGGAGCAGTCGCGCGGGGTCGTGACACACACCCCCGCATCGCAGGAGCCGCTCTCCGTGCAGAACAAGCCGTCGTCGCAGGGCGTCTCGCTGGGCACCGGGAACGATCGACAGCTCCGATCCTTCTCCGAACACAGACCCTGTGTACACAGGCCGTCGAACTCCGTGCAGTCCAGTTCCACGGGCGTCCCGCAGGCGCCGTTCTCGCACGTCGAGACGCCGTTGCAGATCAGGCCGTCGTCGCACAGGTCCACCGGATTCTCGTCGGTTTCACCGTCGCAATCGTCGTCCTCGCCGTTGCACGTCTCCGAGGTCGCCGGCACGCCGTCGCACGTCGTCCACGCCCCGGCGGTACAGGTCTGGCTCCCCAGCGTGCAGCGACCGACGTCCTTTCCACACTCCCGGCTCGCGCCCTCCTCGCAGGGTGGTTCGACAAGACACCCTTCGTCGATCTCGCTGTCGCAGTTGTTGTCGAGGCCGTCGTCGCAGACCTCGTCGGCATCCGGATGCACGTCCGCGTCATCATCGTCGCAGTCCGTCGGTCCCTCGCACTGGGCACCAACTCCGAAACCATCGTCGTCGGAGTCTACGCACGCGGTCGGATCGACGTTCGTCGTGTTGTTCTTCGGAGTCGAATCGTCACAGCCGCGGCAAGCCACGAGGGCAGCGCTCATGACCAGTAACAGGGTCAATCGTCTCATGATGTCTTCCAAGCTAGATCACCCCGACATTGGCTGGGAGCCCATCGAAACACAAGGTTTGAGATACGTTGGCGCGGAATTGAGCGCATTCGACGCGCGTTCGACGCGGCTTTGCAATGCAGCGCGCTGACGGGCAGACTGTGCCGCTGCGACAGACTTGGAATCGGAGACTGGGATGAACGGACGTAAAATTGCCTCGACGATCGCGCTGATTTCGTGCGGCGCCGCCCTCACGCTCGCCGCATGCGGCAAGGACAAGGCGAAGAACGCGGAGCCGAACAACGCGTCCAATAACCAGCCCAACAACGCCTCCAACAATACGACCCCCAACAACACGATCGTGGGGACCAACAACACGACCGGCGGGACGAACAACGTCACGATCCCGCCGATGCCCGCCGAGTTCGGGCTCGAGGAGCGCCCGTCGAACGCAAACTGCCTCGCGTTCGACCGGCCGCCATCGGCGTCCTCGGTCACCACCGAACGCGCGTTCAGCAATCTCAGCTTCAACGCCCCGCTGTGGCTCACGCAGACCCCCTCGCCGCAAGACACGCGGTGGTTCGTGATGGAGCAGGCCGGTCGCCTGATGACGATGCCCGACGAGGCCGCCGGCGCGGCGACCGTGTTCGTCGATATCCGCGCTCGCGTGACCTCCGGCGGTGAGCAGGGATTGCTCGGGATGGCGTTCCATCCCGACTGGCCCGCGACCCCCGAAGTGTTCCTGTCCTACACGGCTGGCGGCGAGTCGATCATCTCCCGGTTCACGTCCGCAGACGCCGGACAGACGCTCAACGCGGCGTCCGAACAGATCCTGTTCCGCCTCGACCAGCCTTTCAGCAATCACAACGGCGGCCAGATTGGTTTCGGCCCCGACCGCAACCTGTACATCGGCTTCGGCGATGGCGGCAGCGGCGGCGACCCGCTCGAGGCCGGCCAAGACGTCAACCAGCTGCTCGGCAAGTTCCTGCGCATCGATGTGATCGGCGGCAGCCCCTACAACATCCCCGCCGACAACCCGTTCGCGAACGGCGGCGGCCAGCCCGAGATCTTCGCATGGGGCGTGCGCAACCCGTGGCGCTGGAGCTTCGACTCCGAGACCGGCGACCTGTGGGCCGGCGACGTCGGCCAGGGTGAGTACGAGGAGATCGACATCATCGAACTCGGCGGCAACTATGGCTGGGACGACAAGGAAGGCTTCAACTGCTTCGAGCAGCAACCGTGCGACGACGGTCCGTGGATTGACCCGATCGTGGCCTACGACCACAGCCAGGGGCGACGCTCCGTCACGGGCGGCTACGTCTACCGCGGCACCGCGATCGCCTCGCTCGTCGGCATCTACCTGTTCGCCGACTACGCGTCAGGCCACGTCTACGGGATCTTCACCGATAACGACGGCAAGCCCGAGATGCGCGAACTGTTCCAGCACGGCGGCCCGATCAGCTCCTTCGGCCAGGGACAGGACGGCGAGCTCTACATCATCGACTACGGCGCCGGCACCTTCCATCGGATTGTCGTCGATACCCCGGGAGCTGACACGTTCCCGCGTCAGCTGTCGCAGACCGGCTGCATGGATACCTCAACCCTCGTGCCCTACACCGTCAACGCCCCCTTCTGGTCCGATGGCGCGACGAAGAACCGCTGGATGGCGGTCCCGGATGGCGAGACGATCACGGTCGAATCGAACGGCGACTGGACGTTCCCGCAAGGCACCGTGCTGGTGAAGAACTTCAGCGTCGACCAGAAACTGGTCGAAACGCGCCTGTTCATGCGCCACAGCGACGGCGATTGGGGCGGATACTCCTACGAGTGGAACGACGCCGGCACCGACGCGACCTACGCGCAAGGCGGTAAGGTGAAGACGATCGGGACCCAGCAGTGGATCTTCCCGTCCAGCGGCGACTGCATGGTCTGTCACACGAGCGCCGCGGGCCGCACGCTGGGGCCGGAGAACGCCCAGCTCGATGGCGATTACACCTATCCGTCCACGAACCTGCGGGCCAATCAATTGGCAACGCTCGGCCATATCGGCATGTTCGACGCCGACCCGGACCCCGCCACGGTCAACGAGCTCGTCGACCCGTTCGGCAGCGGCGACCTCGCCGCCCGCGCGCGCTCCTACCTGCACACCAACTGCTCGGGCTGTCACCGCAGCGGCACCGCCCTGCGCCCGAAGTTCGACCTCACGGCCTTCACCGATCCGCTGATCGACGATGAGCTGTGCGAGGCCGCAGCGATCGGCGGCGATCTCGGCAACGCCAACGCCCGTCGCCTCGTGCCCGGCGACCCGGACAACTCGCTGCTCTGGTTGCGCATGAGTCGGCGCGACGCGAACGGCATGCCCCCGATCGGCTCCAACCTGCCCGACTCCGCCGGCGCAGACCTGATCCGAGAGTGGATCACCGGACTCGGCGCTTGCCGCCTCTGACACCACTGACGCGCGCCGATCCGCGCCGGCGACCTCGCCGGCGTCGACCCGCATGAACGCTCGTTCATCGGTGTTCACCGCCACTTTTTTCGCAACAAGACGCCACGGCGCCCGATAACGTGCGGTCGGCCACGGAAGCAGCTTCTCGATCGAGCTTCCACCGCCGACGCAGCGCGGGTTCCGCGGTCCACGGTCTTGCCGTGGTTCGCGTGGTCATGAGCAGGTGGGCGTTCGCGTGGTGCGAGTTGCCCGAGCACTCAAAATGCGCCGACTGAAGCCGAGGGGCTCCAAAAGCTCGGGGCTTTCAGCTCGCAGGGCATCAGCGTCCGCGCACCGGCCGCCGCTCGATGCCGGGGTGTGCGCGTCCGAATGCGATTCGGGTGATGGGAGCGTCGACGGGGCCTTGCCGAGGACTCCCAATTGCGCGACGCTTGGCGGGCCGAGGCGCTCTGCTCGGACACGAGCTACGCGAGAGCACGCATGAACAACAGCAGCGTAGACGCCTACCTGCTCGACGGCTGCGGCCGCTGTGAGCACTACCAGACGCCGAACTGCAAGGTGCACCTCTGGACGGATGCTCTAATGGCGCTGCGGGCACTCGTGCTGGAGTCGGGGCTCGCCGAGGAGATGAAGTGGGGTTCGCCCTGCTACACGCTGGACGGCAAGAACGTGCTGATGATCGCGTCGTTCCGCGAGTACTGCTGCCTGAGCTTCTTCAAGGGCGTCTTGATCACCGATGACAACGGCCTGTTGCAGAGTCCGGGCCCCAACTCACGGCACGCGCGGTTGCTGAAGTTCACCTCCGTGGACGAGGTGACCAAGCACCGCGAGTCGATCGTGCGTCTCATCAATCAGGCGGTGGAAGTCGAACGCTCCGGCCAGAAAGTCACGACCGGCGATGAACCCGCGGCGCTCCCCGCAGAGTTGGAAGAACGGCTCGAAGGGGACGCCATGCTGCGCGATGCGTTCGACGCGTTGACGCCCGGTCGGCAGCGCAGCTACATCATTCACATCTCCGGTGCGAAGCAGAGCGAGACGCGCGAGCGACGCGTCGAGCAATGTGTACCGAAGATCCTCATCGGCAAAGGGTTCCATGACCGTTAGCGTTTCCATCGCGCGTCTGCGAGCTGTCGTTGCGGCCGGTGAACAACGCGGGGAATGGCCGCGACGCATTGCGGCCATCCTGGCCGTCTCGCAGGGTGACTACGACTGGACCGAGGAGACGGCCGCCGCGATCCACGAAGCCATCGCTTCGGGCGACGCCGAACGGAACCTCGCGGACCTGCTGCCGTGCTCCGACGACGACATCTGGGTCCAGGACTACCCGCAGCACTACGCCCCGCAGTTGTTCTTCGTGGCGAGTCTGCTGGACGCGGCACGTGAGCCCGCAGCGCAGCTTGCCGATTTGCCGGCGACGAAGGCGACGGCGCGGATTTTCGACGGCTCCGTCGACGTGCGCGGCGACTTCGAAGCCGAAGGGCGGATCGTTGTCTGCGGGAACCTGCGCGTGGACGGCGACGCGACGTTTCGAGATGAGCTCGTCGTCATCGGGAACCTCGAAGTCGAGGGTCGTCTGCTGCTCGAGAACACCTGGACGGCGACCGCGATCGTCGGCGACGTGCGCGTGAGTGGGCCGATGCTCATTCGGTCCGAGACCTACGTCGGTGGCGACGTGCGCGCGCAGTCCGTGCTCGTCGACAACCCCGAATGGGTCGGCTCGCTGCAGGTCTGCGGTGATCTCGATACCGCGATGATCGTCGAGGCGATCGCGCCGGACGTGCGCAGCGCCGTCCACGGCACAGCGCGCATTACCGACCCCGACGTCGAGGGCGCCCTCGAGCGGATCGCGGCAGCGTTCGGGTAGCGGTGCCCACGGATCAGGGTGTTTCGGCGACTTCGGGCTTGGAGGCGCGGCGGATCGCCTTGGCGCCCTTCCACGTGGTGACGTCGGGCAAGTGCCACAGCACGACTTCGAGGTGGGCGAGCGAGGTGTCGCGACGATCGAAGAGGAAGCTCGCCTGGTGGAAGCGTCCCGACTCGAGACGTGTGTCGGCGACGAGGTTCGCGATGCGCGTGGGGTCGCTGGTGCGGTCGCCCTGAGCGTCACGAAAGTCGCGGCTGAAGACGAGGCCGGCCTCGCGGCCCTCGGTGCGGAGCTCGCCAGGCAGGCGGTTGCCAAAGCGCAGGCCGAGTGGCTCGCGATGCTGGCGCGCCTCGACGGTTACCACGTACGCGGGCGAGAGCCGTCCGGCGGGGGCGCGGTGGCCCGACGCGGCGTTCTTCACCTTGACGCGGATCTGCAGCACGTTGGCGTCGGACGGCTCGACATCGACCCAGAGGCCCATGTTCTTGATGCGCGCCGCGCGGTCGATCTCGAAGTCGTCGGCGCCATGCCCGACGTGGCAGCTCTGGCAGTTCTTCGGCGTGCCCCCGTGATCCTCCACCGCGTCCAACTCGATGGACTCGGCCAACAGCGGGACGCGACGGCCGCCGGCCAGCTCGCGCGTATCCGCTCCAAACGGGTAGATACCCCGCACATCGAACGCGGCGCCCTCCGGCAGCTCGAGGGTCTCGCGGTGACACGACGCGCAGCTGGACGCGGGTGCCGTGCCGGGTGGTACGGCCGACAGCTGCGCTCGGAACGTCTCGACTTCGACGCGCAGGGCGTCCGGATTGAGCCGCGGGAATCGCTGGCTGAGCTCTTCGGGCGCGATGTCGGGCTGAGCGAGCCACAGGCGAGCCGCTTCTTGGACCTCGTCCGGATTCATGGGCCCCGCGCGCGTCAGTCGGCGCGCGGCGACCAGCGACACGAGTTCCGGCGACACCGCCGTCGCCTCACCGGCATCGAGTGCCGCATCGAGGCGCGCTGCCTCGTCCGTAAATGGATCGGCGCCCTCCTCCGCGGCTCCAAACAGCTCGCCGACCCGGCCGAGCCATGCGTCGGGGATCGCGAGCGAGGCGAGGCACAGGCCGACGACGACCGCAGCACTACCGAGGATCGACTTTCCCCGCGTTGTGTGGCCATCGCTCATCGCGCCGTGTGCTCAGTATTGCGCCAGGATTGTCTCGATCTGCTCGAAGCCCACTCTTAGCAGGAAATTCGAGTTTCGGCCGTAACTCTTCCCGCCGACGACCCAGAAGTCGGACTCCGGGCTGCGAAGCGTGTCGATGCCTGCGGATTCCTGCGCGAGGCAGTCGCTGTTGCCGTCTTGAGCAAGCAACGTCGCGGCCAGCTTCATCGGCCCCTCGGACGCATAGCAGTGGTGCACCTGGAGTTCGCGGGTGATCGACACGTCCGGCCGATAGCCGACGTTCGCCACGATGCGATCGACCTCGAAGCACGACTGGTCCTGCAGCCGCACGGACACTCTCGATCCAGCGCGAACGAGACCGGCGATCGCGGACCGGACGGCTGTCACGCCGTCGAGCTCGCCGGCCGCACCAGCGTTGCCGAACCCCGCGAGTTCGAGGCGCTGCGGAAGCGGATCGTCGGGGAGTTCGACATACGGCGCGAGGTCGCCGACGAGCCACGTAACCGTCGTTTCGGGCGCCGATTCCCGCAGATCGACCAGCAGGCGCAACGTCGTCGCGGCCGAGTATCCGTTGCCGACGAGCAGCGTGTGGCGATCGGCGTACAACTCCCGATCGCGACCGAGCACGTCCGGGATCCAGTGGCTGATGAGATCGTCCACGGTGTCTTCGCCGTTCACCGGCAGCCCGCCGGGTCCAAAGTCCACGGGCTGGCTGTAGACACCCGTCGCGTCGAGCACGACATCGGCCTCGACGGTCGAGGGGCCTTCCGGACCGCGGACCGAGATGATGAACGGCCCTGCTTCGGCGCGTTTCCCGATCAGCTGACCCTTCCAGCCATCACGACGCGCAACGCCGACGACCCTCGTCAGCGGGCGGATCGCCTGGACGAGCCCACTGTTCGACAGCGGGTAGAGGTAGTCGCGCAGGTACTCGTGTCCGGTCGGAAAATCCTCGCCGTCCGCCAGCTCGACGCCGTTTTCGCGAAGGGTAGCCTCGCCCCACGGACTGCGGTTGAGCTTCCAGGGCGAAAACAGTCGCACCTGGCCCCAGCGCGAGACGTGCGAGCCGATCGCTCCGCGTTCGAACACCGTGACGTCGAAGCCTTGCTGCATCGCCAGTGTCGCAGCCTCGATCCCGATCGGCCCCGCGCCGAGGATTGCGAGTCGTTTGGTCATGTCTGATCCCTTTACTGCGCCGGCCAAAGGTAGTCTGCCTCGGACGCGGTCGTCTCCACCATCGCCCAGCCGGCGCCCTGCTGCTGCAGGCGCACCAACCGATACGCACCGTCGGCACCGGCCACCAGCGCCACATAGCCTGTGGCGTCGCGATGCATGCGCTCGACGTGCTCGCCGGCCACCAGAGACGCCTCGACAACCGAGAACGCATCGGGGGGCGCCGCGGCAGGCGAGTCCACGATGGGTGCCGCGCTGCGACACCCGACGAGGGCTATGATTCCGACCAGCACGATCCGCTTCATTTCTGTACGTACCCCACGAGCAGCGCGTGGGGCGCGACTTGCGCCGTCGCCGCGAACGCGGCCAGGAAGCGCGCGACAACGCTCGCCGAGAGCTCGCCGGATGCCGCGAACATCACGGGCCCGCGGCCGAGCGCAGCCCGCTCGACGGCGGCCGCGACGCCGCCCTCATCCGTGACACACGTCGTCATCTGCGGGGCGCAGCCGCTCTCGGGTCTCAACACGCCGTCGACGGCCACGCGCAGGCCGAAACCCGTCTCGAGGGGGTACAACGCCATGACGTATGCCGCCTGCCGCGCCGGCGACGCCACGCGAAGCGCCCCCATGTCCTGGGTCACGACCGTGACGTGGTAGAGCCCGGTCGACGCCAGGTTGAATAGCACCTTGTTGGCCATGCGCCAGGACAGTTCGCCGTCCAAGATCAGGTCGATCCCGGCGGGCCCCGGATCGCTGTCCAGCACCTGCGTGATCCAGGACTGCGCGGCGCGCACGAGCGCGGGCGACACCTCGAGGTCCCCCGGGTCGGACTCCTCCCCACGGTCGTCGAGCGCAATCTCGCCAAACGGGGTCACGAACCGCTTCCGCGTCGCGATGATGGGAAACGCGGGCAAACGAGCGGAGTCCACCCATCGTTCGGTCGTGGGCACCTCCGGCAGAGCGCCGCTCTTCGTGATGCCGATGAGGGCCGCGGCGAACACCGTCGACGGTTGCCATTGCAGGGTCCACTGCCCGTCATCGCGCCGCAGCTTCAGCGGATAACGCATCGCCCGGCCGTCGAGTCGAAGCTCGATCTCAACGGCGTACTCGCCGCTCGGCAGCCGCTCGACCACGAGCAGCGGACCCAGCTCCGCGCCGTTCGAGCGCAGCAGGCGCAACCCGGCGTCATCGCCCGCGAAAGCTTGCTGGATGCCGGCCTGAAGGGTTGTCGCCTGAACGGCGGACGAAACGCCGAGCAGCGTGACGAGCGTCAGGAATCGCAGGAGTCTCAGGGCCATGCCGGAGGTTAAGGGACGCTCGCGTGACCCGCAACGCGAGTCAGCGCGAGGTGACCTCGAACTGCCCCACGAACGGATACCAGGTCAGCTTCTTCTCGCCCGCGAAGAGCTTCAGCTGGTGGGTTCCCGGCGACACCTTGCAGCTGATCTTGACCGTCTGGGTTCCGGAAACGCTGCAATCCGTCTTCTTGCCCTCCGGCCCGACTTGCGTGGAGGCGAGGATCCGGAGCCCCAGCGGATTGCGGATCGTCACGTCGACCGCCCCGTTCACAGCCTCGATTTGAGACCGCTTCGGCGAGATCAGCTCCAGCTGCTTGGCTTGGAATTCGGGGGGAAGCAGTGGCTGACGCATGAACTCGCCACGCGTGATGGGGTCCGGTCGCAGCTGCCACTCCTTGGCGTCGGGCAGGTGGTTCTGGCCGAACACCGCCGGCGGGGTGAACAGGTAATTTGTGTTGTACTTGTCTTCCCCGGTCTCGAAATCGCCGTCGTTCCACGTCGTGTCGATCAGGTACCACTTGCCCTCGATCTTCGCGGCGTTCCACGCGTGGCCAGCCCCACCGATCTCGCCGTCCTGGTCGCGCGAGACGCCGACGACATAGACGATCTCGTCGCCCGTGACCTTGCCCATCGCCTCGAGCAGTCGCGCGTACCCCGCACAAACACCGGTCTTGCTGTCAAAGACGTCCTTCGCCTTCTGCGACCCAAACTCTCCCGACCGCAAGGCCGGATAGTCGTAACTCACGCGAATCGTGACGTAGTCGTTCAGAGCCTTCACCCGCAGAAACGGGTCGCTCTCGCGGTCCTTGATGTACGTCGCGACGCTGGCGTAGTCGGTTTCGACCTCCGCCGGCATACCGACGACCAACGGATGCAGCTCGGCCTTCATCGGCCATTTGGGGGCCTCACCCGTCGCGCGCGGCTCCTCGGAGAGGTCGACGATCTCGACCTTCGGGACGTCAACGTCTGGCGGCGTGGGCTCCACGTCCGGTTTCACGTCCGGTTTTACGTCGGGCTTGGGCGGAATCGGCCGCTCGTCCGCGTCGCCGAACTCGCTCGGTTTCGGCACCGGGAGCGGCTCATCATCGCTGTACTGCTCGTACGGGTTCTCGAGCGTGAGCTCGTACAGCCACGACAGCCCTTCGGCGGTCGTGAAGACGATTGGGCGCGCGAACGCTACCGTTCGGGGACTCGCGGTCTCCAAGAACCAGTCGCCGCGCGTGGCGAGCGCCGTGAAACCCGCCTGGGGAAACGTGGCGAGCAACGCCGCCAGGAAGGCGAGGTTCAGGAGCAAGGTGCGGATAATCAACCGATCGCTGAACGTGACCAGGCGGTCTCGCGTCTCCTTGCCCGCAGCCTTTCGCGCCGCGGTCTTCTCCTCGAATCGCCCGGTCGCCCAGACGTCCCACGCCAGCGGCAGTGCCGGGAACAACAGCAGCCCCGCGAGGCACGCCAGCCAGATCGGGCCGTTGTGGTAGGCCGTCAGCGACGAAGCGACCCAGACCCCCAGCGTCGGCACGACGATGACGATCGCCCAGGCCAGGGTCTTGAATGCGACGATCGGGAGTTGCAGGAGTTTCATGACGCTGAGCCTTGGTGCGCTGCCGTGCAGAACAACCTCGTAAGCGCGACATTCATTCGTAGACCGCGTGATGCGAACAACGCAAGCGGGCGCCTCCGCTGCCGGAGACGCCCGTGCTCATGTTGCTGGATTGCTTACCCGCGGCGCAGGCGCTTCGCCTTGCGCACGAGCTCGAGGAACTCGCGGCGGTCCTCCTGCTTGCGACTCGTCGCGGCCTTGGCGACCTCCTCGATGAGGTCGAGGCTGATCGCCTTGGAGTAGGGGCTCTCGCGCAGGACCTCGGCGAACATCGCCACGGCGGACGCGAACTGGAAGTCCGTCGAGGCGTCGGACACGCGCTTGCGCACGTCGCCGTCGCGGAACTGGAACTCCTGCTCGGCGGCGGCGAAACCGTCGGGCTGCTTGGCGCGGATGCGCACTGTGGCGAGCTTGCCGGTCGCCTTGCGGTTGAGCTTCACCTCGTACAGTGCCGTGACGGTGTGACCGGCGCCAATCTCGCCGGCATCGACGGTGTCGTCGCGGAAGTCTTCGTCGGCGATGTCGCGGTTCTCGTAGCCAATGAGTCGGTACTCCGAGATCGCCTTGGGGTCGAACTCGACCTGGATCTTCACGTCTTTCGCGATGACCTGCAGGGTGCCGTCCATCTGCGATTCGAAGACCTTCTTCGCCTCCTTGAAGTCGTCGATGTAGTAGTAGTTGCCGTTCCCCTTGTTCGCGAGCTGCTCCATCATCGTGTCTTTGTAGTTGCCCATCCCGAGGCCGATCGTCGACAGCGTGACGCCCTCCTCGACGTAGTTCTTGATGCTGGCGAGGATCTGGTCGTGTGACATCGGTCCGATGTTCGCATCGCCGTCGGACAGCACGATGACGCGGTTCACGTCGCCACGCTTGTGGTTCGACAGCGCCATCTTGTACGCGACCTCCATCCCGTTCGACATCCCGGTGCCGCCCCCCGAACCGAGGCTCTCGATGGCGCGGAGGATCGTCTTGCGGTCCTTCATCCCCGTCGGCTCGAGCACCTTCGCGGTGTGGCCGGCGTAGGTGGCCAGCGCGACCGTATCGCCTTCGCGCAGGTTGTTGGTCAGCAGCTGTAGCGACTTCTTCGCCAGCGGCAGTTTGTCCGGCGCCCCCATGCTGCCGGAGACGTCGACGAGGAACGTGAGGTGGACCGACTTGCGCTCGGCCGGCGAGACGCGTTTGCCCTGCACGCCCACGCGCAGCAGGTACTTGTCGGCGTCGCCGCTGAACGGGCTCGGCGCGGCTTCGAGGTGCACACCGAACGCGCCGCCATCCGGATTGGGATAGCTGTAGGCGAAGTAGTTGACGAACTCTTCGACGCGCACGGAGGCCGCGGGGGGCACGTACCCGTCGTTGAGCTTCTTCCGGGCGATCGTGTAGGCGCCGGTGTCGACGTCGATGGAGAAGGTCGAGAACTTGTCCTCGCTCGACTTCGTCATCTTGTTCACGCCGTAGTTCTTGTAGTCCTCGCTACCCTGCGGGTCGACCACCTGATTCATCGGTGGCGGGGTCGGCGGTGACATCGGTGCGTCCATCGACAGTTGCGCCCTGCCATCCCGGTCGGCGTCGTCTTTGGACTTCCGCTTGGCTTCGGCCTTCATCGGCTTCTCGGCCGGTCGCGCCATCGGCTCCGGGGAGGGTTCCATCGGCCGCGCCTCCTCACGCATGTCGCCGACGGCCGCGACGGCTTGCTTCTCGCGCTCGGGACGCGCCGCGGACTCCGCGGCTTCACCGCCCGAGACCGAGTCGGATGTCGCGCTGGGCGGTGCCTCCGCCAGCGTCTCGCCTTCGCTCTTCTCAAAGCTCGCGCAGCTCGCTGCTGCGGCAATCGCGAGCAAGGCTGCAGTTCGTTTCACGGTAAATCGCTTCATGATGTGTTTCCGGTGGCTCGAAGTGTGGATGATTCAGACATCGCACTCCAACGCGGGCCGGAAATCTGGGATCTAACTTTTCTGCGGCGCGGCGAGATTCTGGTGCCGCTCAGGCGCGAAACCGCACGTCGAGTGCCGGGTCGAGCAGGTAGCCTTCGTCTCGCGTGAGCAAGATGTCGGCGAACCCGAGCTTGCGCAGACGCCGGACCGCGGTATGCACGCGCATCTTCCCGGAGTCCGCGGTCATCGCCTCGTCCGGATAACCCGCCCCGACGAGATCTTCGACACTCAGGCACTCGCCGGCCCCGGTCTGCGCGGCGGTGGCCAGCGCGAGGACCATCAGGCGCAGCGGACCACGGCGCGAAAAGTCGTGGTCCACGCCGGACGGCAGCCAGACGTGGCGCGCGTCGTCGGTCAGCTCGATCACAGGGCTCGTTCGCGCCGCGGACACGCGCAACGAGTGCCAGGTCTCGATGTGATTGTCGGCCAACCATTGCACACCGGTCTGCGTGTGGCGGTTCAGCTCATCGATCCGCGCTCGCGCTGCGGGACCGGGCTCGGGCTGCATCGCGTTGCCCAGCGCCACGCACACCGCCCTCGCGTGGTCGAGATCGCCGAGCAAATGCGGCTCGTCGGGTTCCGACCACGCTGCGCGCGCCCCGTCGAGGTACGGCTCGAAGTCGGCGCCACTCATCGCGGTCGCGCACGCGCGGTACGCCCACATCAACCCGATCCAGCGCCGATCGGCGACGACCGTCAGCATGTCGATCGCGCGGCGGAACAGGTCTCCCGCCATCTGGTGGCGGCCGTCGCGCAGCTCCCAGATGCCGAGCACCGAGTACGCCCGCGCGCGCTCGTAGTACGCGTGTAGCCCCTCGACGGCGTCGATCGCGCTGTGCAGCAGTTCGCGAGGGTTGCCGCCTGTGCGAGACGCCAGAGTGCCCAGGCCGATCAGCGCCGCCGACTCGCCGAGGCGATCGCCGATCGCGACCGCCAGCTCGAGGCCGCGCTGGTAGTGCTGCAACGACTCCTCGTATTGGCCGCAGCGCAGCTCGAGATCGGCGAGGTTCAACGTCGACACCCCGATCCACGTCGTGTCGCCGAGCCGCGTCGAGATGTCGATCGCGCGCTCGAAGCTACGCAGCGCGACCTCGGGCGCGTGGCCATGCTTCTGGACCATCCCCAGCGCGGCGCAGATGCGGCCCTCACCGCGCTCATCGTCGTTCGCGACGGCGAGCGCGATCGCCTCACGGCCCGCGGTCTCGGCGTCGTCCCAGCGGCCAAACACGTACAGCGTCAAGATCGCGTAGTAGCGCGCGTCGATCTGGAGGTCGAAGAAGCCCGCGCGATCCGCGGCCTCGAGGCCCTGCTGCACGCAGTGCTCCGCATCGTCCCCACCTGCTTCGAGCAAGATCGCGCCGAGCAACGGCAGGATGTCGGCGCGGAGCTCGTCACTGGCGAGCTCCTCGGCCAAGCGGGCAGCGGCCCGGCCGTCCGCGGTCGCCTCGTCGAGCATTCGACACCCGAGGTGTGCTCCGGCGCGCGACCGCAGAAGGATCGCGTGCGCCCAGCGTTCGGCGTCCGTCTGTGGCTCAGGCGCGGCAGCCAGTGCTGCTGCGGCGAGGTCGCGCAGCTCCACCATCGCGCGACGCGTCCGAAGCGCCGACTCAGCAGCGCGGGTCAATCGCGCGGTCAGCACCACGTCGGTGGTGCGCACTCGCTCGTGCGCCGCGAACAGGTTCGGATGCTCGATCGCTCCGCACTCGCCGACCCGACCATTCCATCCCAGCGCGGCGTAGTACTGGGCGTGCCGGCGATACACTGGCGCGTGGTCTGTGGCCTCGAGGCGCTCGACCGCGAACATCCGGACAGGCTCCAGCAACTCGTAGCGCTCGTCGACTCGCCGTATCAGCGACTTTGCGACCAACTCTTCGAGCTGCTCCCACGCCGAACTGCCCGCGCTCAGCACGGCCTCGGCGGCGGAGAGGTCGAAGCCGCCGCGAAAGGCCGCACACTCGGCCAGCGCGAGCCTCGACTCGTCGGCGAGCAGTTCCCACGACCAGTCGACGGTCGCGCGGAGGGTGCGATGGCGGGCCGTCCGATCACGGTCCCGGGACGCCAGCAGGTCGAGACCCAACGCATCCAGGCGACTCAGCATCTGTGCGGGGCGCAATGCCGTCGTGCGGCTCGCCGCGATCTCGATCGCCAACGGCAGGCCGCCCAGACGCGCAACCAGGGGCGTGACCTCGTCGGGGGTCACGGTCGCCCCGCGCTCCCGTGCGCGCTCGATGAACAGGTCCACGCAGGCGTCCAGCGACAACGGTGCGAGCTCGACGAGCTGCTCCCCGCGGATCGACATCGCCTCGCGGGATGTCGTCAGGACGGAGACCAGCGGAACGCGGTCCAACAGCTGTGTCACCCAGGTCGCGACCTCGTCGATCATGTGTTCGAGGTTGTCGAGGACCAGCAACGCGTCGTCCTGCATCAGGATGCGGTCGACGGCGGCCTCGCCGGGGGCGTTCATCTGCGCCGCGACGACATCGGCGACGCTGTCGTCGCGCTCGGCGAGCGTCACGACCCAGACCCGGGTCCACCGGGTCTGGCTATCGACGTACTCGAGCGTCGTCCGGGTCTTTCCGACGCCACCGGGGCCGACGAGCGTGACCACGCGCGACCCCGCCAGCGCGCGATCGATGGCGGTCAGCTCCGCGGCGCGCCCCAGGAATGAATCTCGTCGAACCGTTCGTTCCATCGGGCTACACTAGCAAGACAATGCCTCGTCGCGCGACCGGGGGTCACAGATGCGGGTTCTGAAAGAAGCACGTCGGCCGTTCGCACTGTTCGCGGTGTTGTGCCTGGTCGCCTTCGCCTGTGTCGCGTTCATGACCTGGATGCCGGGGCGCCCCTCGAAGGTGCTGACGCGGGACCTCAAGCCCACCGAAGCCGCGACGCAGATCGCGCTGCGCCGCCACGTCGACTTCCTCGCCTCCGCACCACGCAATCGCGCCGACAATCCCGAGCACGAGGCCGCCACACTCGACTACATCGAGCAGCAGCTGCGCGGGTATGGCTTTGCGCCGCAACGCTTTCCCGTCGCGACCGCTGACGGCGAGTTCTCCAACATCATCGTGCGGATCGAGGGCGATACGACGCCGGATGAGGTCGTCGTGCTCGGCGCGCACTGGGACACGCGCGGGCCGACCCCGGGCGCCGACGACAACGCGAGCGGCGTCGCGGCGCTACTGGAGCTGTCGAAGTGGATCGCGCAGTCCAAGCCCCCCGGCCGCACGCTGGAGATCGCGTTCTGGGCGAACGAAGAGCCGCCCTACTTCCGCACCGACGCGATGGGCAGCCTCGTCCACGCCCGGCGCCTGCGGGCCGAGAACGCCAACGTCGTCTGGATGCTCTCCCTGGAGATGCTCGGCTACTACGACCCCGCCCGGGGCGCTCAGCGCTATCCGACCGTCATCAGCCTCTTCTACCCGAGCCACGGTGCATTCGTGGCGTTCGTGGGCTCGATGTGGCATCGCGGCGCGACGACGACGCCGGTGTCCGTAATGCGCGAAAAGTCGGACTTCCCGACCTACGGCTTCGCGGGTCCCCCGGACATGTCCGGGATCGGGTTCTCGGATCACTGGTCGTTCTGGCAGGCCGGCTACCCCGCCACGATGGTCACGGACACGTCGTACTACCGCACCCCGCACTACCATCAGTTCTCCGACACCCCCGATACCTTGGACTGGGATCGCTACCCTCGGGTGGTCGTGGCGTTGCGCCCCGTCGTCGCTCACTACGCGCAGTTCGAGTAGCACCGCCCCGTCCGCTGCTCTGCTGGTCCGCTGGTCTGCTGGTCTGCTGGTCCCCGGGTCAACTTCAAACTAGGACCCTCACTCCGGTCAGCGAGCCCCCACGCGAAGCGTCGAGAAGCCCGGCTCCGCGGCAGTCGGCGGGCTTGGCGCTTCGCGAGGTGGCTCGCGGTTTGGAGCGCGGGTCCTAGTTTGAAGTTGACCAGCAGACCAGCGGACCTGCGGACCTGCGGACCTGCGGATCTGTCGACTAGCCGGCGTTGTCGCAGAACAGCGACATCAGCAGCCCGAGGCGCAGCACGAGCTCGTTGAGCGGGCGCGCGTTGCGGCGAAACAGGTGCAGGCGCGCCGCGTCGCCGATGAGTTGGAGTTCGCCGTGGGGCACGAGGTCGGCGATGAGGTGCCGGATGCGCTCATCTGTCATGCGCTCCCGGGTCGCGTCCTCGATGTACTCGATGAAGACGAGGTCGTCGAAGTCGCTGAAGCCGGTCTGATGCTCCACGATGCGCAGCTTGCGGACCGCGGTCTTCCAGTCCTCGGGACCGAACGCGGCCGGAGGCAGCGAGATCGCCCGTCCGGGCGGCGCCTTCACCTCGAGATCGGCATGGTCGCCCATCTCGTCCTCGACGCGCACGACGTAGCCGATGTCGCGCATCGAGTTGCGCGGCGTGAGGTAGCAGGAGCGACACACCGACAGGCCGAACACGGCATGGTAGCCATCGGAGCTGCAGATCACGCACGCCGCGCCGCCACCATCGATCACCGGTAGCTCGAACCCCCACGCGTGAGCGACGGCGCGCACGGCCACCGCGGAGGGCCCCGTCGACAGGCCCTCGGCCTCCCAGTGGTCGACCTGGTGGGCTGCGATGCCAAACAACTGCCCGAACTCCGCCTGTGACAGCGCGTTGTGGTCGCGCAGCGACCGAATCTGCTGCGGATGAAGCCCCGTCGGGGCGAAGGGGGGTTGGTTCGTCATGATCGGCTCGCGAGCAATCCACAGAGGAGGAGGATCTCATTATCGAACGAGCCGTAGCTGGGCGCGTTCTGCACACTGACGCTGCCCGGCTCGACGTCGACCATGCCGAACGTGACGAGCGTCTGGATCAGGTCGCGGGCGGCGGGATCGCTGATCGCATCGAGCCCCGGCTCGACCCATTGCACGTACACCGCGTCATCCCAGCTCTGCTGGCCGATCTGCGGCTCGTCCTTGAAGAGCTTCGTGAGCATCGTGCCGAGTCCCTCGCTGAGGAACCGCCCGGAGTAGGACATCGACCGCCCTGCGGGCAGTCGCAGCGTGTAACTCGTTTGGTTGGAGACGAGGTTGTGCGATTTGGTCGCCTCGTACCCCACCGTCTCCATGGAGTGCACCGGATCGCGATGACACGCCGGGCACACCGCGATCGCACGGACGGAGTCCGGGGCCGGCGCTCCGCAGATCGCGCACGGATTGGTATCGCTCACGGGCGGCGGCGGAAACTCGAAGTCCATCGTCTGCGCCACCAGCCGGATCGCCAGTGCGGTCGGGCCCGTGGCCACGCCGTAGGCCTCCCAACGCTCCACGACGTTCGTGGCGACGCCGAACGCGGTCGCGAAGTCCTCAGTGGAGATCCCGGCGGCGCTGCGCAGAGCCGCGACCTCACTGGGAAGCAGTCCGGTAGGAGCGGGCGATGACATGGAACCTCAGGTGTGACGAACGGGAGGCTGATTCTTACACGTAGGCGGTACGGTCGCAACGACCCCCGGTGTTCACTCGGTCGGAGTTCGCGCGGCCAGAAGACGGGCTCGACCGTGCTTGTACGTCTTTTGAAGCACGTAGGATTGCGACCGATCCCCGGCGAGCGCGAGTTCTTGCATCTCGCGGATCGTGTCGGGGGAAAGGAGCAGCCGGATCGGTCGTTTCACCGAATTGCCATCGAGCGGCGGCGCGTCCCCAGGCTCCGGCAACACCAGCGGTGTGGGCCGCGACGCAGGCGCCGTCATGAACGCTTCGGGTCCCGTGAGGTGGTCGTATTCGACGAGCGGAATCGCGGCGTAGATCTCCGGCTTCGCCGACTCCCACATCGCGTCGATCGCGTCGCCGGGCCGCACGCCCAGCGCATCAGCGGTGACCTCCAGTTCTCGGGCCGCGTCGGCTTGAAGATGCAGCACCACGGTGTCGGCGTTTCGTGGCCAACGCACGACGGGGCGGTCCGCAAGCCATTGCTCGAAAGCCTCTCGATCGACCGATTCGTCGAGCCGCTGAACGAACCCGGGGGTCGCGAACGGATTGTCGTATTCCACGAGGACCCGGGGCACCTCGAGTTCGTCGGTCAACGCGTCGATCGCGCGCGCGCTGCCCTCCTCCCACGGCGTGGTGCGATCGTGAGTCGACGTCCCATCCGCGGAGAACCGCGTGACGGCCTCCGTCCCGCCGAGGTTGTCGTACGTGTACCCCCAGACGGGGGCGCTCGTCGCCCGCGCGAGCCGGCTGCCGAGGGCGAGATTCTCCGCCACCCAGCGGCAGGTCCACGCGCCCGGTCGGTCGTCGCCGTTCGTCACGCTGAGCAGCAATGCGCCGACGCCCTCTCGACCAAACCACAACAGCGTCAGCGGATCCTGGGACGTGTCGCCCAGAAAGTCGCGAACGACGTCGAGCGCGATCGTCGCAAGCTCGGCGTCGTCGCGGAGGATGTAGAAACCACCGTGATGATCGGCCATACATCCGGTGTAAATCGGACCGCGCCAGCGGTCAACGCGCGACGGGCATCGCGTCGTCATGGAGGTAGTCCAGCAACACCGGATCGAGCACCTGAATCGGACGCATGCGGAGTTCTTCGAGCGATTGCGAGTCCATCGTCTGCTGCTCGAGATCGTCCATCATCGACATCGACATATTGGAGCCCCCGACCGGCACCCCGGCGAGGTCGCAACGACCGTCGGGCTCGCACGTGGAGCTCGCACACTGCGAATCGGAGCTGCACGTCGGCCGGTAGCTGCAGAAGCCTTCGGCGCACTGCAGGTGAGCTTCGGGGCAATCGGCGTCGGTACTGCACGCCTCTTGCGGCGGCTCGCACCACTCGTTGACGCAGGCGTCGCCTTGCCGACAGTCCGAATCCGCCGAACAGCTGTCGTCCTCGCTGGTCGCGGTGCACATCACGACTCCGATCGCGGCGAGCGCGTACTGGGCCGTACGGCGCTTGCGGCTTCGGGTGATGCCCTCCGCCATCGCGGGTCCAAACATCACGAGCCCCAGCGGCAACATGACGAGGGCCATCAGGTCGGTCGGATCGACGGTCGTTCGGTAGGGCACGAGCATCGACACCGCGGCGTCCCAGCTCGCCGCGATCGCGGGCGAGACGTTGATCGCGGCAAACACGGTCCCGACCGCCGCGGCACTGAGCCACAGCCCGCGCCGCGACTTCACCCCGATCACCGCGGCGAGCAACACCGGCGCGACCAGCAGGCCCGCGAAGTCGCTCAGTTTGCCGCTCAGCATCGGGCTCAGTTCGGCGGCCTTCAGGAAGTGGTCGTTGAACACCAACAGGGCGAGTGCGGCGATCCAGATCGGATGCGTCAGGGCGGCCATCGGGGTGATCTTGGTCGGCTTCATGCTCTCTCTCCACGCAGGGTCACCCCCCACATCGCAAGTGGCGTGCCAGCGGGAAACCGTCTGAATTGTGGGGTTCGGCGCTGCTTTCGGGGCGCCGACACCACGAACGGTCGTGGCGCTCGGTCCACGATCGGCCAGAGCACCTTCCACCTCGCTAGCCGAAGATCGCGCGGTAACCGTCGAACACCGTGGGATAGGCCAGCTCGACACCGAGCTCTTCGAGGATGCGGCGATTGCTCGCCGTGTAGCTGTTCGCCCACCGTTCCGCCGCGTCGTCGCCGCGCTCGGCGCGGTAGTCCGCCAGCGACACCTCCGGGGGCAACGCGATGCCGCGATGTTCGATGAGCCAGGCGACGAGGTCGCGGACCTGGACCGGATGGCCGTCCGCGGCGAGGTACGCGCGCGGCCCCCTCGGAGCACGTTCCAGTGCGGCGATGATCACCTCGACGAGGTCGTCGACATGCACCCGATTCGTCAGCTTCACCCCGCCGTCCACGAGCTTGTAACGCCCGCCGGCGAGGTAGCGGTCCAGGGTGCGACCGGGCCCGTAGATACCGACGATCCGGATGATCAGCGCGTCGAAGCCACCCGCGATCAGCGCGTCCTCGACCGCCAACCGCGCCGCGCCGGCTGTCGAGGTGGGATTGCGGGCCGTGTCCTCGTCGATCACCGCGCCGTCGTGATCCCCGTAGACGCTGGCCGACGACAGGTAGACGAAACGGCGCGACGACCCGGCCAAGCTCGCGACCAGCGCCGCGTCCGATTCGCCGGCCGGCGGCACGGAGTAGACGACGTCGCACTCCGCATCCAAGGGCAGGCCCGCGAGCCCGTCGTCGGCGTTCCATTGTACGGCGCGGATACCCGCGCTCTCGAGCGCGACCGACCGATCCGCGGAGCGCGTCGTCGCCGTCACGGCCCATCCCTGCGCCACGGCGCGCTCGGCGAGTCGAAGGCCCGTGTACCCGGCCCCGACGATCAGGAGTCGTCGCTTCATCGTCGCACCATACGGTTGGCCGGGGACGCTTGTCACTCCACGTCAAAGCCATGTATCTGTCAGGTTCGCCATTCTCCAAGGTGCGCGCGTGCACTCCCCTCTCAGTCAGCCCGAAGTTCAGGTCATCGAAACGATCGGGGAGCTCATCGACTTCTGGGGGTTCTCGAAACACCATGGCCGCATCTGGGCGCTGCTGTACCTGCGCGAAGAGCCGTTCAGCTCGCCGGATATCCAGAAGATGCTGGAGATGAGCGCGGGCCTCGTCTCGATGTCGCTCAAGGAACTGCAACACTGGGACGTCGTCCAGAAGCTGTGGGTCAAGGGCGATCGCAAGGACTACTACACCGCGAACATCGACATCTGGCACACCGTGACGCGGGTCATGCGCGAGCGAGAGTACCACCTCATCCAGAACAGCATTCGCAGCCTCGACGACGCGCTCGGTGAGCTGGAGACGACCACCGAGACCGACGTCCTGACGCCGGAACGCATCGCGTACATCGCCCCGCGGATCCAGCACCTGCTGCAGCTTTCGGAGACGTTCGCGACGTTCCTGAACTTCCTGCTGTCGAACGCCGAAGCGAACATGGGCGATCTGCGGACTCGGATGGCATCGGGTCCGGACAGCGAAGACTGACGTCCATTGCGCGCGCCGTTGCGCCTTGCTACACGGTCAGCCACGACCCGTGGGCTCCGAGGCGAAGATGGCCGTCGACCGAACCGAAGTACTTCACATCGCAAAGCTCGCCCGGCTCCGACTCACGGACGCCGAAGTCCAGACGTTTGGGGCGCAACTCTCCGACATCCTCGACTACGTCGACGAGCTCAACGAGCTGGACACCTCCGACGTGGAGCCGACGACGCACGCCGTGCCACTGGTCATGCACCTGCGCGAGGATGTCGTCGAGGCACGGCTCGATCGAGAGGCGGTGCTGTCCAACGCACCGGATCAGGACGAAGGGCACTTCCGAGTCCCCAAAGTCGTGGAGGGCAACTGATGGCACTGACCCACGGCATCACGTCATTACTGGCGGCACTGAAAGACGCGTCGATCACGGCACGAGCCGCAGCGCAGCAGGCGATCGACGCGATCGGCGAGTCGGAGCACAACGCGTTTCTCAACGTCGACCCGGCGACGGTGCTCGCGGACGCCGACCGCATCGACGCCCGCCGTGCGGCCGGTGAGTCCCTCGGCGCGCTCGCCGGCGTACCGATCGCGGTAAAGGACAACATTTGCGTGCGCGGCGGCAACACGACCGCCGGCAGTCGAATTCTGAAGGACTTCGTCGCGCCTTATGATGCGACGGTGGTCGAGAAGTTGAAGGCCGCCGATGCCGTACTGGTCGGCAAGACGAACCTCGACGAGTTCGCGATGGGGTCGTCGAACGAGAACTCGTACTTCGGCTCGGTCACCAATCCGCGCGACACCACGCGAGTTCCGGGGGGCTCCTCCGGCGGCTCCGCGGCGGCGGTCGCCGCGGACCTCTGCGCGGCGGCGCTCGGCTCCGACACCGGCGGCAGCATCCGGCAACCCGCCGCCCACTGTGGCCTCGTCGGATTGAAGCCGACCTACGGCCGGGTCAGTCGCTTCGGGCTCATCGCGTTCGCGTCGTCGCTGGACCAGATTGGCCCGCTGACGAAGACCGTCGCGGACTCGGCGTTGCTGCTGCAGACGATCGCCGGTCACGACCGCCACGACATGACGAGCGCGCCGATCGACGTGCCGGACTTTTCGGCGGAGCTCGATCGCGGCGTTCACGGCCTGACGCTTGGCGTGCCGCGCGAGTACTTGTCGGCGGCGGATGGGCTGGACCCCGGCGTGAAGTCCGCCGTCGAGGCGACCCTCGCCGACCTCGAGGCGGCAGGCGCGAACCTCGTCGAGATCGACATGCCGCACACGCGGTACGCGGTGGGCACCTACTATCTCATCGCCACGGCCGAAGCCTCGTCCAACCTCGCGCGCTTCGACGGCGTGCGGTACGGGCACCGCGCAGCCGACGCCCGCGAGCTGATCGACCTGTACGAACAATCACGCTCCGAAGGCTTCGGCGCGGAGGTCAAACGCCGCATCATGCTCGGCACGTACGTCCTGTCGTCGGGCTTCTACGACGCCTACTACAAGAAGGCTCAGCGCGTTCGCACGCTCATCCGTCGCGATTTCGATGAGGCGTTCCTGACCGTCGACGCGATCGTGGGGCCGACGACGCCGACACCGGCATTCAAGCTGGGCGAGAAGACCGCCAACCCGCTGCAGATGTATCTGGAGGACATCTTCACGATCAGCTGCAACCTCGCCGGTGTGCCGGGCGTGAGCGTGCCGTGCGGCACCTCGAACGGGCTGCCCGTCGGGTTCCAGATCATGACCCCGGCGTGGCAGGAAGCGCGCGCGTTACGGGTCGCCCAGAGCGTCGAACGGAGGACGTCATGAGCACTCCTGCGGGATGGGAAGCCGTCATCGGCCTCGAGGTGCACTGTCAGTTGCAGACGGCCTCCAAGATCTTCTCCAGCGCCTCCACCGCGTACGGCGCGGCGCCGAATACGCAGGTCAACGAGGTCGACCTCGGCCTGCCCGGGGTGCTGCCGGTGCTCAACGAAAAGGCGGTGGAGTTCGCGATCCGCGCGGGCGTCGCGCTGCACTGCGCGATCAATCAGACCACGCGGTTCGCGCGCAAGAACTACTTCTACCCGGACCTGCCCAAGGGCTATCAGATCTCGCAGGACGAAGAGCCGATCTGCGTGGGCGGGCACCTCGACATCAGCCTCGACGACGGCAGCACTCGTCGCATCGGCCTCACACGCATCCACATGGAGGAGGACGCGGGCAAATCGTCACACCAGGCCAACGCGCCGTACAGCCTGGTCGACCTCAACCGCGCCGGGGTGCCGCTCATCGAGATCGTGAGCGAGCCGGACCTCCGGACCCCCGACGAGGTCGTCGCCTACCTCAAGGAGCTCCACACGATCGTGCGCTACCTCGGCGTCTGCGACGGCAACATGGAGGAAGGCAGCTTCCGCTGCGATGCGAACGTGTCGGTTCGTCGGCCGGGCGCGCCGTTGGGCACGCGCTGCGAACTCAAGAACATCAACTCGTTCAAGTTCGTGAAGGACGCCGTGATCTACGAGATCGGTCGACAGGTCGACCTGCTCGAAGACGGCGGACAGATCATCCAGCAAACGCGGCTCTACAATCCGGACAACGGCATCACCTACGCGATGCGGTCCAAAGAGGAGTCGCACGACTATCGCTACTTCCCGGACCCCGACCTGCCGCCGCTCGTGATCGCGGACGACTGGCTCGACCGCGTGAGGTCGGAGATGCCGGAGCTGCCCGCCGCGCGCCGTGAGCGCTACACGTCGCAGTACGAGCTGTCGCCCTACGACGCGGGCGTGTTGTGCGCCGAACGTGCGGTGGCGGACTACTTCGAGGCCGCCGTGGCCGCGCACGACAACGCCAAGGGCATCGCGAACTGGATCATCAACGAGACGCTGCGCGAGTGGAGCGACCTCTCCGTCGCCTTCCCCGTCACGCCGGCGAGCCTCGCGAAGCTCATCCAGCTCGTCGACGATGACGTGATCAACGGCAAGATCGCGAAACAAGTCTTCGCCGACGCCATCGAGTCCGGCGACGACCCCGAGGCAATCGTCGAGCGCAAAGGGCTCAAGCAGATCACGGATACCTCCGCGATCGAAGACGTGATTCGCGGGCTCATGACCGACAATCCCGACAACGTAGCGGAGTACCGCGCCGGCAAGGTCCAGATCGTCGGTTGGTTCGTCGGTCAGGTGATGCGCGCGACGCGCGGCCAAGCGAACCCCAAGCTCGTCAACGAGCTCTTGCACAGGTTGCTCAGTGATGACTGAAGTCGCGACGACAGTGCGCCCGTTCCGGTGGTTCGGCGACGACCTCACCGGCGGCATCGAGATGCTCGACCAACGCCGTCTGCCCGGCGAGGAGATCTGGGAGCCGATGACCACGGTCAGCCAGATTGCCGACGGCATCCGCGACATGAAGACGCGCGGGGCTCCGGCGATCGGGATCGCCGCCGCGTTCGGGATCGCCTTCGGGGTCCGCGAACGAGGTCAGATGGACGAACAGATGTTCGCGCTCCTGGCCGCGACACGACCGACGGCCGTCAACCTGTTCTGGGCGCTGGACCGGATGCGCGCGCTGGGCGACGTCGGATATCCGGCGTTGCTGGAGGAGGCGCGCGCGATCATGGCCGACGACGCGGCCAACAACCTCGCGATGGGGCGCCTCGGCGCGACCTTGTTTGGAACCGAGGCGCGCATTCTCACGCACTGCAACACCGGCGGCCTCGCCACCGGCGGCTACGGGACGGCGCTGGGCGTGATCCGCGCGACCCACGCCGCCGGACGGCTCGCCGGGGTCTGGGTCGACGAGACTCGACCGTACCTGCAGGGCGCTCGCCTCACGACCTGGGAGCTGCAGAAGGACGGCATCGACTGCACGCTCATTACGGACAGCATGGCAGCGCACTTCATGAAGCGCGGCGAGGTCGACGGGGTCATCGTCGGCACCGATCGGGTGGCCGCGAACGGCGACGTCGCGAACAAGATCGGCACCTATGGACTGGCGGTGCTGTGCAAACATCACGGGATCCCGTTCTACGTTGCGGCGCCGATCTCCACGATCGACCTCGGGACCGCGAACGGTGACGCGATCGACATCGAACAACGCGCCGCCTCCGAGGTCACGGAGCTCAGCGGCGTCGTGATCGCTCCCGACGGCGTGCACGCTGCGCATCCCGCATTCGACGTCACGCCGGCAACACTCGTGACGGCGATTGTGACCGAACGCGGCATCGCGCGGGCCCCTTACACCGAGTCGCTGGCGCAGCTCGTACGCGCCGAACCTTGACCCCAGCGCGCATTTCTGGCCTATTCGGTCGCCTCGCGACCTCGATCCCGGCCGGCCATTGATCGCCACATTCGGACGCCATCTCATTGCCGAGTATTTCGGATGCCGCGCCGACGTCCTCAATGATCTCGGCGATGTCCGTCGACTTCTGGAGGCCGCCGCCGAGGCGGCCGGTGCCGGCATCGTGCAGACCGTCGCGCACCAGTTCACGCCGCAAGGCGTCAGCGTCGTGGTGGTCGTCGAGGAGTCGCATCTCAGCATCCACACGTGGCCCGAAGACGGCTACGCGGCGGTCGACTTCTACACCTGCGGCCCCTGTGAGCCTGAGCGAGCGCACGCGATCATCGCCGAGGGACTCGCCGCCACGTCGACCGAGATCGTGATGCTGCATCGCGGGATGAAGACCGCGGCGCGTTCGATCCAGGTCGTCGAGCATTCCGCCGAAGAGCTGGCGCCGGACCCCGCCGTCGTGGACCCGTCCGGGATGGAGACACCGTCATGAATTCTGAGTTCGAAGCGCCGACCGCGCGCTTCATTGGCGCCGCGGCCGAACCGACCGGTTGCCGGGTCGCGATGTTTGGCGCGGGCTACGATGGGACGGCTTCGTTCCGGCCCGGAACGCGATTCGGTCCCAACTCGATTCGTGCGGCAAGCGACGGATTGGAGACGTACTGCCCGTGGCTGGACGCGGACTTGGAAGACCGCCGCTACGCCGACCTCGGCGATGCGCCGGTGACGTTCGGCTCGCCGGCCCCCCAGATCGAGGCCGTGCGCCGCGCGACGGGCGCAATCCTCGACGCGGGCGCGATCCCGTTCATGCTCGGCGGCGAGCACTCGCTCACGGGTGGCGCGTTCGCAGCGGTGTACGAACGCCATCCCGACGCCGTGATGGTGCAGCTCGACGCGCATGCCGATCTGCGGGAGGACTACCTCGGTGAGCCCCTGAGCCATGCCTGCGTGATGCGCCGCTGCGTCGATCTCGGGGCGACGCTGATTCAGTGCGGGATTCGATCGGGGACCCGCGAGGAGTGGCAGTGGATTCGGGCCCACGACACGCTGTGCACCGTCGACGCGCTCGGGGAAGCGCTCGCGGCGGTCGCGGACCGGCCGCTCTACGTCACGCTCGACATCGACGTGTTCGACCCGAGTCTCGTACCGGGAACCGGTACGCCGGAGCCCGGCGGATGGTTCTGGCCCGAGTTTCGAGACGCGATCGCGGCCCTCGCTCCGCATGCCTCGCGGATCGTGGCACTCGACCTGATGGAGGTGTCCCCAGGGCTCGACCCCACGGGGGTCTCCGCGGTCGTGGCGGCGAAGTGCGTGCGAGAGTTGTTGCTGCTGACAACGCAACAATAATCGGTCCAGACCGCGGACTTCCTTGCGCAAAAGGCGTCTCTCGCGATATATGCCACCATTCGAGAATCATGGCTGAAGCGAGGTGGCTCGTGGCCCCAAAGACGCAGACCGGGACGGATTGGCTGGAACGACGCGGGATTACCCATCCGGCGATCCTGAGCGCAATGCGCGCAGTTCCGAGGGACAAGTTTTACGAAGACGGGGGCGACCCCTCGTCGTCGAAACTCGACGGCGTGACGATCACGCCGGTCGAAGTCGTCGCGAAAATGCTCGAAGCGCTCGACGTCAATGACGAGTCGACGGTGTTGCAGGTCGGCACGGGCAGCGGCTACACCGCCGCGATCCTGAGCAAGCTGGCCCAAGCCGTGTTCACCGTCGAACGTGATACCGATGTCGCCAAGGAAGCCCAGCGTCGGCTGGGCGGGCTCGGCTTCAAGAACGTCCAGGTGCTGTACGGCCCCAACCTCAAGCAGTACGCCGCGAACGCGCCGTATGATGCGATCCTCGTCTCCGCCGGAATGGCGCGACTGCCTCAGCGACTCGCCAAGCGCCTGTCGGTCGGCGGCGTCCTCGTGGCTCCGATTGGTCAAGGGCGCCACCAGCAGCTCGTGCGGATGAAGCGCACCGGTGAAGATTCGTTCCGCGAAGAGATCGTCGGGGACCTGCGTGTGGCGCCGCTGCTCGGCGACATCCTCGTCGAGATGGGCGTCGTGGATCGTGAAGATGTGGAGATGGCGGCGCTGGAAGCCGACGTCAAAGGCAAACGCCTCGGCGAGGCCTTGCTCGACGGCCAGTATGTCGCGGAGAGCGACATCTACCAGGCGCTGGCCCGGCAGAACGAGATGAAACTGTTCAGCGCGCAAGACGTGCTGCGCGAGATCGACCTCCAGAAGCTGAAGCGCTATCCCAAGGCATTCCTCGCCCACAACCGTCTGATCCCGGTTCACGACCGCGACGGGATGCTCCACGCCGTGACGACCGATCCGCGTACCGACGCCGGCGAGCTCGCCTACGCCATGGGCTTGCACGCACTGGACCTGCATCTCATCACCCCGACCGACTACGGGATCGCGCTCGCGGGCATCGATCGCGGCGATGTCGGCGAGTCGCCCACGGCGACCGGGGAATCCGACCGCTCGACGGAGACGCCCGCGTTCGGCGCGGAGACGATCGCGTTCTTCGAAGGCACGATCTCGCAGGCGATCGCGAGCCGTGCGAGCGACATTCACTTTGAACGTCACGAAAACGACGTCGAGGTGTTCTTCCGCGTGGATGGTGAACTGCGGGAACGCACGCACATCAAGGTCACGACCGAGCGCGTCAACGAGATCATCGAGCTCGTCAAAGTCAGCGGGCGACTGGACCGCAAGGAGCGCAAGCGGCCGCAAACCGGCCACTTCCAGCGTCGGTTCTCGAACCGCGTCTACGACATTCAGGCCCGCACGGTCCCCACGGTGTTCGGCGAAACCGTCAGCATCCGCATCCTTCCGCAAGACGCGCAGGTGCTCGGGATCGACGAGCTCGGCTTTACGACCGACACCGCGGAGGCCCTCAAGGGTGATCTCGAGTGCCGCTCGGGTCTCGTGCTCGTCGTCGGACCGGCGTCGAGCGGTAAGTCGACGACGCTGTACTCCGCGCTGCAGCACATCACGCAGGACCGTTCGCGCAAAGTCGTCGCCGTCGAAGACCCGGTGACCTACTCCGTGCGCGGCGTTCATCAATACCGCATCGACCGTCACTCGTTCCCGGTCCCCGCCGCGATCGAAACGGCGGTGACGTCAGATGCCGACGTGCTCTTGATCGGTGACATCTCCAGCGAGGAGATCGCCCAGCAGGCGATCCGCGCATCGCGCGCGGGCCGTCTCGTCCTCGCGTCGATCACCGGCGGTTCGGCGGTCGACGGACTCCTGCGATTGCTCGAATTCGGGATCTCGCCGCACGCCGTGTCGACCGAAGTCGTCAGCGTCATTGCGCAGCGGCTCGTCAAGCGCGTCTGCACGGAGTGTCGTGAACGCACCGAGCTCGACAAGGAAGTCGTCAAGCTCGTGTTCGGCGACCAGACGCCGCAGGACCTCATCGCGTTCGCCGGCATCGGCTGCTCGCGCTGCGAGCGCCACGGCACCCACGGGCGCATCCCCGTGACCGAGTACCTGCCCGTGGATTCGTCGGTCCAGATCGCGATCGGCGCGCACCCCTCCGCGGAGGGCCTGCGCGCAGCGTCGGTCAATGCGGGGACCACGGCGATGCTCGACACCGCCGTGCGCTTCGTGAAAGGCGGCATCATCCCTCAGGACGAGCTGCGTTGGATCCCGAGCTGGACCTGAACCCCTTTGCCTCAACCAGGAAACACACATGCGTCGTAAACTTGCTCTTCTGATCGTCGTGGCGGCCGCTGCCTCCCAGCTCGCGAGCTGTGGTGCTGGAAAGCGTTGCACCGACCAAACCCCCGGGAGCTTCTCCACGTTTTTGGAGGACGAGTGGCGGGCGTACTGCGTGGAGTACCATCAGCACATCGAGAATCCGACCGAGGTCACGCTGCTCCAGTTGACGAAGTTCTTCAGCGAGCACCCCGCTCGGGTCAAGGCGTTGAACAAGTCGCTGTACGGCTACGAGAAATTTGAGAGCTGCTTCGAGTCGCCGAAGGCGGAACTGGAGCTGCGCGAACTTCAAACCTGCCTGCAGGACAACGACCAATCCGACGTCGAGATCACCAACGCGTGGTCCGCCGTCGCCGAGCCGTGGGCCGAGGATCTGCAACTGCGCGTGGCCGAGATCTCGCCGCGGCTCAGCGACGCCGAGCGCGAAGCGAAGCGACAGCTCAAGAAGGTCAGTGAGGCGTTCGATTTCCAGACCCGCCTCGAAGGACGTGACTGGGAGAGCCTCCAGGTCGAACTGAAGTCGCTCGATAAGGCGATGGCGGGGATTGAGGGCGTGGACACGGAGTTTGGGAAGGTCCTCGCTCAGGGCAAGAACCACGAGGCACTCAGCGAGACGATGCAAGCCGGCGTCGCTCCGCAGATCAACGCGATCGCGGCGGATCTCGCGTCGCTGCGCGGCCGGCACGCCGACCTGCTCAAGACCGCGCACTACCTCGAGTACGCCTCGCTCGCCGCGGGCGTGAAGTGCCCGGATTCGGCCAAGGGCGCGAACTCGGAGATGGCGACGGCGAAGAAGATCGTCACCGGTCGCAACAACGAGGTCGGAGGCAGCGGTCCGAAGATCCTCACCAAGACGCGCCCCGACTCCAGCGGTGACATCGACTTCGAACGCTTCGAAGGGTTTGTCTGCGGCACCCGTGGCCCGGAGAACCAGTTCGAGGGTTCGCCGCAGCTGTGCGGGCAGTACCGCTACGTCGTCGAGCGCCAGAAGCCGGCCGGCGCCTCCAAGAAAGAGTGGGGAGACTGGACCCTCAAGTCGTTCGAGGAGTCCGGATCCAACGGCGGCGTCGACTGTACGTTGAAGAAGAAGTAGTCGACTGCCATACTTCCTCCTACACCGTGGAGGAACGTCGTGAGCTCAGGTCGATTCGTAAGACATCTCGGTCTGCTGGCGAGCCTTGGGCTCGTCGCGTCCTGCAGCGCCGACGACTCCCCGCCGCCCGAACTCGAACACGCCCCCGGATTTCGCCAGAAAGTCTTCTTTCTGGAGGCCCCGTGTGAGGTGATGGTCGAGGGCATCGGCATGGTCGACATCGAGAACGACTACATCCCGGGCGTCGTGGCGTGTGAGAACGGCGGCGCGCCGCTCGAAGCGCTGAAGGCACAGGCCGTCCAAGCGCGATCGTTCCTGTACTACAAGCTCTTCGTCGCCGGCCAAACGACGATCCG
>JBFIHF010000018.1:0-39003 GCA_041601915.1 Bradymonadaceae bacterium
GCGGGCGATCGGCGGCCGATTCGTGGTGCTGGGGACCCTCGGCGCGGGGTCGATGGCTCAGGTCTACCGCGCCCATCAGCTCGAAGTGGACCGCAGCGTGGCGCTCAAGGTGTTTCGGATCCGCGACATGGTCGAGCCGGGTACCGACGGAGTGTCCGCGATGGCGGCTTCGCGAGAGCGCTTCGCCCAGGAAGCGCGGGTGCTCGGCAAGCTCGCACACCCCAATTGCGTGACCGTCTTCGACTTCGGGGCCGATGAATCGGCGGCGGTCCTCTACATCGCGATGGAGCACGTCGGCGGCGTGTCGCTGCGCCGTGCGATGAACCGCGGGCTCCGGCTCGACGCGATCTACGAGATCGTGGAGCAGGTGCTGCTGGCGTTGCGTGAAGCGCACGTGCTCGACATCGTGCACCGCGACCTGAAGCCCGAGAACATCATCCTGTCGTTCCGCCAGACCAGCGACCAGCCCGTCGTCAAGGTCGTGGACTTTGGGATCGCGAAGCTTCTCGGTCACGATCGACTGACGGACATGACCCAGATCGGCGCGCTGTTTGGTACGCCCGCCTACATGAGCCCCGAGCAGTGTCGCGGCGAAGTCGACACGGTCGGCCCGCATTCGGACATCTACGCGCTGGGTTGCATCCTGTTCGAGATGTTGACCGGTCGGCTGCCGTACGACGCGCCCGGGCCGACCCAGATGATTCGCATGCACACGGACGCGCCGATCCCCGACGTCGTGCCGCGCGCCGGCATCGAGGTGTCCCGGGACCTCGCGGCCTTCGTGACGCGCTGCCTGCAGAAGAAGGCCGAAGAGCGATTCATCGATGCCGACGGGATGCTTCGAGCGCTCAACGCGTTGCGCGACACGAGCGGCGGCCGAACGAGTGTCGAGCGCCCGCGCCCGACCGCGAAACGTGTCGTGGTTCCGACGAACCAGATCTCGGGCATGATCATCGTGCCGCCGCGACTGGATCAACCGGCCCCGGACCCCACGCCGCCCAAGGTCGAAGTGCCGTCACAACCGGCGCCGAACTCACGCCCCGCACCCCAGACGTCCGGCGACGTGACGGGCGGCATCAGCATGGACCGCATCCCCAGCGTGGCTCGCTCAGGCTCCAACAGCACCGTCGTGTTGGTGGCGTTCGTGTTCGTCGTGCTCGCCTGCATCGCGCTCTTCTCGTTCATGTGGCTGATGGTCTCGTCGCGCTGACGCGTGTCGGGTCTTGCCACGGGCGGTCAACTTGCGTTAGCACACGCTCGACCCCATACGAGTGCGAGCGATGACTCAGAAACCGACCATTATCTACACTCACACTGACGAAGCCCCGGCGCTGGCGACGTACTCGTTCCTGCCGATCATTCGGGCCTTCACCGCGCCGGCCGGGATCTCGGTCCAGACGCGCGATATCTCGCTGGCCGGCCGCATCCTGGCCGCGTTCTCCGCGGAGCTGCCGCCGGAGCAGCGCGTGTCGGACGACCTCGCGGAGCTCGGAGCGCTCGCGAAGACGCCGGACGCCAACATCATCAAGCTGCCCAACGTCAGCGCGTCGCTGCCCCAGCTGATCGCGGCGATCACGGAACTGCAGTCGCACGGCTACGCGGTTCCGAACTATCCGGAAGACCCGGAGAACGACGCCGAGCGCGCGGTCCAGAGCCGCTACGACAAGGTCAAAGGGAGCGCCGTCAATCCGGTGCTGCGCGAAGGCAACTCCGATCGCCGGGCCCCCAAGGCGGTGAAGGAGTACGCCCGCAGCAACCCGCACTCGATGGGCGCGTGGTCGGCGGACTCGAAGTCGCATGTCGCGACGATGAGTGGCGGCGACTTCTGCCACAACGAGCAGTCGCTGACGATCGCGGCCGCCACGACGGCCCGCATTGAGCACGTCGCGGCCGACGGGACCGTGACGGTCCTCAAGGATGGCCTGCCATTGCTGGCCGGCGAGGTGCTCGACGGCACGGTGATGAGCAAGAAGGCGCTGGTGAGCTTCCTCGACGCGCAGATCAAGGACGCGCGCGAGTCCGGCGTGCTGTTCTCGTTGCACATGAAAGCGACGATGATGAAGGTCTCGGACCCGATCATCTTTGGCCACGCCGTCCGCGCCTACTTCGCCGATGTCTGGGCGAAGCACGGCGAGACGCTCGCTGAGCTGAACGTGGACCCGAACAACGGCTTCGGCGATGTCGTGAGCAAGCTGTCGGCGTTGCCGGCGGACAAGCGTGCCGCGATCGAGGCCGACATCGCAGCCACGTACGCCAAGGGACCCGGCGTCGCGATGGTCAACTCCGACAAGGGGATCACGAACCTGCACGTGCCGAGCGACGTGATCATCGACGCGTCGATGCCCGCCGCGATCCGCACCTCCGGCCAGATGTGGAACGCCGCCGGCGAGCTGCAGGACATGAAGGCCGTCATTCCGGATTCGAGTTACGCCGGCGTGTACCAGGAGGTCATCGACTTCTGTAAGAAGCACGGCGCGTTCGACCCCACCACGATGGGCAGCGTTCCCAACGTGGGTCTGATGGCGCAGAAGGCCGAAGAGTACGGCTCCCACGACAAGACGTTCGAAATCGCAAGCGCTGGCGCGGTGCGCGTGGTCGACGCCAGCGGCAACACGCTGATTCGCCACGACGTCGAAGCCGGAGACATCTGGCGCGCCTGCCAGGCCAAAGACGCGCCGATTCGCGATTGGGTGAAGCTCGCCGTGACCCGCGCTCGGGCCTCGGATCTGCCGGCCGTGTTCTGGCTCGATGCCAAGCGCGCCCATGACGCCCAGATCATCGCGAAGGTCGAGACCTATCTCGGCGAGCACGCCACGTCGGGACTCGATATTCGGATCATGTCGCCGGTCGCCGCGACGCGCTTCTCGTTGGAGCGCATCAAAGAAGGCCTCGATACGATTTCGGTGACCGGCAACGTGCTGAGGGACTACCTCACGGACCTGTTCCCGATCCTCGAGGTGGGTACCAGCGCGAAGATGCTTTCGATCGTCCCGCTCATGGCGGGCGGCGGACTGTTTGAGACGGGCGCCGGCGGCTCGGCTCCCAAACACGTCCAGCAGTTCGAGAAAGAGAACCACCTGCGTTGGGATTCGCTGGGCGAGTTCCTGGCGCTGGCCGAGTCGTTCAAGCACCTCGCCACGAAGTACAACAATCCGAAGGCCCAGCTCCTCGCCGACGCACTCGACGACGCGAACACGCAGTACTTGCTCAACAACAAGTCGCCGTCGCGCAAGGTGCGGGAAATCGACAACCGCGGCACGCATTTCTACGTCGCGCTGTACTGGGCTCAGGCCGTGGCGGCCCAAAAGGTCGACGCCGACCTCGCCGCCAAGTTTGGCGCGATCGCCACCGCGCTGGCCGAGAACGAGCAGAAGATCTCGAGCGAGCTCATCGAGGTTCAGGGCGTCCCCGTGGATCTCGGTGGGTACTACCAGCCCGACCCGGCCCGCGCCGAGAAAGCGATGCGTCCCAGCGCCACACTCAACGCGATCATCGATCGCGGCTGAGCGGGCCGCGATCCGTCGACAGCCCGCTGCGCACGGCACGCCGTGCCAAGATGTTGCACCTGTGAATTCGCGCGCCTACAATGCCGCGATCGTGCGCGCGGGCCAAACATCGTGATTCTTAACCGCAAATTTGGGGATTACATCCTCTTACGACGTCTCGCCATCGGCGGACAGTCGGAGGTGTTCCTTGCGGTGAAGACCGGGCCGCGCGACTTCACGCGGCCCATCGTGATCAAAGCGCTGCCGTCGAAGTCCAAAGAAGATGAGCAGCTGATCGAGATGTTCTACCGCGAGGCATTCATCTCCTCGCGCTTCTCCCATCCGAACGTCATCAACGTCCACGATGCGCGCCTCATCGAGGACGACCACTGCATGTTGATGGACTTCGTGAACGGGCAGACGGTCGCGGACATCGCGCAGCGCGGGTACTCCCAGGCCTGCCCGCCGACGCTGAAGCAGGTCGTGCGCATCATGGCCGATGCCGCCGATGGGTTGGCCTACGTGCACGACTTCAACTCCCTCGACAATAACGGCTACTCGGTGATTCACCTCGACGTGAGTCCCCAGAACATCATGGTCACGTACCAGGGCGTCGGGATGCTGTTCGACTTCGGGATCGCGAAGATCATCGGCCTCGACGAGAAGCGCCCCCGCGTGGCCGGCGGCAAGTACGCGTATATGAGCCCCGAACAGTTGAGCGGCGGATCGGTCGACCCGCGGTCGGACATCTTTTCGCTGGGCGTGATCCTGTACGAGCTGGCGACGGGCTATCGCCTGTTCCGTCGGGACTCCCCGCAGATGGTCATCAAGGCGATCAGCGAAGAGGACATTCAGCCGCCTCGCGAACTGCGACCCGATATCCCGCAGGCCCTCGAGGACGTGATCATGCGCGCCCTGGAGCGCGACCCGTTCAAGCGCTACCAGAGCGCCGGCCGGTTTCGGGACGAGCTGCTGCGGTTTCTGGAGAGCACCTCGGAGGGCGATGATCTGCGGCGCGGCCTCGGCGTCTATGTCATCGGGATGTTCAAGAAGGAGCGCGCCGACATCGCGATGGCGCTGAGGGCTGCGCCGACCGACCCCAGTGACGCGCGGCCGCTGGAGGGAACGCTTACGGCGCTGGCGCAGGAGGGGCAGACCAAAGACCCCACGATGGAGCTGCTGGTCCCGGATCGCGTCCGGGAAGCCGCTCGGGCGGTGCTGATGGCCGAGCCGGCCGTCGACCCGCTCGCCGAAAAGCGCGCCGAGCGGCTGCAAGCCGAAGTCGACGACATGCGGAAACGACAGGGGATGCTGTACGCCGCGATGGGTGTCCTCGTGCTGCTGACGATGTTGATGGCGCTCGCGGCGTTCGGCGGCGGGACGCTCACGACGGCGGCCGAACCGCCGATCGTGGCGCAGCCTTAGACCTACTCCACAACGACGTACGTCCAATTCTCGACGACGGCGTTTCCGTCCGCGTCGTCATACTCGAGCACCAACGTGCGGGCCGTGGCGTCCAGGGTCAGCGTCTTGTCGAGCCGATTGGCGAGCGGTGTCGGCGAGTCTCCAGAGGACGCGGAGGTCAGGAAGACGCCGGATTCAAACTCGTCGCCGACGATGCCGTCACAGTTCTCGAACATGTCACCGGAAAGAAACCAGCACGCACTCGAGAACGACACCAGAAGAGGGAGCAACCACAGCGCGGCTTTCCACGAACTCATGGCTCACCTCGGACCCGGAACGTCTCGGCGTAGCCATCGGCGTACAGTGTGAGGCCCTGGTAGCTGGCCGTGAGCGAGTACGTCACGTTTGCGTAGCCGTCGAGACCCGCCAGCGCCTCGCCGTTGACGGTCACCGAACTCAGCGTCAGCACTGCCTGTTCCTGGGGCGTGTAGCATTCCGCCAAAGCCTGGACGCCTAAACCCGTGACGGCCAGCGCCCACACGCAGACCAACCCCATCTTCTCCAACGGCTTGACCATCTCCCACCTCTGGCGATTCAGTCGCCAGGAATTGGGCGACTTCGGATGCGCAAACATCGTGCCAGAGCAGTTGCGGCCGCGCTATAGCTAGCGCAGCCGCATCGGCCGAATGCGGAGCGGAGGTCAGTAGGTCCAGTTCTCGACCACCGCGTTTCCGTCGGCATCGTCGTACTCGAGCACCATCGTGCGAGCGGCCGCGTCGAGCGTGAGCGTCTTGTCGAGTCGGTTGGCCAACGGCGTCGAAGCCGATCCTTCGGACGCCGCCGTCAGGAAGACGCCCGACTCAAACTCGGTCGTCGCCAGGCGGCGACAGTTGTCGATCCCGCACCCGTTCGAGGCAAGACCCAACACCAGCAGCGGGAGCAACCACAGTGCCACTTTCCAGGCGCTCATGGCTGACCTCCGAGTTGGAAGTACTCGCTGTAGTCATCGGCGTGCAGGCCGACGCTCTCGTACCCGCTCTCCAGCGAGTACCGAGCCACGCCCGCGTAGGCGTCCAAATCCACCAGCGGCTCGTTGTTGACCGTCACGGAGCCCAACGTCAGCTCTGCTTGCTGGTTGGGAACCTCGCAGTCTGCGAGCGCCTGAACGCTGAGGCCCGTCGCGGCCAGCGTCCACAGGCAGATGAACCCCAGTCGCTCCAATTGCTTTGTCATCACATCCTCCAGTCACTTCCATGTCGCCCCAGATGGGCGAACTCAGCCCATCGCAAGCATCGTGCCACACCGATGACGGCGAAACAGCGCCGATCGTGGGGCGGCGGGTGGGCAAATTGGAGTGCTGATGCAGCTGGCTCGGAGTGTGATTAGGCCAGCGCGGCACGCACGATCGCGGAGAAACTGTCCACCGCGGCCGACATGCCGGCGAGGTCCGTTCCGCCCGCTTGCGCGAGCGTAGGACGCCCACCCCCGCGGCCGCCGACGTGCATCGCCGCCTGGTTGATGAGGTCACCGGCCTTGAGTCCGCGGGTCTTGAACGCATCGTCGGTGACGAGGCACAACAGCGCCGGCTTGTCGTCGATCGCGGCGACGAGCAACACGACGCCCTCGCCGAGTTTCTCGCGAAGGGAGTCGGCGTAGTTGAGCATCTCGTCGCGGGTCTGCACGTCGATGCGCTTGGCGATCACTTTCAGGCCATCGACATCTTCGGCGTCGTCGGCGATCCGTCCGGAGTCCTGGGCGGCGAGCTTCTGCGACAGCTGATCGACGCGGCGTTCGAGTTCGGTGCGCTCCTCAGAGAGGGAGCGCGTGCGGTCGATCAGGTGCTTGGGCTCCGTGCGGAGGAGGGCGGCGAGCTCCTGAACGAGGGCGCGATCCTGATTGTAGGCCTCGATGGCTCCGGCACTGCTCACGGCTTCGATGCGACGGATGCCGGCCGCGACCCCAGACTCGCTCGTGATCCGGAAGACCCCGATCTCGGCCGTATTCGCGACGTGCGTACCACCGCACAACTCGACGGAGGGCGAATCGACGATCTGGACGACCCGCACGGTGTCGCCGTACTTCTCCCCGAAGATCGCCGTAGCCCCCATCTCGGAGACCGCGGTCTCCCGGTCCACGTCGGCATGAGTGACGACCGCGTGGCCCGCGACGACAAACGCGTTCACACGCGCCTCGATCGCCTGGAGTTGCTGGTCCGTCACGGGCTCGCTGTGGCTGAAGTCGAACCGCAGACGGTCCGGCGCGACGAGCGAGCCGGCTTGGAACGCTTGCTCGGACACCACGTGATGGAGTGCCTCGTGCAAGAGGTGCGTCGCGGTGTGGTTCGACTCGATCAGCCGACGACGTTTGCCGTCGATGCGCGTGTTCAGCGGCCCCGGTGCGGTGGCTTCGTCAAAGACGCCGCGCACCAACTGGCAGGTATGAACGCACCCCATGCCGCCTCTCTGGGTGTTCTCGACGCGCAGCTCGAACTCGGCGCCGAGGATCGCGCCGGTGTCGCCGACCTGACCGCCGGATTCGGCATAGAAGGGCGTGCGGTCCAAGATGACCTCGAAACGGCCGTCGTCCTTGAGGGAGCGGAACTTCCGGACCACCGCACTGCTGCTGTCGCGATCGTAGCCGACGAACTCGCTGGACGGGCCCTCCGACACCGTGATCCAGTCGCCGACGCCGGCAGCGTCGGCGTACATGTCCTTGCCCTTCGACGTCTCCTGGTGTTCGGCCCAGGCAGTGCGATAGCCGTCCCAATCGAGCTTCAGCCCGCGCTCCTCGGCCATGACCTGCGTGAGATCAGGCGGAAAGCCAAACGTCGCGTGCAGCTTGAAGACCACGTCTCCGGAAATCTCGGCCGTGCCCGCGGCGACGAGCTTGTCCGCGACGTCATCGAACAACTCGATCCCGCGATCGATGGTCCGGAAGAACCGTTCCTCCTCGACACGAATGAGCTCTGCTGCGCGCTCACCCATCTCCCGCAGTTCCGGGTAGATGTCGCCGAAATGTTCAACCACCGCTTGAGAAACGCGGTAGACGAACGGCTCCTCAAACCCGATCTGTCGGCCGAAGCGCACCGCACGCCGCAGAATGCTGCGCAGCACCGACCCGCGGCCTTCGTTCGCAAACCGCGCCCCGTCGACGAGCGCGAACGTCACGGCCCGCGAATGGTCGGCGATCACCGCAAAGTTGGTGAATCGTTCGCCTCGGAAGAAGGCCGGCCAGTCCTGATCGGTCGACTCGCCCAGCAGCTCGAGGGTCGTCCGCACGATCGGCAGGAACAGCTCCGTCTCGAAGATGTTGTCGGTGTCGGCGAGCACCATCGCCGCGCGATCGAAGCCCATGCCGGTGTCGACGCCTTTCTGCGGCAGTGGCGTGTACGTGCCCTCATCGTCGCGGTTGTACTCCATGAACACGAGGTTCCAGATCTCGACGAGGCGGTGCTCGTCGAAGCCGACGACCCATTCGCATGGGCCCTCCTCGGGATGGAAGTCGAAGAACATCTCCGTGCATGGGCCGCACGGGCCCGTGGGGCCCATCGACCAGAAGTTCTCTTCGTCGCCCTGTTCCACGTCGCCGAGTCGCAGGATGCGATCCGTCGACAGCCCGACCTCGTTGGCCCAGATGTCGTGGGCCTCGTCGTCGTCTTTATAGACGCTGACGTACAGCCGGCTCGGGTCGAGCTTCATCTCGTTGGTCACGAAGTCCCATGCCCAGATGATCGCGTCGCGCTTGTAGTAGTCGCCGAACGACCAGTTCCCGAGCATCTCGAAGAACGTGAGGTGGCGGCCGTCGCGACCGACTTCGTCGAGGTCGTTGTGCTTGCCGCCCGCGCGGATGCACTTCTGGGCGCTGGCCGCGCGTTTGTAGTCACGGACCTCGTTGCCGAGCAGCAGATCCTTGAACTGATTCATCCCTGCGTTGGTGAACAGCAGCGTCGGATCCCCGATCGGCACGACCGGAGAGGACGGGACCACGCGGTGATCGCGCTCTTCAAAGTACTTCAGGAATCGTTCGCGGAGTTCGTTCGGCGTCATGGCGTTCTCGTTGCGCAGAGTCCCGCGCGGTGCGGGGGAGCAGGATGTAGCACTCCGCGTCGTTCGTCGCAATTGGTGCTCGACCCACCACGAATGTTGCCGTCCACCTCTGAAGTGAACCGTGAAGGAACCTTCGTGGGTTCCTTTCATTTTTTTGACCGATGCGCCGATCTCGTCGAGGCTCAGGATGTCAACGCGGTCCGTTTGTGAAGGTGATTATGAAGGTTCTGCTCGAACTACTCGGTGATGTCCGTCAGCTACTGTCTACGATTCAGAGTCTGGACGATGTGATGCCCGAATCGGAGGAGCAGCTGCGGGCGCTTCTGGAGTCGATGACGGTGGAAGCGGTCCGGCTCCTCGATGCCGATCAGCCCCCGACGACGAATCGCGAAGGGATGTTCCAACGCGCGCTGGAAGCGATCTCGCAGGGGCGACTCGACGAGGCCGCACGGATCCTCGATGCAGCGGTGGCCAAGTATCCGCGCGATAGCGAGTTGCACAATCACCTCGGCCTCGTGTCGTGGGAACAGGGGCACCTCGACGAGGCCGTCGCGCACTACGAGTCCGCGATCGATGCCGGATTCCCAGGCGAAGGGCAGGTCGACTGGTATCAGGAACGGCATCGCCCGTTCCTGCGGGCGATGGAAGGCAAGGCGCTGTGTTTGTACCGCCTCGAGCGGTTCGACGACGCGCTTCCGCTGTTTGAGGCCCTCGCCGACATGAACTCGATTGAGTACGGCGGGTGCAGATACCTCGCCGGCGAGATTCGCCACACACTGGGCGAGATCGAGGCTGCGATTCAGGACTATGAGCGTGTCCCGGCCGAACCGGCCGTCCTGTACAACCTGGCGCTGGGCTACTTCGAGATCGGACGCCACGAGGACGCGGCGACGACGATGATCCGCGCGTTCGTAGGGAACGCTCACGTCGCGGAATTGCTGCTCGATCGCACGCTCAGCGGCCTCGTGCAGGTGCCGGGCTACCTCGCCAGCGAGGGGTATGCGCGGGAGTTCATCCAGGCCTGCGAGCACCTGTGGTCCGAACCCGATGCGCGTCGATTCCTCGAGCGATGCTTTGACCATCCGCTCGTGCACGTGCACATCCGGCGCTGCGCAGAGCGACTCGTCGAGAACGTCATGCAGAGTGGGACCGAGGCGCTGCAGGAGGCGAATTGGTTCGGTGATCTCGGCGAGGATGGCACGCTGGGCAGCATTGCCCGGCGAATCCTGGCGGACACTCAGTACTGATCGCGGCTGAGATAACTGGATGATTGGAGCTTCGACCAACGCGACCCCCGGGTCGCGTTGGTCGTTTCTTGCCCACTACGGCGCCGAGACGCCCTGGTCCGACGCCGGCGTGTGCACGACGCGCTGCGGGAACGGGATCTCGACCCCCGCGTCCTGCAGCGCCTCTTTCAACGACTGCGCGAGACTGCTGCGCGCGAAAATGAAGTCCTCCCGCACGCACCAACCGCGCACGAGCATCACCACGCCATTGTCACCCAGTGATTCGACCAGAATCGTCGCTTCGGGCTCGTCGAGAAGCAGTCGATCCGCGATGACGGCACGTTCGATGACGTCAATGACGTGGTCGATGTTGGCGCTGTAGGCCACCGTGACGCGCTGCTCCACTCGGCGCACCGAATGCTGGGTGTAGTTCGTGATCGTGGCCTTGAGCATCGCCTCGTTCGGAAACCGCACGACGAGGTTCTCAAAGGTTCGAATCTTGGTGCTCAGCAGGTCGATGCCGGTCACGACACCCTGCATGCCGTCCACCATCACGGTGTCGTTGATCGAGAACGGCCGGTCGATGAGCAGGAAGATCCCGGAGATGACGTTCGCGACGCTCGTCTGAGCCGCGAAACCGATCGCGACGGTCAACAAGCCCGCCGTGGTCAACAGCGCGGCCGGCTCGATGCCGAGCACGTTCAGCGCCCCGAACAATGCCAGCAACAGCCCGGTGTAGAACACCAGCCGTTGGGCGACGGCCGCGAGGTGCTGCGAACCGGCGCGGCGCGTCAGGCGTCCGCTGATCGCGCCGAGAGCACGGGACAGCACGAAGCCGCCCGCGATGAGTAGCGCGGCGACGAACCATGGACGGGCGACAGACCACGTGGCAGCCGAAAAGAATGTCGAAAGATCCATGACTAGAAGCCGTACTCGAGGCCCGTCCGGGTCTGATAGGTGTGGCTGAACGCGAACGCGCGGCGCGCCGGTTCAATCGGAAGGCCGAGGACGTCGGTTAACAGGCGTCCGCCGTTGGCCGGTTCGATCGTCAGTTCCGCCTCGGCGTCGCCCACGATCGTCATCGTGACGTCCGACAGGTGAATCCGATCCTCGCCGTCGTACAACCCGACCATGTCTTGGGGGACCATGATCCGCGTCACTTCGACCGGCGCGGTGCTTCGATTGTGGCAGGTCACGGCGGCGACGGCGCTCAGGCGCCCCGCCTGGCCGCCGATTCGAAGCTCCGTGAGCACCGCCGCGTTTTCATGAACACTCCAGCACAGCTTGCCATCGTCGACCGGTCCATACAGGGCGCGCGCCAGACCCAGCGGGGCGAGCGTGCGCAGTCGCGACCCACCTGCGGCGAGATCGAGATGCAACGGAACCTCGACTTCGAGGGTCACCTCGGCCTCCGGTGCCACGATCACGCTGGGATGCGGAAAGATGAGGAACGGAAGATCGCCGAGCGTCGGGCCGAGCCGAATCTGCTTCGCACGACTCGGAAGCCCCACGTTCCAGCTCTGGTCGCCCACGCACAGCGCGAGCGAGTCGCCACGGCGGACCATCGTGATATGGTGGCCGTAGGCGGACCCCTTGATCTCGAGGCTCTCGGGCAAATCGATTTGAAGAGGCCAGTTCACGTGCGGATTGGTACCGCTTTCAGATGAGGCGTCAATGCTCATCTGTCGGAACGGTGCCACGGACGTCGAAATCGCAAAGCGTCACTCGAGGTAATTCCCTGTGCGCAGATGGGCCCCAACGGTCGGAATCATCAGCCTGTTCGCGGTGGCGGCGGTCTTCGCCGTGGACCGTGGATGCCGTGAGCCTGTGCCGCCACCCCCACACCACGCACCGGAGCGCGACGCCGAGCCGGCCACGGCAGCCGACGTCGGCCACGGCGACGCCCAGACCGTCGAAGCGTGGCGCGTGGTTGAACCGGAGGAGGGCGCGTTCGTCGCGCTCGTCGATGGGACCCCGGTGGAGACGGACTTCACGATCGGTGCCGCGGGGATCTATCCGCCCCTGCGTACCCGCGGCGTCGGGATCGCCATCCCGACCCCCAATCCGACGATGAGCGGAGAGGCGCTCGACACCCTCGAGGTCTATGCGCGCAGCGTCGAGGGGGGGCACGCATATTGGGGAGAGGTGTCGGTGGACGCCAACGCCGTCGAGCTCACCCCGGCGAGCCGCGTGCAGGTTCGGGTGGTCAACGAAGCCCAACGGCCGCTGCCCGGAGTCGCACTGCGGCTGGGCCGCGAAGTCGTGGGGCTCGTGATGTTGAACGCGACGACCGGCGAATCGGGCGAGGCGACCTTCGAAGCACTTCCGGCGGGCGACTACGTCGTGACCGGCGAGGTCGCCAGCGGGCGGCTGTCGCCGACGGAGGTTACGGCGGGTGAATCGGTCGTGCTGACGGCGCTGCGCGGTCGAGAGGTCCTCGGGGTTGTTCGCGATCCCGACGGCAACCCGATCGCGGGCGCCACGGTCGCCATCCATGGCGCCGGGGTAGACGCGAACCCGCTCGAGGACGTTCCGGCCGATGTCCTCACCACGAATCTGCTGGGCGAGTTTAGGACCACCGGGGTACCCGGTGTGCAGTTCACAGCCGTCGCGCTGGCCGACGGCTGGGCCCCGACGCAGACGACGTCCGTCGCCCCCGACGGCGACCTCGCCGCGCGGCTGGACCTCACGATGCGGCGCGGCAACATCGTCAGGGCCCGCGTCGTCGATGAAGGCGGTCACCCCGTTGCGCACGCCAAGGTGGAGTGGCGCGACGGAGCGATGGGCGCGACGGTCCTCGCCGACGCGGACGGGGTGGCACGGCTGAGCGGCGTGCCGCGATCGGCGACCGTGTCTGCGACGCTTGACCGGTTTGACTCGCCAGAAATCGCCTTGCAGTCCCTGCCGGCGGCGAACGCGTTCGACGTCGAACTTCGCCTCACCAACGCCGATGGGCGAATCTGGCGCGTGCGGGTCCGCGGCCCCAAGGACGCCGTGCTGCGCGATCTGGAGGTGTACGACTCGAACGGCGCTCGCTGTAGCGTGACGACCACCGACGGCCGCGACTTCACCCTTCGCGGCTGTGGCGACGGGACCGCAATGTTCAACGCGCGCACGGACCGAGGCATCGCGCGATGGGACGCCGGCCCGTTCGTCGACGGTACCGATGTCGTCGTGCCCGCGCCGATCCCCGTTCGCGTCACGGTGCGCGGGCGAGACGATGAAGCCTGGGCCTCGACGACGTTCACCTTGACCGGCGGTTCGGCGCTCGAATCCGTTCCGCTCGAGGTGTCCCGCCAGCCGTTCGGTTCCCGCGTCGTCACCGCGGTGTACCGCGGCGATTGGGAGCTGCGCGTTTTCAACTCGCGCATCGGCGAGGTCCCGTTCGCGGTCGACGTCAAGGACGTCCCGGTGGAGATGTCCATTGAACTCGTCGCGCTGCAGACGTTTCGCGCCAAAGTCGTGGACGCCTACGGTGCGCCAGTCACCGGCGCCTATGCGATGTTGTTCTCCAACGACCGTCTCGTCGACGCGTCGAGGAGCGCAGGCCAGCTCCCGATCGAGTTCCGCGTCCGCCCGCCGTTCGACGGCGAGATCCTCGTCGTGGACCCCAAGCGCGGCGAAGCCCGCGCCCGCGTGAGCACATCGGCCGATAGTAACCCTGAGGTCATCCAACTCCGCGACCGCGTCCTCACATTGCCCGTACCGTCGACGCGCCCGACGCCTGAATCCCTCGAGGCGCGCATCGGCGGGTCCCTCGTCGAGCGCGACCGCGGGCTGATCATCGACTTCGTGGGCGAATCGGTCGGCACTCGCGCGGGCTTGCGACGCGGTGATCTGCTCGTGTCAGCGTGGCCGGATGGGACGAAGCTCCGCGTCGTCGTCTACCGCAAGGGTGACGGATACATCGACGTGGTGGTTCCGTAGATTCCTAGTCGTCGAGTCCCATCGCGTCGACTTTGCCGGCCGTGTGCAGGTACAGCCCGGTGAGGTCGTCGTACGGGGCATCCTCGAGATCAGCGCGAATCTCCTCCATCGAACGGTCGATACGCACGGTTCCGTCGACCAGCATCACGATCCGCGTGCAGATGCGCTCGAGCATGTCGAGGACGTGGCTCGACAGAAGGATCGCGCCACCATTGTTGCAGTGTTGCTTGAGCTTTCGACGAATGCGATGCGTGGACTCCGGGTCGAGCCCAACGAACGACTCGTCCATCAGCAGCAGCTTCGGTGAGCCGAGCAGTGCGGCGCAGATAGCGAGCTTGCGCGCCATACCGCCCGAGTACTCGTTCACGATCCGGTGGCGCGCCTCCGTCAACTCGCACAGTGCGAGCAGCTCTTCGATCTCCTGCTTCTGCTGATCCGGCGCGATTGCGCGAATGTCGCCGACGAAACGCAGGTACTCCTCTCCGGTGAGGTAGCCGTACAAGTGCAGATGCTGCGGCACGAAGCCCATGTGGTGACGCGCCCCGACGGGGTCTGTGATCGCGTCCACACCGCAGACGGAGATGCTGCCCGAGTCCGGAGCGATCGTGCCCGCAACCGAGTTCATCGTCGTCGACTTGCCCGCCCCGTTGGGCCCGATGAAACCGACGAACTCCCCGGGATCGATGCGTACATCGACGCCGTCGACGGCGACCAGGCGACGGTAGTTCTTCTTCAGCTCACGTATCTCCAGGATCGCGTCCGTCATCTCCGCCTCACTGCGACGTTACTCAATTGACCAGCCACGACGATCGCACTCGCCGCGACGGCGCCAAACACGAGGTTCGCGGCTGCAGTGCTGGCGCAAACGACGATCGTGAGGAGCGCGACGGAGTGGGTCGCCGCGATGCTCCGCAACCCGAGCTTTCGGCTCACCGCCACGACGGTCGGCAGCGCGAGTGACGCCGCGGCGCCGGTCACGGCGACGAGGGCGCCCTCGGTCGCCGACACCGTGAAACCGCGCACGACGCCCGTGATGAGGGCGTAGGGCAGGGCGATGCGCCCGATTTCGTAGAACCACCACACGGTCGTCGCGTGTTCGAGCGTCTGGGGCGCGATCGGCATGAGCACGTCCCCATCGCCACCGAGCCGTTCGTCGAATACGCGCGTGAACGGTCGCTCCAGCAGCGCGAACAACGCCGCCGGCGTCAACGCGACGACCCAACTCGGGTAGGCGCTCGTGGACAGCAGCGCCGCCCCGATCGCAGCTCCGATCGCGCCCAGCGCCACGACCGATCGGGCGACCGGAAACCGTCGCGGAAACTGCAGCGTGTGACGTCGAAACACCCAGCGACCGTCGCCGGCGAGCGCCTCGAGGCGCGCGGGAACCCACGTGCTCTGTTGGTAGTCCATCACGGCGCGAAACCCGACCTCGTCCGCCTCGCGGAAGAACGCCGCGACCCGGTGGTAGGAGGCCACGAAGTGCCGGGCTCCGACGAGCAACGTCCACGCCGCGATCGTTGCGGCCACACCGGTGGCGAGCCAGAACGCGTTGGTGATCTTGGCGGAGTGGAGCACCTCGCGCGTGCCGAGCTGTAGCATCATGATGCAGACCACGGACATCGCGAGCGACACCATCGGCGCATAGATAAACGCACCGCCTTGGCTGCCGTAGCTATCCCCGATCTTAGAGCTTCCGCCGTACTGCGCCCCAAACCAGGCGTTGGTGCCGATCGTGATCCCGGCGGTGCACAGCGTCGCACCGAGCACCATCGTGGCGCAGAGCGCGGACAACAGCGGCTCGCCGTGCCAGGAAAGCGGCAGGAAGAACGCGGACAGCGCCACCGCGAACCCCGTCGCCTCCAGTGCGGCATTCGCAGTCCTCTCCGCGAGGATTGGGCCGGGCCGCACGGGCAGGAGCTCCAGCGCACGGATGTTGGGGCTGCGAAACAGCGACTCCATGACCCGGAAGGCGAGGAACGAGCACAACAGCGCCGACAGCCAGAATGCGGCTTCGAGCGCCGCGTCGCCGCGCACCGGCAGTCGCCGGCCGAACGCCGGCGTCGCCGTGTCTACGGGAGCGCCAAGCAACGAGGCGACCGAAAGTTCACCGACCACCGCGATCGCGCCGAGGCCCAGCAGCGTCGCGCCCAGCACGACGGGCCGAAAGACCCCCTGGCTGCTGTGGCTCGCATTGCGCCACGCCGTGCGGCGCGCGCGAAACAGCGTGGCTGTTTGCTTCATGTCAGTCGATACCCGCGATGCGGATCCCGGCGGTCCCATCCACCGATCCGATCGTCAGCGCCTCGAAACCAGCCCCGGCGAGCGCGCTTAATGCTCGCTGCGCGTCGTCGGGCGCGAGGATCAGGCACATGCCGATCCCCATGTTGAAGACCGACCACCGCTCCCGCGCCTCGACCTCGCCGAGGTCTGCGATGTGCGTGATGATTCGCGGCACGCTCCATCCGGCCTCGATCGTCGCTCCGAGGCCGTCGGGCAGGGCGCGAGGCAGGTTCTCGTAGAAGCCACCGCCGGTGATGTGCGCGGCCGACTTGGGGCGGATGCCGGTGGTTGTCAGGGCGCTGAACGCCGCGGGGTACAGCCGCGTCGGCTCCAGCAACGCCGCGCCGAGGGTGCTCGACTCGAAAGGTGCGGCGAGGTCGAGCCCGGCGTCCGCCACGATGCGGCGCACGAGGCTGTAGCCGTTGGAATGAAAGCCCGATGACCTCAGGCCCACGACGACATCGCCCGCCTGCACACGCGCGCGGTCCAGAAGCGCCGACCGCTCGGCGATGCCGACACAGAAGCCGGCGACGTCGTACTCGCCGTCGGCATAGAACCCGGGCATCTCAGCGGTCTCCCCACCGATCAACGCGCAGCCGGATTCGCGACACGCCGCGGCAATCCCGACGACGATCTCCGCGGCCTGGTCCGGATCGAGGCGCCCCGTGGCGAGGTAGTCCAAGAAGAACAGCGGGCGCGCGCCGGTGACGACGATGTCGTTCACGCACATCGCCACGCAGTCTTGCCCGATCGTGCGATGGATGCCGAGGTCAAACGCCAGGCGCAGCTTCGTTCCAACACCGTCGGTCGCCGAGACGAGCACCGGATCGTCGAGGGTGAGGCCCGCGTCGCGCAGCGCGAACAGCCCACCGAACCCGCCAATCCCTCCGAGTACGCCAGGGATCGACGTGGATTCGACGGCGTCGCGGTAGCGGGCCACGGCCTCGGCACCCGCTTCGAGACTGACGCCAGCGTCTGCATATGAGGTGCCGCGTTTCTCGTCGGTCAAGGCGTTGCCGTTGCGCGGGTCTGATCGGGATGGGTACATTGCACCCGCCCCAGAAGTCTCGCCCCAACACCGGCGAGGCGGGACTTTCTGGGGAGGTGCACTATGCCGCGCACCTCCACGTTTGAAAAGGTGTTGAGACGGTGAGCCGACCAAAGAAGCCATTTGAGTACACGGGGCGCGGGGGTGTCTGGTGGCCCAACCGCCGCGATCTCGCGGTCCCGACCGCGACCACGATCGACGTGCTGATCCCGGCACTCAACGAGGAGCGCAGCCTGCCGCTCGTCCTGGCGGAGATCCCCGCCGATTGGGTACGGCGCGTCGTCGTCGTCGACAACGGCAGCACCGACCGCACCGCGACCCTCGCGCGGTCGCTGGGAGCGACGGTCGTCGCCGAGCCACAACGCGGCTACGGCGCGGCGTGTCTGGCGGGCCTCGACTTCATCGCCGCCGATCCGCCGGACATCGTCGTGTTTCTCGATGCCGATTTCAGTGATCATCCGTCCGAACTCCCGCGCGTGGTGGAGCCGATTCTGCTCGGCGACGCACAGTTGGTCATCGGCAGCCGAACGATCGGCGATCGACAACGTGGCGCGTTGCTGCCGCAAGCCGTCTACGGCAACAAGCTCGCCTGCACGCTGGTGGAGCTGCTCTACGACTATCACTTCACCGACCTCGGCCCATTTCGCGCCGTCACGTGGGACGCCCTGCGTCGCATCAACATGCGCGACGAAGACTTTGGCTGGACGGTCGAGATGCAGGTCAAGGCGGCGAGACTGGGTGTGCCGACGGTGGAGGTCCCGGTTAGCTATCGCAAGCGAATCGGGGTGTCCAAGATCACGGGCACCGTGCGCGGCACGTTTCTCGCGGGCACCAAGATCCTCTACACGATCTTCGCCCAGTACGCGGACGAGGCATGACGCGATCCGTCGTCATCATGGCCAAGGCACCCGTGGCCGGGCAGGCCAAGACACGCCTCGCGGCCGGGATCGGTGACGCCGCCGCGAGCGCGTTCGCCGAGGCGTTCATCGCCGACGTCACGGAAACGGTCGCCGGGCTGTCGACTCGCCGGGTGCTCGCCTGGGCGGGCGACGTGGATCACGAGGCGTTCGACCCGGCGCGGCGGCTTGGATTTGCGCTCCAACAGCAGGTACCGGGTGACCTCGGGCAGCGCATGGACGCCGTCCTGCGCGCCGAAGCCGGCAGATCGGAGTCCGTGATCGTGATCGGATCGGACAGCCCCACGCTGACGAGAATGCACTTCGATGAGGCTTGGGATGCCCTCGAGAACCACGACGTCGTCGTCGGTCCGTCGTTCGATGGCGGCTACTACATGCTGGGGATCAACTCGCCGTGGTTCCTCAAGTCCGCCACGGACGGCGTGCACCCCTTGCTCGCGGATATTGCGTGGAGCACGGACAAGGTGCTCGACCAGACACTACGCCGCTGTCGCAACATCGGCGCCTTGTGCGATTTGATTCGCTTCTGCTACGATGTGGACACGCTGCAAGATCTGGATTTGCTCAAAACCCATCTGCTTGAACATCTGCGCCCATCAGGACTTGACGTCGCGCGGAACACGGCGATCCTGTTGGCGAAGACACCCACGGACTGAGGCCGACGTTGGCAACGAGCAAAAAAGTAGGTGAGAAGGGCGTGACGCAGTGTCCGGCGGGGACCGTACTGTTCCGCGAGGGCGACGATGGCAACAAGATGTACGTCATCAAGTCAGGCCGCGTCCGACTCAGTAAGAGCGTCTTCGACGCCGAAGTCACGATCGAGGAGCTCCACGGCGGAGACTTCTGCGGCGAGATTTCGTTGGTCAACGAACAGCCGCGGCCCGTGACAGCGACCGTGACCGAGGATGCGTCGGTGATCCAGATCGACGCCGCCCAGTTCGAAAACATGATCCGTAGCAACGCGGACATCGCCGTGCGCATGATGAAGAAGATGTCGCGGCGGCTGACCGAAGCGCAGTTTCGGATCACGAACTTCACGCTGCGCACGACCCGCGGCCGGCTGATGCATCAACTGCGGTCCGAGGCCAAGCGCGCCTCGGCCCAGCTCGATGCCCCCGCGCCGATCCCCGACGACCTCGCCGAGGTTCTGACGATCGAGATCGGGGAGCTCAAGACGCTGCTCGGCGAACTGTTGCGCGACCAGATGATCCACATCGACAAGCGTGGCCAGTTCCATATCGTGGACGTCCCCACGTTCGACCGTCACTTGAAGTATCTAGAACTCAAAGACCACTTCGAGTACCGGGATTGAGCAGCAGCGACACCTGGGACGCATTTTCCAGGCGCCTCTTCGACCAGAACGCTTTCGCCATCAAACTGGGGCTCGACGGTATTCGTCGGGCCTTTGCTCTGCTCGGTCACCCCGAACGCGCCTGTCCCGCGATCGTCGTAGGGGGCACCAACGGCAAAGGGTCTGTCGCCTCGGCTCTCTCCGCGGTGCTGACGGAGCACGGGCTGCGCGTGGGCCTCTACACGAGCCCTCACCTGATTGAGCTTCGCGAGCGATTTCGCATCGCGGGTCGCCCCGTCGACCGCGACACGACGTTGAAGTTTGGCGCCGCGGTGATGGAGCGGTTCTCGGACCCCGCAGCCGAGCCGTGCCTGACCTTCTTCGAACTGACGACAGTTCTCGGCGCCCTGATCTTCGCCGACGCCGCGGTCGATGTGGTCGTTTGGGAGGTCGGTCTCGGCGGGCGCCTCGACGCCGTCAACGCCATTGAGCCTCGTCTGACGGTCGTCACGAACATCGACCTCGATCATCAGCAGTATCTTGGCGATTCGATCGCGTCGATCGCGGCCGAGAAAGCCGGATTGCGTCGGCCCGGCGTGCGGCTTGTGCTCGCGCCGCAGACGTACGCCACCGAAGTCGACCCGGTGTTCGACTTTCCGGAGACGACGCGGGTCGATACCGCCGGGACGAGCGACGCCGAGAATCGAGCCACCGCGATCGAGGCCGCGCGCGCCTACCTGGGCACCGACTTCGACCCCGACCATGCGCGCGCGGGTCTCGAGCGTTGGCGGTGGCCCGGGCGGCTCGACGTTCGTCACGTGGGCGATACGCGATTTCTGCTCGATGCAGCGCACAACGTGGGTGGGACGCGGCGGCTGTACGACGTGCTTCGCGCCGATCCGCCGGACGCGTGCGTGATTGGCGCGATGGCGGACAAAGACCTGCGCGGAATGTTCGCGCCGTTGGCGGAACTCGGCGTGCCGGTTTATCTTGTGGATATCGACAGTTCCAGAGCTGCGACCCAGGAGCAACTCCGCCTCGTCGTACCCGCGGAGCTGGTGCGGGACTACGGGCCCGCGGCGCGGATGTTCTCCGCGGCGGCTCAGGCGGGGCACGTCGCGGTCTTCGGGTCGGTGTACCTGCTCGGCGAGTGGTTCGAGTGGGCCGGCTACACGGCCGATGAGCTCGTGACGGTTTCGTGATTTGGTTCGGGACCCGCTGTGCGTAGGTTCCGGCGCTACTCAAGAGGAGACGAGATGTCGACCGAGGACGAAGAAGACGAAGAGTTCGACGCCGAGCCCCCGATTACCGATTTTCACGGCAACAAGCGCGAGCTCCTGAAACGCGGCGTGGAGAACGGTCGGCTGACGTGGGATGAGATTCGCACCGCGTTGCCGCCCGAACACATGTCCGACACCGAACTCGAGGTGTTCCTGTTCACCTGCAAGAACATGGGGATCGACGTCGTCGGACGTTGAGTTTCGCCAGCCATCAAATGCCGAGGGCCACCAGCATCGCTGGTGGCCCTCGGTCGTATGAGCTGCGTTCTGCGGCGCTTGCCTAACTCAGAACCCGGAGCGGGTCCCCCAGAACGTACCGTCCGTCTCGATGACCGAGGTGGCCGCCGACCCGTACTTCAGTTTCAGGTTCCATTTGCACTCCATCATCGGGCGATTCTCGCCCAGCGACTCGACGTACGGCAGCGGCTTGACCGCCCACTCGCCGGCGTAGAGGGCCGGCTCGTTCAGGCGGCACGGCTCGCCGTCCGGTGTCCCGAGCAGGAAGTTGTCCTCGCCTGACACCGTCAGGTTCTCGGTCATGTACTCCCGCACGAAGTCGCCGGCCTGGCTCAGCAGGTTGTTACACACCGTCTCGCCGATGGCACCGCCACCGCCGACCGTATCGTTGATCCATTCGCCGAAGCCGTCGCAGCCATTCGCCCCGCCGAAGATTCCCTGGATGAGCTTGTCGAGGGCCGCTTCGAGCGACGTGACGGACTGGTCGCCGAAGACGCTCGGCAGGATGATCTTCTCCAGGATTCCGAGCAGGAACACGCCGTAGTTGAGCGTCAGCGTGTGCTCGTTGATGTGCAGACCGTAGCCGGGGTTCATCGGGTCGCTGATCGGCAGCATCGTTCCGTCGAAGAAGCCTTCGACGACGCTGTCGGTGCCGACGTCGTTGGCCGAGAACGTACGCTGACGACACGCCTCGAAGTTCGGGCCGGCCGCGCACTCTCCCGTCCAGAAGATGACGACTTCGTTCCAGACCTGACGGCCCGGCTTGTTTCCGTCCATATCCGGCACCAGAATACCGATGACCGACCCCGACTGCGCGTCGTACTCGGGCCGCGGCTCGGCGAGGATCCGGATCGTTCCGTTGACCTTGAAGCGCTTGAGGCTCTCGTAGATGTCGCCGGTGATGTTCACGAGGTTGCGAACCCACGCCGGGGCGTTGTTGTTGATCCAGTCCCGTGCGAAGTCGTTGATGACGTCGCCGGCGAGGTTCTGGATGAAGCCGTTGTTGATGAACGAGTTGATCGAATCTTTGATCGAACCGTCGGGCAGGAAGTCGACGATCAAGTGCAGCAGACCGTCGTTCATCGAATCGCCGACCAGGAAGCTCCCCGGGTCCGTGGCGAGACGACCGATGAGATCGATCGCCGTGCACACGCCGGAGGGCAGGGCGCCCGCGTAGTTGCCCTGCGCGTCCTTCATGCAGATCGCTTGCTGGATGTTGAACTCGTGCGTCACGTCGTAGGTGCCCTTGAGCCGCGGCAGGTTGTCGACGAGGTCGACGACGACCGTGACCGACATCCCGTCGACGATCGGCGGGTTGCTGTCTTTGCAGCCCCAGGCCGCCTCGACTTCTTCGTTGTCGCGGCTGTAGGCGCGCGCTTCGATGCTGTAGGCGGTGCCGTTGGGCACGTTCGGAATCACGATCTGGGGCAGCGTGCCGTCGGCTTGCGCGATGTTGGACTGCTGCGTGACCGCCGTGAGCGTCGGGTTCACACCCGGTGTCGTCTCACGGACATGGTCTTCGGCGATCTGAGCGCAGGTCGTGTTGATCTCGAACGCGCGCACGCGCACGTCTTTGAGGTCCGCCGTGCCCGCGTGGTTGAACGTGACGACGTAGCTCGACGCGCCCTTGGAGTTCACCGCGACGATGAACTTGATCGGCGCAACGCCCGACTCGGCGCCGCCCGCGGTCACGTTCACCTCGACGGTTCCCGCCGTGGTTCCGGCGCGAAGATCCGTCGACCCAAACCCACTGGTGTCGGAGATGCCGCTCGCCGCGCTGAGCGTCGTGCCGGCCGCCGTCATCGCGCGGAGTTCGAAGTTGATCGACGTGTTGTCGATCGGGTTCCCGTCAGCATCGACGAGGCGAACCTTGAGCGCCAACGACGACGAGAAAGTCACGTCCCGCGGGCATATCGGCTGAGCAGGGCTACAGGTGCCGCCATCGGCGACGTGCTCGAGCCGCGAGCCGGCCGGCACTTCCGTGTCGGGCTCCGTGCGGTTGTTTGTCCCATTGTTGGCCGTGTTGTCGTCCGTACAGCCCGAACACGCATTCAGCCCAACGAGTGTGACGAGCAACAAGACTCGCACAGTAAACCAGCGCCAACGCACCATTGACATCCTCCAGCACCAATCGAAGCTTGGTCGAGCGGGAAACCCGCGCGAAATCTGAACTCTAACGATAGAGACTTCAGCCAGTATACTCCGGCCCGAGATCGGGTCAAGCACGTGGCATGCCGGCCGGGGCTGGGGTGAATCGGGACGGGTCGACGCGCGAAACCCGTCAGCGCGCGCGCTTCACATAGAGCCGCCACATCCGGTCACGGCGCAGCAGGACGTGCTCGTCGGACGCCTCCAACCACTTCAGCAGCTGCTCCTGCTCCAGCGGCTCGACCAGATACGCCTGGATGCCGTGCCTCTCCACCACCTCTCGCCAACCTTCTCGGGTTCGGCTGATGTCGAAGTAGTCGACCCACAACGCCTCGGGCACGATCTCGAGGCGCTGATCGATGAACGCGACGGCCGCCGGGGCGGCCGCGGTCGTCAGGGTCCACTCCAGAAAACCGCCGACGGCCTGATGGTGAAAGAGCGGCTGAACCGCGGCACTGCCAAGCTCAGCGGCGAGCCCTGCCGGGTGAAGATCGGACAACACCGCCGCGTCCCCGTCGGGGCCCAGACGTCCGTCACCGAACAGCGCCGCGGGGTCGACGGCCCGAAAGAGCGGACCGCCGGGTACCGCGGCGAGCGCTAACCCCGCCAGCGCCGCCAGCAGCGCGACGTTGAACGCCGCCTCGCCTCGACCGGGCACCTCCCTCGCCGGCGCCCGCCGCATCGCGCTCAGATGGGGGACCACGACGATGACCGCGCCCATCGCCCACCACAGAATTCCACGGTTGGAGCCCAGCGCGATCAACGCCGTCGGTACGAAAATCGCCAGCTCGGGAAGTGTCACATCCGTGCGGCGACGAAACAGCACCCACGCGCTACCCGCCATCGCAGCGTAGAACAACAACCCGGGGAGGCTCCACGGGCTCGCCGCCGTCCACTCTAGCACCGTCGCCGATGCGCCCTTCGTGGCGGATAGGATCTTAAACGGATAGATGAGGTTCTGGATCCCGCCCGGTGCAATCGCTGTCGCCAGCCCCACGCATCCGGCGAGGCCCAACCATCGCAAGGCGACCGGTGGTGCCAGAGGTTGCGCCCGGCGCCGGCGCTCCACTGCCCACGCACCAGCGACGCTGACGGTCAAGAGCGGCGCGAGCACGAACGTCCCGTGGACGTTCGCCCAGAACGCAGTCACGCCGACCAGACCACAGGCGACAAGCCCCACCGAACGCCGCGGCGCGCCGTCGTGGGCGGCGAGCCAGAGCAGCCCGCCGGCCACCAGCACGAACAAGGGGTAGGCGAACATCTGGGTGCGCGGCATCAACGTCGACGCTGAGACATAGTAGGCCACGGACGCCCCGATCCCGACGGCCATCGCGGAGCCGCCGCGCCGAACCGTGACCGCGACGAGGGCGACGAATGCGGCCACGAGCAGGCCGCAGTGCACCAGCACCGTCGCGACGTGACCGACGTGGTGCGCGATGAGGTACATCAACCATTGGGCGAGCCACGGCTGGTCGTAGAACGGCGCATCGACCGGCAGGGTGTATAAGAAGGTGTTTGTCGTCGGCAGCTGACCCGCATCGATCAGCCGCCCCATCACGAGGTGCCACCAGTAATCCTCCATCGGGATCGGCTGGAGCAACGTGCGGATCGCGACGACGAAGATCGGCATCGCCAACCACACCGCGTCGATTGACAGCGGCCAGCGAAACGGGTGCGACGACGGGCTCGACATGACCCAACATTATCACAACGGGCTGCCGTTGGAACCGCGCGCTGTTTGTGGTTCCGGGGTGACGTCGCGTTCTTGACACCCCCCCGTGCCGTGCTAGCATCGCGATGAAACTTGCTCGATAGGGATGTCTCAGGTGATCTCGGTGGTTCTTCGTCACGGCTCCGCCACGCGGGCGCTCATTCTTACGGCCGCTCTTGGAACGGTCGGATGCGCGCACCAGGTGGAACAAAAAGCCGCCACGCAGGAGAAGCAGCTTCTCGTGCTGAAGGCTCGGCTCGACGAGGCGGAGCGTAACAACGGCCGCCTCAACGTGCGCATCGAGGAGCTCGAGGACGACGTCTTCCTGCTCCAAGACCGCGTCGACGCCAACCGCATCGCGCTTCAGCGCGGCGGGATCATGGGGCCACGATCGCAGGCTTCCGCCGCTCAAAAGCCTTCGGCATCGCCGGAGAGCTACTGGGGCAACACTCCACAATACAATCCTTACGTTGCCGAAGAGCGGCCCGTCACACGCATCCCCCTGGGCGGCGGCGACGATAACGACTGGCACGTCCAAGGCGAGACCTACCGCGAGCAGATTCCGACCAGCTCGGTCCCGACCGGCTCGCAGGAATCCGAGCTCGTCATCACCGAGAAAGAGTTCGACGCGTTTCAATCCGAGTACGGTGGGACGCCGGCGCGGTCCTCGAGCTCTTCGTCCTCGTCGACGGGCAAGCAAGCGCAGGCCCCCGTCACCGATAAGAAGCTCGCGACGACCGCCGAGCTGCAGGGCGGAAGCAGCGACAGCGAGACGAAAGAACCAGCACCCAAGCCACGCCGTCAGGATGCACTGGGGATGTACAAGGACGCGCTCGCCGAGTACCGAAGCGGAAACTACCGCGAGGCACTGGGCGGATTCGAGGGCTTCCTGGCGTCGAACCCACAGTCCGATTACCTCGACAACGCGTTGTACTGGATTGGTGAGTGCCACTTTGGCCTCGGTCAGTACGAGAACTCGGTGTCGTACTTCCAACGGGTGATGAAGGAGCAGCCCGATGGAAACAAAGTGCCGGACGCAATGCTCAAAATGTCATTGGCCTACGACCGCGTTGGACGCGGTGCCGAGGCAACCCGATTGCTCGAGGATCTGAATCGCCAGTACCCGGCCACGAACGCCGGCCGACTGGCGTCACAGAGACTCGCGGAACGCAAGTGAGAGAGGCAGCCTCCATGTCCAAACGCAGCAACACGCGGAACTGGAATCGGACGTTCGCGGCTTGCGCCGTCAGCGCTCTGACGCTCATCGTCGCCGACGCGAGCGCACAGCTCGCCGGCACGCCCGAGTATCACGTCGTCTCGGAGGGGGACACGCTTTATGACCTCTCCGGCGCATACTACAGCGATAGCTATCAGTGGCCGAAGATGTGGGCGTACAACGCGCACATCACCAACCCCCACTGGATCTATCCCGGTGACGTCATCTACCTGCGCGCGCCGCGAAAAGACGCGCCGGCCGGACAGACGCCGCTGGCCCAACTCGACGACGGTGGGTTGCACCTGCCCGTCGCCGGCTTTGTGACGTCGAAGAAGATCCAGTACTCCGGTCGGATCGTCGCCTCGCCGAAGGAGGCGAACATGCTCTCGCCGCTCGACGTGGCGTGGGTGGGCTTCGGCGACAAGGCGTACACCAAGAATGAGCAGGACAGCCTCGCCAAAGAAGACAAGCGCGAGATGACCGCCACGGAAGTCAAAGAGGGCGACCTGTTTGCCATCGTCCGTGAGGACGGCAGCATGAAGGACTCCGAAGGCAAGGAGGTCGGGCAGAAGTACATCGTGCTCGGATCCCTGCGCATCACGGAAGTCAGCGAGAAGTATCACGACACCGCCGAGATCGTTCAGTCGTGGCGCGAGATCGTGCGCGGCGATCTGTTGATCCCCTACGAGCGACAGCTCAAGGCGATTCAGCCGACGAAGTCCGACAAGGACATGGTCGCCGAGATCGTCGATGGCCTCACCCAGCTCAACTACTACGGTGAGTTCCACTACGTGTTCGTGAACAAAGGCGCCGAGGACGGCATCCGACCCGGCAACCGCTTCTTCGCCTACTACCGGCGCGAAGGACTCGACTTCACCGGCCGTGCCACGGGCGACGAAGTTCCCTGGCGCCGCGTCGGCCAGGTCATGATCATCGACGTGCGAGAGAAGTTCTCGCTCGCCGTCGTCACCGACTCGTCGCGCGAGCTCGAAGTCGGCGACCGCTTGGAGATGTACGAGGGCTACTAAACCGGCCCAGTTTGAACGAATGAAATCCCGTCGACGCCACGTTGTGGTAACGCGCGCTCAAGGATGAGCCGCGGGTGGACGCTGGATCGACAACACGCGCTCCGCCACGGAAGGTATCATGCGCACATCCATTATTTTCACCGTCGGCGTTGCCGTCGTCGCAACGGCGGCCGTTTCATCGGCCCAAACCGGGTCGGCGACGATCCACGCCGCGGCCGAGAAAGCGCAGCGCGCCTCGGAGCTCGAGAGCGCGCTCATCTCGTTGGAGACCGATGGCGGCGCGAATCGCGCGGCTCGGCAATCCGCCCAGTCGGTGCTTGGCGCCGCGCGTGCGTTTCGCCCCGTCCAACTCCCCGGCTCGCCCAGTGAGTGGGTCGCCGCGGGACTCGATCCATCCAAAGCGGAGCGGGTAGGGGACCAACTGGTTCAGACGCTCGCCGATGGGACGCGCGTCACGTTCACGCTGGATCCCGAACTCCAGGACTCCCTGGAGAAGATGCTCAACAGCCGAAACGTCGCCCACGGCAGCGTCGTCCTGATCGATCCACCGACCGGACGGGTTCTGGCGTTGGTCAGCCACACCCAGCATTCGGTTCCAGTGCCCGACATTGCCCGCAAATCTACGGCTCCGTCGGCATCGGTGTTCAAGGTGATCACCGCGGCCGCGCTCGTCGAATCGGCGAAGATCGACCCCGAAAAACCGGTCTGCTACCACGGCGGGCGCTCATCGCTGACGAAGACCAATATCAAGGGCGACAAGAAGCACGACTCCAAGTGCACAACGCTGGACGCCGCGCTGGCGTGGTCGATCAACTCGATCATCGCGAAGCTGGCCTACAACAACCTGAAGCGCGAGGACCTTGCGAACTGGGCGGAACGTTTTGGCTACAACACGGCCATCCCGTTCGAATTGCCCGTCGAGGTCAGCACGGCAGAATTCGTCGCCGATCCCTTCGAGCGCGCCCGATCGGCGGCCGGCTTCTGGCACACCTATCTGAGCCCGCTCCATGGGGCGATGATCGGCGCGATGCTCGCCAACGATGGCGTGATGATGCAGCCATCGCTGATCGAACAGGTCGAAGCGCCGGACGGGCGGATCTCCAAGCGCTTCGAGCCCCGCGTGTTCCGGCAAGTCATGTCACCTGAAACCGCGCGCCTGCTCGGCAAGTACATGGTGAAAACCACCCGCGCCGGCACGGCACGGAAGTACTTCAATCGGGGTGGATTCCCTGACGACATCACGGTGTCCGGCAAGACGGGGACCTTGTCGAACAAGGACCCGTACCTCGGCTTCACCTGGTTCGTCGGATTCGCGGAACGCGACGGACAATCGATCGGTGTTTCCGGGCTCGCGTGCAACACGCCGCTCTGGCAAATCAAAGGCGCGTACGCCGCATCCGAAGGGGTCCGAATGTTCTTCGAACGCGACAAAGCGATGAAGGTCGCGTCGAAATAGGGGAGCAAACACCGCAGAAAAAAAGGCCAGGTCGACTGTCGACCTGGCCTTTTTCTATAGCGGAGGAGGGACTTGAACCCTCGACCTCAGGGTTATGAATCCTGCGCTCTCACCACCTGAGCTACCCCGCCTTACGAGCGCGGCAAAATAATGGATTGCGCGCCGAGGCGCAAGCGTCGATCGGGGGCAGTTGCGCGGCGCCCCGACTCAACATACCCTGATTTTTTTCCGGCTCTGGAAAGTAGGATATATGGCAAAGGACCTCCACGAAGTTCGGAACGAGATTCTCCAGATGCACCAACGCGTGCAGGAGGAGACCTACTATGAGATCCTCGGGGTCGACATGGAAGCCGACGCGGCGCTCGTGGGAGCTCGGTTTCGCGACCTCGCGCGGAAATGGCACATCGACCGATTTTCGAATTACGACCTCGGTCCGGACAAGAGCAAGATCCAGGAGATCTTCTCCGTCCTGAACTCCGCGCATCGCACGCTCACCAATCCAGACAAACGAGCCGATTACGATCTGGAGATCGATTCGGGTCCAGACATCGCTTCGATCCTCGAGGCCGAATCTCACTTCCGAACCGGAAAGAACCGCCTCAGCGGTGGCAGCTTTCGTGGAGCTCACGAAGCGTTTCGGCAATCCTGCGAATTGAAGGACGACGAACTGGAGTACCGCGCGCACTTCATTTTTACCGAACACATGCTGATCGACAAAGATGAGGATGGCCGCGTTCAGAACCGCAAACGCTCCAAGGAGATCTTCCAGGAGCTGGACGAGATCAATCAAACGATCACTGAAAAGGCGTGGCTGTTGTCATTCATGGGAACGGTGGCGATGGGACTCGGAGATGATCGTCAGGCGGAGGATCTGTTTCAAGAAGCGCTGATGGCCGATTCGCAAGACCACGAGGCCAAGCGGATGCTGCGACTCATTCGCGTGCGTCGCAAACGCGCCGGCGAAAAGAAGGGCTTCTTCGCGAAGCTATTCGGCAAGTGAACCCGCGCCATCTCGCGCGATCGCGTTCCTAAGAAACCAACACCCATCTGCGAGCTCTGCACACATCATCAACTGATGGGACGGGTTCGCCCGCGAACTCCTGCTCTTTTGCTCAGATCCGCAACGTCCGATAATGTATATTATGTTAACTTTCTTCCGGAGCGCTTTAAATAAGGCCCTCAGGCACCCCCCGCATCCACATCGCTCTCAATCTGCTCAATCTCGTCGGCGAGCAGCGCCCACTCATCCATCGCCGATTCGAGCGCGCGCTTGGCGTCCCGGTAGCGTTCATTCCACTGTTGGCCCGCCTTCTCGTCGTCATACAGCCTCGGATCTTGAAGCTTGGTTTCCGACAGTTCGACCTCGGTTTCCAGCTCGGCCACCCGGCTCTCGATGGTCGTGAGGCGTGCGCGGAGTTTTCCCGTTGCCTGGCGCTTTTGTTCGCGCACCGCAGCTGCCGCCCGACGTGCGTCCTTCTTGGAGTTCGCGTTGACCTCGGATTCTACCTCGACAGCAACTACCGCTGTTCGCGCGGCGAGCTCCGCGCGTTTCCACCGGTAGTACTCGTAGTCGCCGAGATACTCGGTCGCCGTTCCGTTCTCCAGATGTACCACTCGCTGCGCGACTTCGTTCACGAAGTACCGATCGTGCGACACGATCACGTAGGCACCCTCATAGTCGTTGAGCGCAAACTCGAGCACCTGGCGCGACGTGACGTCGAGATGGTTGGTCGGTTCGTCGAGCAGTAATAATCCCGCCGGGTGCAACATCATCTTGGCGAGCGCTAGACGGTTCTTCTCGCCGCCCGACAGCACCTTCACCAGCTTGGCGTGGTCATCGCCGGAGAAACCAAACGCGCCCAACATCGTTCGCACACGCGGCGCGGTGTCGTGGTCGCTTGCCGAAAGCATCTCCTCGAGGACCGAACGATTCGGATCGAGTTGCTCGACCGCATGCTGCGCAAAGTACGCGACCTCCACCCCCGGCCCCAGTTCGGCCTTTCCATGGTCGTGCTTCAGCGTGCCGGCGAGGATCTTCAGCAACGTGGTTTTGCCTGCCCCATTGGGTCCCATCAGCGCGACCTTGTCGCCGCGCGTGATCTGAAAGTCGAGGCTGTCCCACACGTGGACATCGCCGTAACTCTTGGCCACACCCTCCATACTGGCGACCACGCGCGGTCCGCGGGGCGGCTGCGGGAAGCGAAACTGAATGTCGCGCAACTGGTCGGTCGGGACCTCGATTCGCTCGATCTTTTCCAACGCTTTGACGCGGCTCTGGACCTGCTTGGACTTTGTCGCCTTGTATCGAAAGCGCTCCACGAAGTCCTGAACCCGGGCGATCTCCCGATCCTGACGCCCTTGCGCCGCGGCGAGCTGCTCCATCAGCAATGCCTTCCGCTCCCGATACGCATCCCAGTTGCCCGGGTACGTCGTGAGCCGGCCGCCCTGCAGCTCCGCAATCGCCGTCGTGACACGGTTCAGGAACCACCGATCGTGACTCACGACGACCACGAGCCCCTCATAGCGGCCGAGGAACTCCTCCAACCACTCCAGGCTCTCCATGTCGAGGTGGTTCGTCGGTTCGTCCAGGAGTAGGACGTCGGGTTTGCGAAACAGCAAACGCCCCAACAATGCGCGCATCTGCCAGCCGCCCGAGAACGTCCCGATCGGGCGGTCGAGGGACTCGTCGGCGAAACCGAGTCCGCTCGCGATCTGGCGCGCACGCGCTCGAAACGTCCAACCACCCCGCTGCTCGTACAGGTCGAGTAAGCGCGCGTGCTCCTCCACCGATCCGGGCTCGCCGCGCTCCATCCCGCTCTGCGCACGCTCGAGGTCGCGCTCCACGGCCAGCAGATCGTCGCGCCCCTCGAGGATCACGTCGAGCGCCGAGCCGGACGCGTCGGATTCGGCGAGTTCTTGCGGCAGATATCCGATCGTACACCCTCGCGGGATCGCGATCGTGCCGCTGTCGTACTCCTCCACCCCGCACAGAATGCGAAGCAACGTCGTCTTCCCCGCACCGTTCGGACCGACGAGCCCCACCACGTCCTTGACCGGGGGTTGCCAATCGGCCGCGTCGAGGATGACCTGGCCTCCGAAGCGCTTTGCCACTGATTGCAGGCTGAACATACGGTAGTCTTTACTTGCCGGGGGCCGGTCGAGCGCCAATAATCGGGGCTAGTCGTCCACCATTCAAGTTCGAAGGATCAACCATGCAGCTCTGCAGCCGCCCAATGGTGCACGCGAGTTGGGTCATGATGGCCATGATGGCCCTTCCCAGCGTCGTCGCCGCGCAAGATCGCGCGAGCGTCATCGTCATGAAATTCGAGGAGTTCGACGCCGAGCCGGAGGTCGTCGCCGCCCTTGGAGAGAGCCTCTCCGCTGGGATTTCCGCCCATGCAGACATGCAGGTCAAGGGCGGCCCCGAGATGACGATCAAGGATCTCACGCTCACCGCCGGCTGCGGACAGCCCGATGAGAAGTGCATGCAAATGCTGCGCGATTTCATCGACGCCGATCGGGTCGTGTTCGGCTCCGTGCAAGGGTCCGGCGATGTGCACCTCTTCTCGATGAAGATGTTCGACTTCGCCGATGGACGCTTCATCAATAGCGTGGCGGATCAGACGATTGAAGGTGACGTCGACCATGTCCGCGAGGTCCTGCCTGCCGTCGTGGAGGGGTTTCTCTACGGCGATGTCGGCACGTTGACGGTGGAAGTCGTCGGCGCCGAGTCGCCAGATCTCATCTTCGACGGCGCCAAAGTTGGCCTCGCGCCCACCACACTCGAAAATCTGCCGCTCGGTGAGCACGTCGTCAGCGTCCGCACCACGGCCGGGGACGAGAAGAGTCAGCGGATCGTCCTCCGGTACAATCAGCCCGCGAACGTCGAATTCGTGTTCCGAGGCGGGATGGCGCAGACCAAGCCGGACAAGTCAGCGAGCGGTCGGTCGATCGTGCCGGGCGTCGTGTCGCTGGGACTGGGGGTCATCGGTGTCGGCGTCGGCGCGTTCAGCTCCCTGCAGGTCAGTGGCGCCAACTCCGACAACGAGAAGCTGCGCGATCAGGGCTTCGTCGACTCCGACGCGGGCGCGTTTACGGACTCCGACGCCGTCGCAGCCGCCAAGAGCGCGGACCTCGACCCCGCCGCGATCAAGAAGCGCGGGGAGACGTTCCAGACGATTCAGTGGATCGGATACGGCGTCGGTGCCGTGGGGATCGGCGTGGGACTGGTCCTCATGATTCGCGCGATGGGCGGCGAAGAGTCGGCCGCCACGACCGCCCTCCCCTTCGATTTCGGCATCATGCCGACCGCCGACGGGGCCGCAGCCTCCTTCCGCACGAGTTTCTAGACCGCTCCTCGACGCGGCGGATCCACCCCATCGCCAATCACACCGCGCCGCTTGGCGCGTTTTTTTTTGCCCGCGATCCGCGCGCGCGGGGGCTTGCGCGGCCGGGCCTGCGTTGGCATAGTCCCCGCGGCCACGCGTCGCCAAACCGGTGCGAGGGAACGAATGCCACGTCGCGAAGACATTGAGTCCATCTGCATCCTCGGATCGGGACCGATCGTCATCGGCCAGGCCTGCGAGTTCGACTACTCCGGCACCCAGGCGATTCGCGCGCTCAAGGCCGAGGGCTACCGCGTCATCCTCGTCAATTCGAACCCCGCCACCATCATGACGGACCCCGAGCTCGCCGACGCGACCTACGTCGAGCCGCTCACCGCCGAGTTTGTGCAGCGTGTCCTCGAGCGCGAACGACCCGACGCACTGCTTCCCACGATGGGCGGCCAAACCGCGCTCAACCTCGCGATGACACTGGACGCGGACGGGACGCTCGAACGGCTCGGCGTCGAAATGATCGGGGTAAAACCCGACGTCATCCAACGCGCCGAAGACCGCGAGCAGTTCTACGACGCCATGGCTTCGATCGGGATCGCGCAGCCGCCCTCCGGTGTCGCGCGGTCGCTCGACGACGCGTGGAAGATCCTCGAGAAGACCGGCTTCCCCGCCATCTTGCGCCCCAGCTTCACGATGGGCGGCAGCGGCGGAAACATCGCCTACAACCGCGACGAGTTCGAAGAGTACGTACGCTGGGGACTGCATCAGAGCCCGACCCACGAGGTCCTCATCGACAAGAGCCTCATCGGCTGGAAGGAGTTCGAGCTCGAGCTGATGCGCGACAAGAACGACAACGTCGTGATCATTTGTGGGATCGAAAACATCGATGCCCTCGGCGTTCACACCGGCGACTCCATCACCGTCGCACCCATTCAGACCCTCACCGATCGCGAATACCAGGGCATGCGCGACGACGCGATCCGCATTATCCGCGAAATCGGCGTCGAGACCGGCGGCTGCAACATCCAGTTCGCCGTCGACCCGCACTCCGGGCGTCGCGTCGTGATCGAGATGAACCCGCGCGTCAGCCGGTCGTCGGCCCTCGCCAGCAAGGCCACCGGCTATCCCATCGCTAAGATCGCCGCGCTGCTCGCCGTCGGATACACCCTCGACGAGATCACGAACGACATCACTCAGACGACGTCGGCGGCCTTCGAGCCGGTTCTGGACTATGTCGTCGTGAAGATGCCGCGTTTCGCGTTCGAGAAGTTCCCCGGCACCAGCCGCCAACTCACCACGCAGATGAAGTCGGTCGGTGAGGCGATGTCGATCGGGCGAACCTTCTGCGAAGCGATGCTCAAAGCGGTCCGCAGCATGGAGCAGCGCGACGTCGGTGTTCTGCCGCGCCTCGAAATGCCCGTCGGCGACAACCCCGCGAGTTTCTTCCGCTCCTACCTCGTCAATCCGACCCCCGAACGGCTGTGGTACATCGCCGACGCGCTGCGCGCCGGACTCAGCGTCGCCGCCGTCTACGAGGCCAGCGGCTGGGATCCGTGGTTCTTGACCGAACTGCAACGCATTCTGGCGATGGAGACGATGCTGCGCGAGTCCTGGGACAATGGGCTTGACCGCGCCCAGATGCTCCAGGCGAAGCGCCTCGGTTTTGGGGACGCGCACATCGCCGCGGTCGTCGGCGCCACCGAACGGGACGTCCGCGCGGTCCGACGCGCGCTGGAGGTCGAGCCTGTCTTCAAGCAGGTCGATACCTGCGCCGCCGAGTTCGCCTCGGTCACCAGCTACTTCTATTCGACCTACGAAACCGGGGAGGACGAAGCGGAACGCTCCGACGCCCCCTCGGTCATGATTCTGGGCGGCGGACCCAACCGCATCGGCCAGGGGATCGAGTTCGACTACTGTGCGGTGCACGGCGCACTCGCGCTACGCAAAGCCGGCTATCGCACGATCATGGTCAACTGCAATCCGGAGACCGTCAGCACCGACTACGACATCTCCGACCGCCTCTACTTCGAGCCGCTGACCTTCGAGACCGTGATGGCGATCGTCGAGCACGAGAAGCCCATTGGGGTTGTGCTCCAGTTTGGTGGCCAGACACCGCTCAAGCTCGCCCGCGGACTCGAGGCCCACGGCGTGCGGATCCTCGGCACCGCATCGGACGCGATTGACCGCACCGAGGATCGCGAACGCTTCAACGAGATCGTCGAGAAGCTCGGACTGCTCCAGCCGGCCGCACGCATGGCCTACACCCTCGAAGCGGCGCTGGAGTGTGCCGCGGAACTCGAATACCCCGTGCTGATTCGCCCCAGCTACGTGCTCGGCGGCCTCGCCATGGAGGTCGTGCACGGCGCGAGTGAACTTCGAGCGACGTTCGAGCGCGCCGCGACGGAGTCCAACGGTGCCGCGGTCTTGATCGACAAGTTCCTCGACGACGCCGTCGAGGTGGACGTCGACTGCATCGCCGACGGCACGACCGCGGTGATCGGCGGGATCATGGAGCACGTCGAGGAAGCCGGCGTTCACTCCGGCGACTCGATCTGTGTCACCCCGCCCCGCAACCTGCCCGAGTCGATCCTGCGCGTCATCCGCGAGCAGACGCTCGCCCTGGCCACCGAACTCCAGATCGTGGGTCTGATGAACGTGCAGTTCGCGATTCGCGACCACCACGTGTACGTGCTGGAGGTCAATCCGCGCGCATCCCGAACGATCCCGTTCATCTCCAAGGCCTCCGGCGTACCGCTCGCCCGCTTCGCGGCGCGCGTCATGCTCGGGGAGTCGCTGGTCGAGATGGACGTCACCGAGGTGATCCCCCGGCACTATGCCGTCAAGGAGTGCGTCTTCCCCTTCGCGAAGTTCCCGGACGTGGACACGTTGCTGGGCCCCGAGATGAAGTCGACTGGCGAAGTCATGGGGATCGATGCCGACTTCGACATGGCGTTCGTGAAAGCGCAGATCGGCGCCTTCAACATGCCCCCCACCGGCGGCGCGGCCTTCATCTCCGTCCGCGATCGCGACAAGTGGGCCGTTGTCCCCGTCGCGAAACACCTCGTCACCCTCGGTTTCGAGATCGTCGCGACCCGCGGGACCGCACACTACCTGCGTGAGAACGGCGTCACGGTCCGCGCGATCAACAAGGTCAAAGAGGGCCAGCCCCACATCGTGGATGCGCTGATCAATGGGGAGATCACGATGGTCATCAACACGACCGTCGGCGGCCAGGCGATCAAGGACAGTCGCTCCATCCGCCGACAGGCGTTGAACCACGGGATCTCGTACTACACGACGGTCTCCGCCGCCGCCGCCACGGTCAACGCGATGGTACGGATCCAACGCGTCGAGCCGACCGTCCGGCCGTTGCAAGACTACTTCGACTAACGCCACCGTGCGATCAGGGTCGCCGCGGGCGGGGTTTTGCCCTTGCGGCTGACCCCATGGGTTGGTTAGAACCGCCCCACCACACTCATTCCGGGCCGCCGGCCCCGACAATTTGGAGAACGCATGTCCAACTCTCGCTTGGCCGCCTACTTTTGCGCGGCCGCCCTCGTGACGAGCCTCGCGCCCGCCTGTTCGGGCGGCGATAAGCCGTCGCTGATCAGTAACAACGACAACGAGAACAACACGACCATCGATGTGGGTGAGCCCGAGGATACCAGCGGTGGCGGCGAGAGCTGCACCGACGGTATCCGGAACGGCAACGAGTCCGACGTCGATTGTGGCGGCAATGAATGTGGCGGCTGCGCCCTTGGGGCAACGTGTCGCACCAGCGACCACTGCGCGACGGGCGAGTGCAACGCCGGCACCTGTGCATGCGCACCCGGGTTTGCCGACGACGGCACCGGCGTGTGCGCCGACGTCGACGACTGCGCCGCGAGCCCCTGTCAGAACGGCGGTACGTGCAACGACGGCCTCGACGCCTACACGTGCACCTGCGCCGTTGGCTTCATGGGCGACGATTGCGCGGACCCCGTCGACGGCTGCGCGGATGCGCCGTGCCTGAACGGCGCCACCTGCACCGACGACGGCGCAGGCGGCTACAGCTGCGCATGCGCCGACGGCTACTGGGGCGCGAACTGCGACACCACCTGTACCGCGCCGGTCGCCTGCAACGGTGCCACGACCTGCGACCAGGCCACGGGCGCGTTCACCTGCACGTCGTGTGCGGAAGGGGCCTGGGGCGCTGGCTGCGACGAGGTCTGCGATGGCGCGGGAACCAACTGCGCGTCCGTCACCCAGTGTGCACAGGCGAGCGGAGTTCCGACGAGCTGTTCGTCCTGCAATGTCGGTTTCGTCGGCACAGACTGCTCGCTGGCGTGCAACGCAGCGGGCTCGAACTGCGCGATGATCGACAACTGCGATGCCGCCGGCACGCCGACCGCTTGCACCGGATGCGCCGACGGATTCACCGGCGCGGCCTGCGGCACCGCCTGTGATGCCACTGGCACGACCTGCGCGACGGTGACCACTTGCAACCAGGCCTCCGGCGCCCCGACCACCTGCAGCGCGTGTGTCGACGGCAACTACGGCAGCGACTGCCTGACGGATTGCGACAGTGTCACCACGAACTGTGTCGACGTCCTGACCTGCACGCAGGTCGACGGCGAGCCGCTGTCCTGCGCCGGCTGCGACCCCGGCTTCACGTCCGGCGACTGCACCGCGGCCTGCGCGCCGCTCCCGAACTGCGCCGGCACCACGGCCTGCGACCAGACCACCGGTACCGGTATCGCCTGTGACATGTGTGCGCCTGGCTTTTACGGCGTCGACTGCGCGACCGACTGTGATACCGCCCCGAACAACTGCGCCAACGTGCTGACCTGTGCGGCGGACGGCTCGCCGCTGACCTGCGCAGGGTGTGACGACGGACGCTATGGGACCGACTGCTCCAGCGTCTGCACGCCTGACGCGGCTTGTACGGGCGTCACGACGTGCGACCAAACCACCGGCGTTCAAAACGGCTGCACCGCGTGCGCAGCAGGCTTCTGGGGCCCCGCATGCGACATGGACTGCGACACCGCACCGAGCAACTGCACCGACGTGCTGACCTGCACGTCCGCAGGCGCTCCGTTGCAATGCCTCGGCTGTGACCCGGGCTTCTACGGCGCGGACTGCGAGAGCACCTGCGCGAGCCCGATGAACTGCCAGGGCGCCGTGACCTGCGACCAAGCCAGTGGCAACGCCACGAGCTGCGCAGCATGCACAGATGGCTTCTATGGCGCTGACTGTGCCAGCGACTGCAACACCGCGCCGAACCGCTGCCTCACCGGCGTGACCGCCTGTGACCAGGCCTCGGGAACGCCGACCTCGTGCGCAGTCTGCGAACTCGGCACCTACGGTCCGGGCTGCACCCTCACCTACGAGTCGTGCAAGGCGATCAAGGACGCGACCGCGATCAACGCCAACGCACTGTTCTGGATCGATCCCGACGGTGACGCCACCGGCCGGGCCCCCTTCCAAGTGTTCTGTGACATGACCACGCAAGGCGGCGGCTGGACTCGGATCGAGTACACGGCCGACTTGCCCCGCGCCGCGCACCACGCCAACATCGGGCCGGGCAATGACGATGCGCGGCGCTGGATGTCGAGCAACTTCAGCCTGTCGCTCACCGCGACCCAAATCAATGCGATCCGCAGCGTGTCGACCGAGGGTCGGCAGACCTTCGTCGCCAGCTGCGCGGGCGTCGTGATGTACCTCTGGGCCGGGAACTACTTCTACGCCTCCGGCTTCCGCTATCACGAGGGCTCAGAGGTGTTCGCGGACGTCAACACGGGCGCCTACGCAGGCACCGGCATCACGGTCCCCAACGATGGGTGTCAGAGCAACGGGCCGCTGACGTCGACGACCTTCGAGATCAGCGATGTGCGGGTCCCCGTGATCAACTGGAACACCCTCGACAACGGCGACGTCAGCGAGAGCTTCGGCACGCCGCTGACCCAGAACCCGGCCTGGCTGCGCTA
>JBFIHF010000019.1:0-38194 GCA_041601915.1 Bradymonadaceae bacterium
CGAAGATGTTCAGGTTTTCGGGGGTCGGGGTGAACCGAAAGCAGCCGTTCGCGGTGCGGCGGGTCAGCATCAACGTCTGGTGTTTGTATACGGGGTTTGGTGCGGTCATAGCGCCTCCTTGTGGAGGCGTTATCGGCAGCAAACCGCGATCGTTGCAGAATTAGTGGGGTGGTGGGGTGGTGGGCCTTTGTTGGCGGGACGATCGCGGGTCGATGGTCTGGCGCGTTCGCGTGGCGCGTTGACACTGCGGGGCACGCGACATAACACGCCAGGATGCGGCACTTGCTCCCAACAATCCTGCTCACTTTGGGCGCGGCACCCGCGTACGCGTCCCCGTACGACGTGTACGGCGCTGGCGCGCGCGGGGCTGCGATGGGTAGTGCGCAGACGGCGACGGCAACGGGCGCCGAAGCGCTGTACTTCAACGCCAGCCAACTCGCCGCGGCGAAAACTGGGCTGTCGCTTGGGGTGATGGCGACTTTCGGGCGGCCGCAGATCCTGCTCAAGGAGCGACCGGACGGCTACGAGGTTCCGGATATCGGGCCCCCGTCCCGCGCGCTGGGCGATGACCTCATCGTCCGCGACCGCGAGGACACGGAGACGCAGAAACCGCTCGCCGGGCTGACGATTGGTGTGGTGGCGCCGCTGGTGTTCAAGGGACTTCAGGCCGGGGTGTTGGTCTTCCTGCCACTGCCGGAGCCGGTGACACTGAGCACCCGCTTCGCCGATGAGCGAGAACGGGCGTTCTCGAATCGCCTCGAGTTCGAACGCCTCGGCGCGGCGCCACATCGCCTCGACCTCGAGTTTGGTCTCGCCTATGAGGTCACGACGTGGCTCGCGGCCGGAGTCGGTGCGGCCTATCTGCCGGGGTTCGCCGTGAACACCGGCGTCTACCTTGCGGACACGACCGATCAGGCCGACGCCGATTTGAATGCGGTCATCGATACCGAGAACAATTTCGGCTTGCTGGCCGGTCTCACGGTGAAGCTGCCCGCTGACGTCGTAGTGGGGCTGTCGTTCCGCGACTCGATTGCGCTGCGCGTGACCACGAGCAACGACCTGCAGCTCAACGGCATCACCGACGGAGAGGTCATCGAACAGCAGGCGAACTGGACGCCGCTCTACACGCCGGCGCGCGGCGCGATCGGTGTGGCGTGGAGTCCGGATAAGTGGAGCTTCTCCGGGGACCTCCGGTACACGTTCTGGTCGACCTACGAAGACTCGCAGGGCGACCGCCCCGGCTTTACCAACGTGTTCTCCGGCTCGCTCGGCACCGAGTACCGGACCTCGGAGGTCACGGCGCTGCGCGCCGGCGCCGGCTTCGAGCCGAGCCCCGTCCCGACCCAGGACGGACGCACGAACTACGTCGACAACCATCGCGCCAACTTCTCGTTTGGCGCCGGCCACACGCTTCAGGCCGGCGAGACGGTGCTCGATATCGGCTGGTACGTGCGAATTCAGGGTCTGATTCGCCGCGAGACGAGCAAAGCACAGCTCGACAACTACCCCGTCTGCGGCGAGGGCGTTCAGACGCTCTGCGACGAGATACCCGACGATCTGGTCGACCCACAGACGGGAAGACCGTTTCCCGAAGCACGAGGCCTTCAGACCGGAAACCCTGGCTTTCCCGGCTGGGTGTCGGGCGGTTGGACCGGCTCGCTCGGCGTGGAGCTCAGATACTGATGCGATCCCTGACCATCTGCATTCTGCTGTGCTCGAACTGCGCCCTGGAGCGCCCGCCGACGACGTTTCCGGCGCAGCAACTCGACGACGCCGGCGCCGGCGATGCGACGAGCCGTGGAGACGCGTCGTTCGGCAGCGGCAGCGGCGCCGGCACGATGACCGGGACGTGGCTCCAGGTCCACGAGGCCAGCACCTGCGTGCTCGTCGACGAGCAAGTGACGTGGGCCGGCTATCTGATGAACATCGAGCAGACGGATCGGACGCTGGTGGAGCACCGTCAGCAATGCGAGGTGACGCTGAGCCCCGTGTTCGGCCTCCAGGTCATCATCCCCGACCCGGTCTTGCCCCTGATCAAGTTTGTGGAGGTCGACCAGGGCTTCGTCTCCAGCGTCCTCGAGTCCGGCACCTACACGTCATCCACGGAGCTGTCGCTGTGGGGAATCGAGCTCGAGAACCCGCTCACCGACTCGGTGCCGACGGAACCCGACGACCCGGCCGTGGTCGACAGCGATGGCGACGGCAACCCAGGGTTGACGTTCGATATCGTGGGATCGATGTGCAAGCGCTACATCGCGCAGCGCAGCATTGTGCGGTACTTCGGGCGCTTCACGAAGCCGAACCAGATCGACGGATCGAGCGTCACGGTGACCGACGCAAACGTCGTCGGCTCGTCACAAGCGATCTGCGGGGTCGACCCACGGCTCACGGCGAACGACCCCTTGAGCACGTTTCGGATGGTCCGCGTGGACGGCGCCGGCGAGTCGATCGATCTCGACGCCGACGGTGACGGCGAGATCACGTGCGATGAAGTGCGCCCCCATCTGGTGGACATCATCGCGCGCCGCGAATCGAGCCCGGAGAACTGTCGCTGATGCCCGAACTTCCCGACGTCATCGCCTATGTCGAATCGCTGGACCGGCACTGTACGGGGAAGGTGCTGCAGCAGGTTCGGCTGCAGAGCCCATTCCTGCTGCGATCGGTCGTACCGCCGCTGAGCGACGTGAGCGGTCGAACCGTGACGGGCTTCCGGCGGCTCGGCAAACGGATCGTCTGGGAGTTCGCCGAGGCGCCGGAGCGCTACCTCGTTCTGCACCCCATGATCGCGGGGCGGCTGCGCAAGCAGAAGCCCGGCGCAAAGCTGAGCGCCAAGAACGGCCTCGCCGCGTTCGACTTCGACGACTTCACGATCGTGCTGACGGAGGCGTCGTCCAAGAAACGGGCGTCCCTCTACGTGCTGGGCTCCGCCGCGGAGCTCGCCCAACACGATCCCGGTGGCATCGACGTGATGTCGTCGTCGGCGAGCGAGTTCAAGGCCGCGCTGACGCAGCGCAATCACACGATCAAGCGCGCGTTGACGGACCCGCGCTACCTGTCCGGGATCGGAAACGCGTACTCCGACGAGATCCTGCATCACGCGCGCATGTCGCCGTTCAAGCAGACGAAGACGATGACCGACGACGACTTCGCCCGGCTCCACGCGTCGACGCTCGCGGTGCTGGAGCTGTGGACCGAGCGGTTCCGGGCCGAAATCGGCACCGGCTTCCCAGACAAGGTCACGGCGTTTCGGGCCGAGATGGCCGTGCACGGCAAGTATGGTGCGCCCTGCCCCGTGTGCGGGCGCAAGGTGCAGCGCATTCGCTACGCCGACAACGAAGCGAACTACTGCGCGGAGTGCCAGACGGCGGGGAAACTGCTGGCTGATCGATCACTCTCGCAGTTGCTGAAGAAGGACTGGCCGAAGACGCTCGATGAGCTCGAGGCACATATGGCCGAGCGCAAGACGTGACCGGCGAGGTCCACGGGCACGGAGTCAGAGCGCGCGTTGCACGGGAACGGCTGCGTTGAGACTTGCCAAGCAGCCCACTTTGTAAAATAACGTTCACCGGCCGCGGAGCATGACGCTCCGAGAAGTCAGTACCGAAAAGGAGTACCCATGGCGTTCATCATTGCTGAACCTTGCATCGGAACCTGCGACACGTCGTGCGTCGAGGTCTGCCCAGTGGATTGCATCCACGGACCGCTCTCGCTGGACGAGATCCAAGCCGCGAAAGACGCCGGCGACACCGATGCCCTCAAGAACATCATGTTGTACATCCACCCGGACATCTGCATTGACTGCGGTGCGTGCGAGCCGGAGTGCCCCGTCGAAGCGATCTTCGAAGAGGACGACACTCCAGAGAAGTGGAAATCGTACATCAAACTCAATGCTGACTTCTTCGAAGACTGAGGCCCCACCGATGGCACGTATCGATATCACCGACTCGATTTCTTACGACCGCGACACGGTGTACGAGGTCTTTCGCGACAAGATGGGCGAAGTGAAAGAGTTCTTGCCCACGGTCAAGGACATCATCCAGGAGAGCTACGATCGCGACGGCGAGACCGTGCACATCGTCAACACCTGGATCGCCGCCGACGAAGAGATCCCCGCGATCGCGTCGAAGTTCATTAAGCCCGAGATGCTGCAGTGGATCGACACGGCCACCTGGCACGACGACGAATTCAGCGTCGATTGGGACATGGAAGTCGGCTTCATGTCCGAAGCGATTTCGTGCAACGGCACGACGTACTACCGCAAGAACGGCGACAAGACGGAGGTCAACATCACTGGCGATCTCCGCGTCGACGCGGCGAAGATCCCGGGCGTGCCGCGACTGCTGGCCGGCAAAGTCGGCGGCGCCGTGGAGGCGTTCGTGGTCAAGATGATCACGCCGAACCTCAAAGAGGCGAACCGCGGCGTCGAGAAGTATCTCGCCGAGGCCTAGTCACTCGAGGCGCGTGCGTCGCATCGCGTGAAAGCCGAGAGGCGCGCCGACGGCCGTGAAGCTCGACCAGAGCACGGCGCGGCCGATCCGCGAGTCGATCCCGACAAGCTCCATGAACCCATCGACCAGTAGACCGACGCCGTAGCCGGCCGCGGCGCCGAGCACCGCTCCGCCGATCGGGAACGGGTCGCCGTCCTGCGCGATTACGGCCTCTGGCACGATCGTGGCCGCGGTCGCGATCCCGACGTTCAGCACCAGCCCGACCCCCACCAGATAGGGCCCCGGGCCTCGAAAGCGCCACGGGTCATTACGAACCACCAACCAGTGCCCGAACGTGCCGAAGGCCCAGCCCAGGGCGCTCTCCCCGACCGCGCGACCGTACCCGACGTCGAGCGCCTCGCTCCAGGTCCACGGCACGAGCGCCGTGAGCCCCGCGGCCGCGACGACGAGTGGAAACGCCTCGAGGAATCCTGACGCTGCCTCGCGCCGCGCGCGGCGCAGCCGCTCGATGGTCTGGGGCGTCGCGAACACCGTCCACCCGTTGGCGCCGCGCCGGAACAACACGCCGCTGCTCGCGACCCAGACCGCGGCCGCGTTCGCGCCGATCGCTTTGGTGCCATAGGCGTCGCCGAGGTCGAACCACGTGGGCGTGGGCAACGGTTCCGCGGACGCGAGGTGCCCGCTGAAGTCCCAGCTCGCCAGCACCAGCCCGTCCTCGGAGGCACCCTGGGCCCAGATGCGACCCGCGCCCACCGTGACCGCGCCCTGCGGTGTGAAACCCGGCGCCGACACCGCGACGCGGTCGATCGCGGCCACCGGCGAGGTCGAGCGGACGAACACGAACTCCGATCGCGACGGGGCGACGAGGCCGCCGACCCCATCGGGAGCGAGCGTCTCCGCGGCGATGGGGCGATCGCGGACAAAGACGTCCAAGAACTCGGTCCCCGTCCATCCGAGCGGATTTGGGCTCCACACCCGCCAGCTTCGACCATCGAAGTGGGCGAGCCCCGCCTGGGGGAAGCGCAGGAGCACCCACATGCCACCGGCGGCGTCGGACGCGGCGATCGTGTGAATCGCGCCATGCATCCGGGAGACCTCGATCCCAAGGTCCACGCCGGAGGGGCTGCCGACCTCGACGTACGGTCCCTGTTCATCCGTGCCAGAGATCACAACCCACGTGTTGCCCCCGGGCGACGGCGCGACATCGCAGCGCTGGCGTCGCGGTTCGGCGCCCAACGACCACGATTGCCAGAGACCGCCGGCGTTGGTCGCGAACACCTCGCGTTCGGTGCAGCCCCACAGCACGCCATCGGTCGGTTCGTAGGCCAGCCCCTGAATGAGCCCGTCGAGCGGGATCGGAATCTCCCGCGCCGTGCCCGCAGCGTCGATGAACCAGACTTGCCGACCGCCGGCGTACAGGTACGCCCCGGTGTCGGCCGCGAAGATCTGCCGGATCTGGGGCGGGAACGCCGCGACGGGGCGTTCCGTCAACTCCATCGCGCCCGCGGATGACGCGGTGAGCAGCAGAGCCAGGGTCAGCAGCAGCCGCGTCATGGGCCGTCGATCGACGCGACACCGAAGGACATGCCGACCGACAGCGCGGACCGCACGAGCGGCGAGTCCAGCGGGACCCCGCGCACCTTGTCGGCGACCTCCGAGACGGGCACCGACGTGAGCGCGCCGTTCTGCAGCGCGACCATATGCCCCCAGCGTCCCTCGACGACGAGGCGCGCGGCGTGCACCCCGTAGTTCGTCGCGAGGACGCGATCGGCCGCCGTCGGCGTCCCGCCCCGCTGGACGTGACCGAGCACCGTGACGCGGATCTCGGACTCCATGCCGCGGTCCTCGAGCTGGGCCTTCACGAAGTTGCCAATCCCGCCGAGGCGCACGGGGTCGGGGCTGTCCTTGACCGTCTCGCGCACCACCATCGCGCCGCCCTTCATCTTCGCGCCCTCGGCGACGACGATGATCGTAAACTTCTGCCGGTCCTCGCGCGCCTCGCAAACCCGCACGACCTCGTCGAGCTCGTACGGAATCTCAGGGATCAGCACGATGTCGGCGCCGCCGGCGAGCCCCGCCTCGGCGGCGATCCACCCGGCGTAACGGCCCATCGTCTCGAGGATCATCACGCGATTATGGCTCTGCCCGGTCGTCTGCAGTCGATCGAGGGCCTCGGTCGCGATCGACACCGCGGTATCGAAGCCGAAGGTGCGTTCAGTGGCCATCAGATCGTTGTCGATCGTCTTGGGCACGCCCACGAACCGCATGCCTTTGGGGGCCATGGCGTGCGAGATCGACATCGTTCCGTCGCCCCCGATGACGACCATGCCGTCCAGATTCAGGGCACGGTAGTTCGCCATCGCCTGGTCGCTGACGTCGGCACCGCCGGCGCCAAAGTAGGCCAACGGGTTCGCCTTGTTATGGGTCCCGAGGATCGTGCCGCCCTGGTCGAGAATCCCGCTCACCGCGCGGTAATCCAGCGCGCGCCAGCGGTTCTCGATCAGCCCGAGGTAGCCGTCCTCAAACCCGATCATCTCGGCGCCATGGTGCAGCATGAGGGTCTTGGAGACCGCTCGAATCACCGCGTTGAGCCCCGAACAGTCGCCACCACCCGTCATGATTCCGATGCGCATTTGATCCTCCGTGGAGCGCGCGAGACGCCGCTCAGATGCCGTAGACGATGTTGTTTGTGCCGTGCGCTGCGCACACGGCGCGCATTTCGTCCACGCGGTCGCGCGGGACGACAAACTTGCGGTCCTTGAAGACTTTGTAACCCGATCGGTGTTTGACGTCACGGTAGGCGCCACGCGCCTCTTCACTGAGGCGGTCCTCGGCGAGGGTCGCGAACGGGTCGTTGTTGCGCTCCTCGGCAATGTCGACGGCGGCGCTATCCAGGGAGAACGACGCGACGAATCCCCCGTCGCGCACGATCGGCGCGAGTGGCTCGGGCACGCGGCCAAAGTCGAACCAGACTGGTCCGACGGTGCCCTTGGACACACGCTCGGGCCTCAGGCCGCCGAGGGTCGCGAGCTTCACGAACGTGAATTCGGCATCGAGCGAGGTGAACTTGTAGATCAGCGCTTCGAACTCCTTGCTCTGCTGCACGGCTTCTCGCGCGTCGACGACAATCGAGGAGCCGCTGAGCTGGCTCCCCTGTTCGAGCTGGATCGCGTAGCGCACAAAGAGGCCGGACGCGTCGAGCTTGTCGAGTTCGACGTGGAAGGACGCTCGATCTTTCTTGCGATCGACGTGGCGCAGCGCGACGTTCATCTGGCCCAGCGGAGCCAGCACGCGCCCGACGATCGCCGAGTAGTAGTCGTGCTTGCGGAGCTGCTTCTCCCAGATGGGGTCGTTCGCTCCGGCGGCCTTGGCGGCGAGCGCGGCACGACTGCCGAGCTGCTCGAGCTGACTCTCGGCCAACGTGACGTCCGTCTGCACCCGGGTCCAGTCCCGATAGGTCGGCAAGCCGGTGCGAAGGTCAACGCCGAGGCTCTCGTAGAGGTTCTGACGAATCCCGGGATCCATGGCCCCGATGTGGCTCGATAGCGCTCGCACCGCGGGATAGGAGGCGTTGAGTCGCGCGGCACGCAGGACGCGGAGCATCGACTCGACGTACCGACTCGCCCGATCTCCGGAGAGCTCGATGGCGGGAACGCGCGCACCGGGCAACAGCTCTTCGGTCATCGCGACTTCTTGACGACGGCGGGCTCCCCGAGGTCGAGCTCCACCTCGTCGGCCAAACGGTCGATTCGACGCGCCAGCGCCGAGGACAGGGACTTCTCCAGCTCGAGCTCGTCGAGGATGTCGTTGCGAACCTGGTTCTCGCGCAACACCTGCTCCGTCTCCTCGTCGTACAGTTCGAGCTCGTCGATCATGCGGTCGACGTTGTTGCGGAAATACTGCTGAGTCTCCGCCACGAACCGCGTCGTGTAGTTCACGCTGTCCGTCATCGCGTCGAGCGATTCCTTGAGCTCGAGCATTACCACCGACGCATCGGCCGCGGCCCCGATCGCCTGAATCTGGCCAGCGACGAGGTCCATCTTCTCGCTCGCCGCGGTGACGTAGCGGGTGATGTCGGTCTGCAGGTTCGAGATCGTGTCGGCGAGCGACCGTGTGTTCTGCCGCAGCTTGGCGAGTCGCTCTTCCGCGGAGTCGTACAGCTTGAGACGCGTCGTGTGTTCGGCGAGACGACGGCGACACATGTCCATGTCCCGCTGCAGCTCCCGTTCGTGGGCCGAGGAGTCGCCGGTCCGCTCCAGCTGAAGCTCGAGATCAGCCTTCAGCGCGCGCAGTTGCGCGACATACTCACTGGCGAGCTCTTCGTTTTTGGCCGAATCCACGATCTTCTGGTTCAGGCGATCGATCTCGTCGTAGAGGTCGCTCTTGGCGGCTTCGAGCCGATCAGCGAACTCGGCGGCCTCCTTGAGGCGCAGCGCGCTCAGCTCGTACTGACGGCGCAGCAGGTCTTCGACCGATGTCGACGACGGGGCGTCGTTGCGGATCCACGGCAGCCACGAAAACCAGCTCTTGCCGTGGTCGCGATGCCGGGCCATCTGTTCGGAGATCTCCCGCAGGCGGCGCATCTCCTCCTTGAGGGCGAGCTGAAGGTCGGTGTTGCGCTCCCGCAGCGACGACAACTGGCGCAGCTGCGAATCTTGACGGGTCCGCTCCTCGCCGATCGTGTCTTCGAGCGCGCGCAGCGAGATGCCCTCCCCGAGGTACACCACGTGGCGTCCAAGTATGTCGTCGGTCGAATCCATCCATCGAAAGATACCGTGTCGCGCGTCGTGCGTCATGCGCGGTTGTGATAAGCCAGCGTCGCCTTACAAGGATGGGCTTCCTGTGATTCGACGCCGCACATTGCGCCTGGGCGGGCCTCTGGCCATCGTCACGTTGCTGGTCCTCGGCGTGGGTTCCCCGGCAGCCCTCGCCCAGCAGCGCGAGGTCGCGGAGGCGATTCACGACGCGACGGTCGCGGCGCAGGCCGTGGCTGAGCAGCCCGCTTCCGCGCCCGACGACTTTCACACGTTCGTCGATCGGCAGGCGAACCTCGAAGTTCAGCTCGGCCTTCGGCTGTACGAGGAGTTCGACGACTTCCGGGCCGTCACCGCGTTTCGCCGTTATCAGCTGCTCCAGCCGGACTCGAAGCGCGTCCAGTTCCTGAGCGCACTGATGATCGGCCAGATCTACCACCGCAACGACAAGCCGGAGCTCGCGGCGCTGTCGTTCGAGCGCGCGGCGTCGAACGCGGAGCGACCGTACGACCAGACGTTCGCGTACCTGATGGGGCTCCAGGAATTGTGCCTCCCCCTGTCGTACTACGTGCAGTGCCGCCACCGGCTGAGCGAGCTCACGCGGGCGGCCCTCGAACCGGAAGTGCGCGAGCTCGTGGAGTACCAGCTGATGTACACCGACCTCGTGCTGCGCCTGGACAGCGTCACGGCGCAGCGCGCGGACAGCTTCGCCAGCGAGGCGTTACGGGCGAAGGCGCGGGGTCTCGTCGAGCGCGATCAGGCGTTTCGGAAGCTCCCCTTGAAGCGGCCCTGGCTGTCCGGCACGCTGTCTGCGGTGCTACCCGGCGCCGGACAGCTCTACAACGGTCGCCCCGTCGATGGACTGCTCGCGCTGCTCGTCAACGGCGCGTTCGGCGTGGGAACCTACTTCGCGTTTGCCGAAGCGAAGAGCATCCCGCTGGGGGTCGTGTTGTCGGTCCTCACGGCGGGGTTCTACACTGGCAACATTATCAACGCGGTCGTCGACGCAAAAAAGACCAATGCTCGTCGATACTTGGACTTCTTCGACCAGCTAAAGACGGACTTCTGGCCACGAGTTGCGTTCGTGATCGACGAAAACGGGGTATTATTCACGTACGGGTTCGACTGGCCCGGACCAACGCTCGAGAACCGCCCCGTCGAGCCGTCGGATGCAACAACTGACCGCGGTCAGCCAAAGGATTAGCCGTGGACAACGAACTCAACGTCGAAATGCAGCTCGCCCCGTTTCCCGCCGCCGAGCTTCGCGAAGCCGCGTTCGAAGGGATGCAGATGCTCTTCCACATCGAGGCGCTGGGCCAGCCGGCATACTTGCGTCTCACGACCTACTTCGAGGTCGAAGACACCCATGTGGCGTTCGAGTTTCAGAACCTCGACGCCGCCGGCAATCCCGTCGGCGAGCCTGTGGAAGGCGAGTCGACGTGGGAGGAACTGGAGAATGATGTGACGTGGCCGAAGTCGATGACCACGGTCACCGAAACGTCGCTCGATGTCGTTGCCGGCCACTTCGAGTGCTGGTTCTACGAGGTGAAGATCGACTCCGACGAGGGTCCGGGGATGATTCGCGCCTACTTCGCCAAAGACCGACCGGGACCCCCGATTCGTTTTGAACAGTTCGTGGGTGACGAGCTGACCTATCTCATGGAGCTCGTCGACGGTCATGGTCCCAGCTGGGAGATTGACCTCGGCGAAGAGGAGTAGCGGGGCCAATGAAAGTGGAACATGTCGAAGAGCCGGGGTCGGTGGAACCGAACGACCTCCGGTTGGCGGTCGCGCTGTTTGCCGGCGTGGTGGGTAGCGCAGTCGGAGTCTTCGTCGTCGCCGTGACGCTGGACATCCAGCTCACAGACACGATGTCGTTCGCGAGTTTGATGGACGCGGTTCGCCGCGAAGGTCTGGCCAGCGCGATGGGTTCGTTGGCGGAAGTCCTCGCCGCGATCCTCGGCCTGTCGTTGACGGTCGTCGCGATCGTGGTGCAGCTCGCCAGCGCGCGGTACCCCGCCAAAATCGTGGACCTGTTCATGTTCGACCGCGTCAACGTCGGCGTGTTTGGGTTCATGGCGTCGTCGTGCATCTACGTCGCGCTGGTACCGCTGCTGGCGGTCGCGATGCCGCCGCTGATCGCGACGTCGATCGGTGTGATCATCTCGGTCGTGAACTTCGGGATCCTGCTGCCGTACTTCGCGCACGTGTTCGCGTTTCTGGAGCCCACGAACATCATTACGCAGATCGAGAACCGGGCGTTCTCATTGCTGAACATCGCGACGACGCGCCAGCTGTCGGGTCGGGACCTGACGATCGCCCAGGAGCAGACGGCGGCGGCCGTCGAACGCATCGCGGACAACTGCATGGCCGCGGTCACGCAGTCGGACCGGAACCTCGCCTTGCACTCCGTGCGCTCGCTGGAGGCGGTGGTGACGGGGTACCTCGCCGTGAAGCCGAGTCTGCCGCCCGGGTGGGCGAACGTGGACGCCAGCGCGTTCGGCACGCTGGCGCAGGAGTTCGTCGACGAGATCGTCGAGCACGGCACCTGGATCGAAGCGAAGACGTTGATGGAGTACGAGCGGGTCACGCGGCGGGCGCTGACGGAGATGAGCGAGGTCGTCAGCCAGCTCGCGTCGTCGACGCGCCTCATCGGGCTCGCGGCGATCAAGCACGACGAGCATCAGGTCGTCGACCTCACGGTCCGGTTCTTCAACACCTACATCCGCCACGGCCTGAACAACCGCAACGTGCGCGCGGTGTACAACATCTTGTACGAGTACCGCCGGCTCGCGGTCGCCGTGTTCCAGTGGAACCCCGACGCCGGACGACGCGTGGTCGAGCACCTCGTGTACTACGGCCGGACGGCGAACGACCTCGGTCTGCCGTTTGTCACGGTGACGTGCGCCCATGATGTGCGGGTGATCTGCCAGGAGATCCACGGCGACAACCACTCCGAGGTCCGCCAGCTGCTGCAGCTGTTCCTGACCCTCGACCAGCCCTCGGAGCACAAGTCCGAGGAGGTCGCGTTGATCGGTGTTCGCAAGGCGCAGTCGATCCTCGGCGGCTTCTTTGTTCAGCAAGGCAAGGATGACCTCGCCCAGCTGATTCGCTACGACATGCGGCACGAAAACGCGGCGCGTCTGCGCGCGATTCGGGACGAGATCCTGGCCGTGAAGGAGCGGAAATTCTGGGAGATCACGGATCGCGGCCACAACTTCGACTACGTCGACGAGGAGCTGCGCCCGCACCTCATCGCGTTCTTCGAACCGATGTTGGCGCAGTAGCGGTGTTCACTTCGCGCCGAGGCGCTTGAGGAACGCACGCAGTTCATCGCCAAGCGGCGTGCTGCCGAGGGTCCTGAGGTTATCGGCGGCCACGTCCACGACCTGGTCCCGAAAGTCCCGCTCCGCGGACGTCAGCAGCCCGTCATAGGTGGGGTTGAGCAGGTAGGTGGGGCGCTGCCCGGTCAGGAACACGACGTAGTCGAGAAAGATCTCCAGGCGGCGCGCGGCGTCGGCTTCGGAGACGGTGCCGTCGTCGTACATCGGCAAGATATCGAAGTCGTCGTCCCACAAGCGGTCGCGCAGCGGCTGCGGCAGCAACGTGAGCACCGTCCCGACCGTGTTCTTCACCGGCTCATCGGGATCACCCAGGACCTTGCGGACGTCGTCGAGGATGCGATGAAAGTTGTCGTCGGACAGGCCGAAACCGACGAACAGCATGTGATGGGTGATGAGCAGGGCCTGCACGAAGCCGGCAAGGGCGGAGCGGCGATCGCCGTACCGCAGGTAGTCCTCGCGGGTGAGCACGATGTCGGCGTCTCGCGAGATGCAGCCGTGCAGCTTGAGCAACGTGCGCTCACTGCGTCCTTTGCCGCGATTCGGGATCACGTGAACCGTCTGTCCCTGGGCCGCCGACGCCAGCTCGAACAGCCGATCGTAGTTGAGCGTCACCGACGTATCGACGGGCAGACGGGCGCAGAACGTGTGGGTCAGGGCGACGAACGGCGAGTCGAGCCGGGCGCGGATCGCGCCCACCAGCGCGGGGCGCCCGCCGAGCGCGCGTTCGACGACGCGAGCCTGATCGGTGGCGGGCATCAGACGTAGCGATTCAATGTCGCGCGCGCTGATCCCACCTTCATCGGCGAGGTCCTCCAGTAACCCCTGCCAGGACGGCAAACCCGCACCCATGCTGGCGCCGGCGCCCATGAACAGCACGAGATCACCGTCGAGCGCCACGGTCGCCAGTTCTCGCGCTCGGACGCGCTGCGCTTCATCGAGATCCCATTCGCAGTTGAGATTGCGCCGCTCGACCTGGGCGGCCGCGAACGCTTCGTCATCGTAGGTGACCAGCGCGATGTCGACCTTGTGTGCGGCCGCGAGCCGGTGCAGCTCCGGCAGCAGCGCGCGCGTCATCTCGGCCTTCTGAAACCATTGCCCGCCGGCCCCGGTGCCGACGAGCGGCACCCCCAGCAGCGGCCGGGGTCGGCCGGTCACCCGCGCCCCCTGTGCGCCGGCCTTGCGGACGAACTCCTCGACGGCCTCCATGTACCACGACGGCGTCCGGGCCTTATTGCCGCCGACGTTCGTCAGCCACGGCTGCGGGCCGGTGTCCGTGCCAGGATAGCCGGGAAACGGGTAGGTGCGCATCGTCCCCGCCGCGTACTCCGGCGGAATGTCGTGAACGGGGTGAAAATGCGAATACGGCCCGGGCAACAGCCGCTCGCCCATCGCCTCGCGGATCTCGTCGCGGAACCAGTAGTGCACGATGTACACGGTCCGCCCGGTGGGCAGGAGCCATGCGTCGCACCACAACCGCGTCAGATCCCCTTGCGTGACAAATACGTGGCCCATTCGACTACGTTACCTCAGCCGGCGCGTCGCGCGCACGTGCTGGTACCACGCGTGCGACGGATCGGCGTACGCGGCGAAGTCGTCGACGCGCGGCGAGCGCCCCGCAAACACGTAGTTCGCGACCGGATCGTCGAGGAACGGCGGGTCTGTCATCGGGTAGTGCGCCTCGCCGGCGTGCGAGCGATGCAGCCGCCCAAACGCCATCCCGACCCCGAGCAGGCCGTGCTCGCGCACCGCCTGCATTCCAAAGCCCGAACACGTCGGCCGAAAGCGGCAGGTGGCGCCATCGACGCGGCTGAGCGTGGCCTGGTAGGTCCTAAACCAGACCCACGCCGTGGCCCGCATCGGGCCTGCTGCGGCGGTGAAGTCCTCGTCTCGCGGGCGCTGTCGCTCTCGATCGAGCGTCGGATACAGGACTGACGGCTCCCACGTCGCGAGCCCGCCCGGCTCGCCGACCAGCGGCGCCACCGAGATCATGTGTGGCGCGACCTCCGCGTCGCCGTGAACCCGAGGCAACGCCGTCCGATGGGCGCACCCCGCGAGGGCGAGCAGCGCCACCGGCCACAGCTTCATGGTGCGCGGTCTTTCTGGTTCCGCGCCACGATCGCCGCGTAGAGCTCTTCGCCCTTCAGCCCGGTCTTGAGTTGAACAGCCCGCGCCAAGGCGCGTTGCTCGGCGACGAACTCGACGAACTGCTCCACCGACTCGATGCCCATCATCATCACGCCGTTGACGAAGAACGTCGGCGTGCCCTGAATCCCGAGGTCGATCCCCAGCTTCTGGTCGGCAATGACGCGCGATTGGCGCTCCGCATTCTTGAACGCCGCCTCGACGTCTTTCGCGGGGATGCCGAGCGAGACCGCATGCGCGACGAGCGCCGCGTTGGACAAGTCGCCCTGATTGCCAAAGAGCAAGTCGTGGTACGGCCAGAACTTGCCGGCATCCTGGGCCGCGAGGGCCGCCAGCGCTGCAGGGCCTGCCTGGGGATGGTTGCCGAGCGGGAAGTGCCGGAACGCGACCCGCGTGTCCGCCGCGCCGTCCGCGAGCACCGCGTCGATGACTTTGAGCGCCGACGCGCAATACGGGCACTGGAAGTCGGAGAACTCGACGATCGTCACGAGGGCCACGTCGGCCGCGGCGCCCTTGACCGGCGCGGCACCGATCGGCACCAGCGCCACGACGTCCGCCGGTTCATCGGGGACCTGGGGATCGTCGATGTCGGACCGCTCGGCGGCCTGGTACTGCGTGGAGACGAGCCGCCAGTACAGGTCGTTGGGCGGAACGCCGGCGTCGGCGAGCCGCGCGACGTACTCCTTCTGGCTCGCGACGAGCCCGCGCAGGGCATCGATCGGGTGCACGCCCACGACGCGGATGCCGTTGACGAACATCGTCGGCGTACCCTCGACGCCAGCCTGAGCCGCGAGGCCGAGGTCCGCTTCGATCGATGCCACGTGCGGCGCCGAGCCAAAATCGTTTCGAAACTGCTCGAGGTCCAGACCGAGCGTCGCGGCGTGGGCGAGGATCGAGTCCTTGCTCATCGAATCCTGCGCGCCGTACACCGCGTCGACGTACTCCCAGAACTTGCCTTGCTCCCGCGCCGCCAGCGCGCCCAACGCCGCCGGCACCGCCAGCGCGTGGAACGCGAGCGGGGTGTGCTTGAACACGACGCGGAGATCTTGCGGCGACTCCGCCTGTAGCGTGTTGACGGTGTTGTGCAGCTCGCGGCAGTACGGACACTCGAGATCCGTGAACATCACGATCGTCACCGGCGCGTTCTCGGGGCCGCGCACCGGCGAGTCCCCGATCGGCACCGGCGAATACGGGACGTCGAGATTGCCGCCCTTCTTGCCCATGAGCTCGGCGTTGCGCTGCGCAAGGTCCGCCGCCTGGGGCGACGCGCAGTACGTGATCAGCCGCTGCACATGCGGACTGGCGCACTCGGACGGGACGAGCGTCCCGTTGTCGACCGTCACCGACTGTCCGGTCCGGCACCCCACCAACGTTGCGGCGGCAAGCGCCACGCACATCAACCATCGAACCATGACTGGACCTTAGTAGAGAAGCTCAGGAAGCCCGAGCATCACAAACAGCGCGACGAGAAAGTACGCGACCCGGACATAGGAGAGCCAGAGTTTCGTTCTGGCGCGCGTCTCCTCGCTCAAGTCGTCGTTGACGACATCACGAGGCAGGATCAACACCGATGCGATCAGGGGCACGAACAACGCCCAGCGCAGCGTCGGGTTCTGCGTCATCACCCAGCTGACGGCGGTGATGACGAAGACCGTGAAGGCCGCGACCGACGCGATGATCCGCATCAGCAGGGCCCGTCGCATGTTGTTAGGTCCGATGTCCAATCTGTGCACCTCGCTCCGTGGAACACCGCGGTGTACCCGACGATTCCGAATCGAGGCAAGTGCGGGCGTTGGCGTTTTGCGGCGAACCGACCATAGTGGGCGGATGCCGACCATCATCGAACTCGATATCGACGCGATCACCGAGGGAACCGTCGCGCGGGCGCTGCTGACCCTCGTGGCTCACCTGCCGGACTTCGAGCCGCTGCGCTACGATCTGAACCAGCGCGGCAGCTTTCGCGGATGGGATTTCGAGCGCGCCATCGTCGACCTCCTCACCCAGCGAACGCAATTCTTTGTGATCGAGGGCGAAGGCGGCGAGGTGTTCATCGCGACCGGTAAACACGGCGAGCCGCCGACGATGGCGTTCTCGTTCGAGGTCTCCGCCGAGGTTTTGGACGCCAATCCTGATATCCCTGTCCGCGCTCTCCACCACCAATAGCCGCTAGAACACTTCGTTGGGGCCCGCGCAGAGCGGCGCTGCGCCCAATCAGCACCTTTATCTGACAGTGTTATTTGACACTGTTATAAACGGTGTTACATTGTTGGTGTGAGTGAGACGACAAACAACCTGTGGACGATCGCCGAACTGGCCGCCGAAGTGGCAGCCACCCTCTCCGAGGCGGAGGTCGACCAGTCGAGTGGACGCGTCACCGAGGTGCCCAGCACCCGGACGATTCGTTACTACACGACGCACGGGCTACTGGATGGACCGGCTGAGTTTCGTGGGCGCACGGCGCTGTATGGGCGCCGTCACCTTCTTCAGCTCGTCGCGATCAAGCGTCTCCAAGCGCGCGGTACGGCGCTCACGGAAGTACAGAGCCGCGTCATCGGTGCGTCCGAGGACGAGCTCGCAGCCCTCGCCGAGGTCGTACCGATCGAGGGGGACGTGGCACGCCGGCCGGAGCCGGCGCGCCGTAGGGAGGAGTTCTGGGCCCAGCCTGTGGCGGAAGCGGCCGAAACCGCCTCCGCGCCGCTGCCCCGCGAGATCGAGAGCGTGCCGGCCGTCCGTTTGGCCGATGGTATCGCCCTGGTTCTGCACGGAGCGCAACGCGGGCTGTACCCCGATGACCTCGAGGCGATCAGAGTGGCTGCGGAGCCGCTGATCAAACTGTTGAAAAGCCGTAACTTAGTGGACGGCACCTGACCCGGAGAAGCCGATGAGCGCAGTCACCATGATGAACGAAGACGAAATCCAACGTACCGAGTCGGTCTCCACCGAGGCGGGGTTCGGGTGCATCACCACGTCGCTGGGCAATCTGCCGGTCAAGGGTCTCGACCTGAAGACGCGGATCTCGGGGCTCGTCTACGAGGCCACCGTCCGCCAGACGTACGTGAACCGACACGCTCAGCCACTCGAAGCGACCTACATCTTCCCGCTGCCGGACCGCGGGGCGGTCGGCGAGTTCAAGATGTTCGTGGGACGTCGCCAGATCGAAGGCGTGCTCAAGGAGCGCGGCGCCGCGCGGCGCGAGTACCAGCAGGCGATCGACTCCGGGCATCGCGCCTCGATCGTCGAGGAAGAGCGCCCGGACACGTTTACGATGCGGGTCGGCAACGTCGAGCCCGGCGAGGAGATCACGATCGAGTTCACGGTGACGGGCCCCCTGGTCTTCGCGGACGGCGAAGCGACGTTCCGCTTCCCGCTCGTCGTGGCGCCACGCTACATCCCGGGGTCGCCGCTCGAAGGCGGTAACGTTGGGGACGGCACGGCCACCGACACGAACGCGGTGCCCGACGCGTCACGCATCTCGCCGCCGGTGTTGCTGCCCGGGTTTCCGTCGCCGATCTCGCTGTCCATTGACTGCGAGCTGCACGACGCGGGGCTCGCGGTGCGCAACGTTCGGTCGAGCCTGCACGCGGTCACGATGTCGCAGGGCAACGGCGTTCATCACCTCGCGATCCGTCCTGGGGAGCGTGTGAACCGCGACTTCATCGTGCGTTTCGACGTCGCTGAAGACGCCGTGAAAACCGGTGCGACGTTCACCCGCGACGCCGACGATGCGGGCGGCACGTTCATGGTGACGCTGGTGCCGCCCACCGAGGCCAAGGGCGACGCCCTCCCCCGTGACCTGGTGTTCGTGCTCGATCGGTCGGGCTCGATGGACGGGTGGAAGATGGTCGCGGCGCGGCGCGCGATCGGCCGGATGCTCGACACGATGACGCCCAAAGATCGCTTTCAGGTGATCGTGTTCGACAACGAGTCGACGGCGTTTGGGACGGACCTCGTGGAGGGGTCGAACCGCAACCGCTACCGGGCGATCGAAGACCTCAGCAAGATCGAGGCGCGCGGAGGCACCGAAATGGCGCAGCCGATCTTCGACGGTCTGGCGATGCTGGCCGGCGGCTATCAGGACCGGCGGCGGATGTTGGTGCTCGTCACGGACGGCCAGGTCGGCAACGAAGAGCAGATCGTCGCTGGCGTGCAGCAACGCCAGAAGAACGTGAGCATCTTCACGGTGGGCATCGACCAAGCCGTCAACGCCGGCTTCCTCAACCGCCTCGCCGACGTCGGCGGTGGACGCTGCGAGCTCGTGGAGTCCGAGGACCGGCTCGACGCGGCGATGGATCGCATCCACCGCACGATCGATACGCCGGTGCTCACAGAGCTCAACGTGTCGCTGGACGGCGTGATCGCGCTGTCGAACATGTTCGTGCCGGAGCGAATGCCGGACCTGTTCGCCGGGGCGCCGGTGCAAGTGTTCGGTCGCTTCCGCGGCACCGGCACCCCGGTGGTCCACATCACGGCGTCCGAGCGCGATGGCTCGAAGTTCAGCGCGACGGTCAAGGCGCGCGAGACGTCCGACGCGGCGACGTCGGCGATCTGGGCCCGTCAGAAGGTGCGTGCGCTGGAAGATCAGTACGCGAAGTCGTCCTCGCCGGCGCTCTCGAGCGAGATCACGCAACTGTCGCTGAAGTTCGGCGTCCTGTGCCGATTCACCTCCTGGGTCGCGGTCGACCGCGACCAGAAGATCGAAGCGGCCGGCGACCTGCGTCAGGTCGTCCAGGCGGTCGAGCAACCGGCGGGTTGGGCCGCGGGTGGATCGCCGCCGCCACAGGCTCAGTACGCCGCAGCGCCGATGCCGGCGTCCCCCGCCGCACCCGGCATTTCGCGCGCCAGGGCCGTTAGCGCCGCAATGCCCGCGGACAGCTTCAGCCGATCGGTCGACATGGAGTTGAGCGGTGGACCAGGAGGCACTGCGAAGGGCGGCAGCTTCGACCGCATGGAGTTTGCGTTGGAAGAAGCCGACGATACCGATGAGTACTCGGTGCAGGAGGGCGGAGATCGGTCGGATTTGCTCGTCGCTCAGTACGAGTCGCTCGCGGCGCCGGAACCGGAGCGAAAGAAGGCCGAGAAGGCGCGTCGCGTTACGCGGTCGACGCCGTCGATGACGCAGGCTGGCGTGCTGAATCTGAACGCGGCGTACCTGAGCCCCGAACAGGCGCGCGGCGAGGACATCGACGAACGGACCGATGTGTTCCTGCTGGGGATCCTCGCGTTCCAGATGTTGACGGGTCGCAAGCTGTTCTCCGCGATCAACGACTTCGAGGTGCTGCAATCGATCCTCAGCTGGAACCCCAGTATCCTGGCGAAGGAGCCGACGATCACCGGGCATTGGCTGGAGATCCTGAGCAAGGCGCTGCAGCCGAAGCCCGCGGACCGCTACGGCGATCCGCGCGAGCTGCTCGAGGACCTCAAGGCGCGTTTCGGCGACTTCACCACCGCGAGCATGGCGTGGCCGCATCCCAACGACATCACGCTGAACCAGCTCATTGCCGCCGGACCGATGCAGGTGACGGATGCGCTGTGGGTCTTTGGGTGGCTGGTGGCCGCCGTCGCGCACATGGAGGAGGCGACGGGCCAACCGGTTGGATCGTTGATGCCGTGGTCGATCAACGTGCAGGGCGGCACGGGCCGGGCGCACGTCGCAGGCCACAACGGCCCGGACTTCTTCGACAAAGTGAAGCGCTGGCTGGGACTCGAAGAGACCTCGCGCCGCGACCAGTTCTGGAAGTAGGCCTCGGCCGCGGACCCCGCCGAGGTCCGCGGTCCTCGCCCCCGCGAGATCCGTTCGCGATACTCGCGTGAAGTTCGAAACATCCCTATAGTTGGCCGATGGTTCGAGTCTTACGCAGAGCGGCGCGATTTCTCGCTGTGGCCACGGCCTTGTTGGCGGCATGCTCGGGGGATTCCTGCGGCTGCGATCAGTACGAACAGCGCGCGTTTCCGACCACCAAACTCAGCGTCACGATCCCGTCGGCGGGTCAGGTCCGCGTCACCCAATCGGGGCTCAACTACGTGGAATCGCAGGTCCCGTACCTGCTGACCCAGGTGCTGCCTGGGGGCCTCGACTTCTGCATTCCACGCGACACGTCCGGCAATCCGGACATCTGCGTGGACAGCACCTGTACGGGCGGCGCCAACGGCTGTCAGGTCAACCTGGTCCTCGCCGGACAGAGCATCGACCCGATGAGTCCGGATACGGTGCAGGTCCAGGTGATGATCGGCGACGTGAACGAGCGCCTGAACTTCGACTACGACGCGACGCTGTTCACGGCGAACTGCTACGTGCAGTTGTTCAAGAAGGGGAGTTCGGAAGAGACGCCGGCGACGGTGACGGGGACCGTCCCGGTTCGCATCTTTGCGGACGCCGCGAGCCCGACGAAGGAGGTCGGGGTGGAGGTCGGCGACGTCGTGCTGGACCTCGAGGACGTCGACTTCAAGATCCATGGACGCGGCAACGCCGGCGACACGGTGGCATGCGGAGGCGCGAGCCTCGTGCGCGGGTTCTTCCGCGGTCGAATCGAGAGCGAGATCCGGACGGCGCTCAATGATGCCGTCGCCAACGTCGAACGTTCCCAGCTGTGCCGGCAGTGCGGGACCTCCGCCGACTGTCCGAGCACCGCGAGCTGCAACGCCGGGGTGTGCGATTACGCCGCGAGCTGCGTCCCGCGCACGCTGGGCATCGAGGGGCGACTGACGCTCACGACGCCGGAGCTCGTGGGGTCGACGGCCGAGGCGAACCCCCGAGCGGACTTCATGGGCAAAGCGGCCGATCTGGCGCGCGTCGACACCGGCGTGACGGTCGGTCTGCGCGCGGGCGCCGAACCCGTCGCGATCTCGGACTGCGTGCCCGTCGATCCCGCGACACGCCCCGCGATCCCGGTGATCCCGGCGACGACGGCGATCACCGGCAACACACGACCGGGCGGCGGCTCGTTCATGCTCGGCTTTGGACTGCACAAAGCCGCGATCGAGCAGGCGCTGTGGTCGGTGTGGGCGACCGGGGCGACCTGCCTCACGATCGGCGGCCAGGACCTCGCCGCGCTCAGCACGACGACGTTCTCGCTCGCCGCGCCAAGCCTCAAGGACGTGGCGGGCCCCGGACAGCCGGCCCAGATCGTGTTCGTCGCCAATCAGCCCCCGACGGTGACGCTGGGCCAGAATCGCGTGACGCCCAGCGGCACGACGTACGTCATCGATGATCCGCTGATGACGATCCACTGGCCGGACCTCGACCTGCACATCTTCGGATACGCCCAGGACCGCATGGTGCGTCTGTTTACGCTGCGCATCGACTTCGAGCTGCCGATCGCGATGGCCTACGACGGCACCCAACTGATCCCGATCATCGCCAACATCGAGGACGGCATCGCGAGCGTCGAGGTGCGACGCACCGAACTTCTGGCGGAGACGGACGCACAGGTGCTCGACGCGGTCCCCACGTTTCTCAGCATCGCCGCACCGTATCTGGACTACGGGCTGCCGGACGGCATCGCGCTGCCGGAGTTCCTCGGGTTCCGCATCGACCTCACCCAAGCCGACATCACGTCGGTCGACAACGGCGAGTTCCTCGCGGTGTTCGGCAAGCTCGCGCGGACCACGACGCCTTATGTCGCGGCGGTGAACACCGAGATCGTTGGGCGACACATCTCCTATGAAAACGTGCGGCCGTCGGGCTGGGTGCGCCCCGAAGTGCGGCTCGACGTGCGCGGGTTCGAGAGCAATCCGTTCGAAGCCGGCCCCGAGTACGAGTACAGCTGGCGCGTCGATCACGGGCCGTGGAGCCTCTACCATCGCACCAACGAGCTGGTCGTCGGCGACGCGATCCTCGCCGTGCAGGGCGAACACACGATCGACGTGCGGGCGCGCCATGTGGGCGACATCGCGTCGACAGACCCGACCCCGGCGACCACGACCGTCGCAATCGGTTGGGAGCGCCCGACCCTCAAACTCGCCGACGTCGAAGCGCCGGCGCGGACGACCCGCACGGCGCGCGTGATTCCCGGAGCCCCGTCGGAAGGGATGCGGCTGGGATGTTCCTCGACCCGCGGACCGGCGAGCCTGTGGCCGCTGGTGTTCGCACTGATCGCCGTGGCCCGCCCGCGGCGACGCCGCCGCGGGCGCGCGTTGGTCGCGGTCGCGGTCATGCTGGTGCTGTTCAGCGGCTGCTACAAGGGGTGCAAAGGCGAGCTGCGCACGAACGCCGATCAGTTCTGCCTCGACGCGAACTGCGTCGTCGATCAGGCATGCACCATGGATGGGGACTGCAGCGGCCTGTGCCCCAATGGCTCGGGCGGGATCTGCGAGGCGGACCGCTGTCGGTGCGTGACGGCCTGCGAACCGGGCTGCGAAAACGACGCCTTCTGCTGTCTGGCGACCAGTGAGTGCATCTCCTACGGCGACCTGTGCGCCAAAGGCAGCATGTCGTGTGAGGAGGGCTACGAAGTGGGTGTCGCGCAGGCGACCCCCGATCGCCAGAACTGCGAGCTGACCGATTTCGCCTGCGCCTGCATCCCGCTGCCGCCGGTGCCGGTGGGCTGGCACGGCACGCACACCTCGATCGACAGTGACGGGACGCTGACCGTGATCGCCACCTACAACAAGACCTACGGCGACCTGATGCTGGGCGTCGTGGGGCCCGACGCCGAGATCGCATGGCACTGGGTGGATGGCGTGCCCGACGGCGAGGCGATCGTCGGGGACCCGATGGGGCCGCGCGGCGGTGTCGAGGAGCGTGGCGTCAAAGTCGGCACTCACACCGCGGTCGCGATCGGTCCGAGCGGCCGCGTGCACGTGTTCTATCGCGATGAAGACGCCGATGCGCTGCGTTGGGGCGTCGCGACGTTCGGGGCCGACGGCCGACCGACGTTCGAGACGGCAGTGCTCGACGCCACGGCTGGTGCCGGTTATTGGACCTCAGCGGTCTCCGCCGGGGACCAGATCCACGTCGCCTATGCCCTCATCGACGACCCACAAGGCTCGGAGCTGCGCCACGTCGCCCTGCAGGCGAGCGCATCACCGAGCGCCGTCACGCCGACGTCGGTGCTGATCGAGTCCGCGGCGTGGGACGGTAAGGGCTACCCGACGGTCGCCGGTGCGTTCCTCGACCTCACACAGACCAACGGCACGCCGTATCTCGTGTTCTACAATGGGGTCAGCGACCGCGTCGGCCGCATGCAATTCGATGGGACGGCGTGGGCCGAGCCAGCGTACGTCGCCACAGGCAACGGACCGTGGGGCGCGGGCGCGCTGGGCGCCGATGGCCTCGAACACATCGTGTTCCAGCAGCGTAGCGGACTGCGCTACTCACGCTTCGGCGATACGGCGACCTCGCAGGTCAACGACGGCCTGCGCGATCTGACCGACGATTACTGGGTGGGCTCGATCGGCGAGGACGCCGCGCTGCGCGTGGACGCGGGGGCGATCAACGTCGCCTACCAGGACACGTTCGACCGCACACTCGTCGTATCGACCTCGCCGGACGGCACCAGCGGCAGCTGGTCGCATGCACGTCACGACATCGACGCCACCGCGTCGGGGTTCTGGGTCGCGATGACGAGACGTGGCGCCAACTGGGTCGCCGACATGGTGATCGACCGCGCCGCGGACCCGCCCGCCTACGTCCGGGCCACCAACTACTGAGCGGTCGTGTACAGGGCCGTGCGAACCGAGTCGTAGACGTCGGCGTCGAACGTGCCCAACCCGTCGATGAACTGCTTCAGATCACGGCGCCGGGACTGCGGATAGTTATCGCAGACCGGGCAGTCGACTGTCGCAACCTGATGCTCCTGTGACCATGCGCTGATCTTGCGCTCTTCGACCAGGATCAGCGGTCGGATCGTCGCCGGCCCGTCCGTCGACGGGGTCAGCGCTTTGAGCGGATCGAGCCGCCGGCCGTACAGGAGGTTCAAGAAGAACGTCTCCACCGCGTCATCGAGGTGATGACCCATCGCGAGCTTGTTGAAGCCCTGCTCCGCACACCAGTCGTTGAGGATGCCCCGCCGCATCCGGGAACACAGCGCGCAGGGGATTTGCCCCGGTTTGAGCTGTGCTTGAACCACGGAGTGAGTGTCGCGGCTCACGACCTCGTAGGGAATCTCGAGCGTGGACAGCGCGCCCTCGAACGTGGCGCGATCGAAGCCCGGCTGCTGCTGGTCGAGATGCACGCCGAGCCACTCGAACTCGAAGTCGTCCCGCCGCGACAGCTCCCGCAGCGCGACCGCCAACATCAGGCTGTCCTTGCCCCCCGACAGACCCACGGCGATGCGGTCGCCAGGTTCGATGAGTTGGAACTCCCGAACGGCGCGCTCAATCAGCTTCAGTATCGATTTCGAGATCACGCCGCCACCATGCCACAAGTCGCCACCGCGGCTCCAGCGGAGCGCGGATTTCGCTGAATCGTCCTAATCCTTTCATTCTGCTGCCGAACCATGATATGTGGACCGCGTAGAGACGGGACCGAATCATGGTGCGGCGTCTCCTTGGCCGGGGCGTCGCCCCGCCCGACGATGCTCAGAGCATCGCGGTAGCAGCCAGAGCTTAGGCGCACCATTTGCACCCGAAGGGTGGAGGTCCCGCTCACAATCACTTGCAGAGGAATGCATGTCTAACCTGTTTGAAGATGCCCCCAATATTGCCATTTTTTGTGACTTCGAAAACGTCGCCATCGGGGCGCGCGACGCGAAGTACAACGACTTTGACATCCACCTCGTCCTCGAGCGATTGCTCGACAAGGGCAAGGTCGTCGTCAAACGCGCTTACGCCGACTGGTCGAAGTTCCAGTCCTCCAAGAAGCCGATGCACCAGACGGCGTTCGAGATGATCGAGATCCCGCACGTCTCGTACTCGGGCAAGAACTCCGCGGACATCCGGATGGTCGTGGATGCCCTCGACCTGTCCTACACCAAGAAACACATCGACCTGTTCGTCGTGATCACGGGTGACTCGGACTTCTCCCCGCTCGTCAGCAAGCTGCGTGAGAACAACAAGGTCGTCATCGGTGTCGGTGTCAAAGCCGCGACGAGTGGCCTGCTGATCGAGAACTGTGACGAGTACATCTTCTACGATGACCTCGTGCGCACCCAGCGAAAGGAAGGCAAGCGCAAGTCGGACCGACCGCGGCCCAAGTCGTCCAAGCCGAAGCCTGTTGAGACGACGGAGAAGACCAACGGCACGAAGAGTGTCCCGGTCGCCGCGGCTGACGAGACGGGCAGCAAGGAAGACGCACTGGAGTTGGTGCTCGAGACCGTCGAGGCGCTGTTCCGCGACCGCGATGAGAATGTCTTCGGATCGCTGGTCAAGCAGACGATCAAGCGGAAGAAGCCGCAGTTCTCGGAGTCGTTCTACGGGTATCGGTCGTTCAACGACCTGCTCGAAGACGCGCGCGACAAGGCGTTCCTGGAGATCTCGAAGGACGAGCGCTCCGGCGGCTACATCATCACCGGGTTCGGCGAAAACGCCTAGCCCGCGCCAGTGCCAGTGCGACCGATCAGACGATCGATCGCACGGTGACGCTCTTCTCGACGTCCTTGGGGTCGGGCGACGTGCCCAACAGCATGTCGCCCTCCAGGCGCGTCACGCCATACCAGTAATTCTCGTTCTTGAAGTGGTGCAGCCGGTGGTTGCGCCACAACCGCTTGTACAGGGCGGTCTTCGGCTTGTACGCCGTGTGTACGAGGAAGTGGATCCACTCGTAGAGGCTACCGAACAGGAAGTAGACGGCGAGCCCCGTCAGCGCCAGATCCAGCACGCCTGCGGCATGGCCGGCCCACAAGATCAGCGGGACACCGACGGTCACCCCGCCGATGACAGCTCGAATCGGGACGAAAATCTTGGGGACGATCCACGGACGGCGATGGTGCTTGCGGTGCTCGTTGGCGAGGTGGAGGTCGACGCGCCGACCGAGCAGGTCGAACGGCTTGAAATGCAGCACGAAGACGTGGATCAGCCACTCCTGGACGGGCCAGAACGCCACGATCGCGGCGACGATGGCAAGGTCCCACCAGCCGTAGCTGCCCAGCAGAAGCCGCGCGGTCGTCGCGCCCCCCGCGGTCAGGAAGATGAGCCACGGGCTCGGGTAGCGGACGAACAGCTTCAACGCATCGAACAAGTTCTCGACGGGCGCTGGCTTGTCCAGGGCGTCGGCATCGGTGTTGTCGGCTCCATCAAACGGTATCGCACTCACTTGTCCTCCTCGATCAGTTCGGCAACTTTGCTGACGCGCTCTTCGCCGCGGCTCATCAGGTCGCGGGCGTAGAACTCCGCGTCGTCCACTTCGGAATCTCGGACCGCTTCCGCGATCCGGCGGTGGGTGGCGAGGTCCGTCGTCTCCTCCGCGAGCATCGCGGCAAACAGCGTCGACAGCTCGCCGAGCAGGTCGCGCACGGTGTTGTACGCCAGGCGGTAGGCGACGTTGCGCGAGCCGTCGACGAGCTCCGTCCAGAACTCCAGATTGAGCTCCAGCAGCTCGCCGAGGTCGCCGTCGGCGCGACCCATCCGCTTCACGATCTCGAACAGGGCGGTGCTGCGTTCCGGAGACCGCTGCGCGCAGCGGCGCGCGATGTCGGCTCCGAGGGCCGAGCGCAACTCCATGACGCCGCGTGCCACCTTCGCGTCGACGCGACCATCGGTCCGCGTGACGAGCGCGGCGATCAAGTCCAGACCGCCTGTCTCGTGAAAGTCTAAGACGCGGGTCGCTCCGCCGTGTGAAATCTGGATCAGGCGCGCCTGCTCGAGCTTCTTGAGCGCCTCGCGCACCGCCCCCCGATTGACGTTGAGCATCTCGCCGAGCGCTCGCTCCGCGGGCAGCGCGCTTCCGGCCTCCATGCGGCCGGACACGATCTCGTCGCGCAGTTGCTCGAACACGGCCTCGGACAACGACTTCTTTTCCACGGGTTTGAGCACTTCGAACCTCCAGTTGCCGTCAACCTAGCGAGAACTCGTCCGGTGGTCAACTGGTACGACCAGTTGACCACTCCGCCTGTAGCGGGATTCCGCGAGCGCATCTAGAATGGCTGGCCTGTTCGTTCCGGAGCGTGCCTTTTGGATCACAAGTTTCAGATCAACCTCGGCGGGATCATCGATCTGCTGTCGAACCACCTGTACTCGAGCCCGTCGGTGTACGTGCGGGAACTGCTGCAGAACGGGGTCGACGCGATCACAGCGCGACGCATCCTGGAGCCCGGGCACGCCGGCGCATTGTCGATCGAAGTCGCGCAGACCGACACCGGTCGTCCGCAGCTCGTGTTCAGCGACAATGGCGTCGGGCTCACCGAAGAAGAGACCCATCGATTTCTGTCGACGATCGGCGAGTCGAGCAAGCGCGACGACGTGATGGAACGCCGTGGTGACTTCATCGGCCAGTTCGGGATCGGGCTGCTGTCGTGTTTCGTCGTCTCCGAAGAAGTCCAGATGATCACGAAGTCCGTCAATGATGACGAACCCGCGATCGAGTGGCGCGGACGGGCCGATGGCACGTACTCGACGACGGTGGTCGAAGGCCACGACGGAAGCCCTGGTACGACGGTGTTCCTGTCGTGCAAGCCCGGCTGCGAAGAGTGGTTCCGGCCGGAGCGCGTGCGCGAACTGGTGATGCACTTCGGGGCGATCCTGCCGTTCCCGATCACGGTGAACGCGGCGGGCGGCTCGGAGATCGTGAATGCCCAGCCACCTCCGTGGCGCGCGACCTATGCGACGCGACGCGCCGAACAACAGGCCTACCACGACTTCGGCAAGCTGTTGTTCAGCCAAGATTTCTTCGACTGCATCCCGCTCAAGAGCGAGATCGGCGATGTCCAAGGCATCGCCTACATCTTGCCGTTCACACCGAGCCCCACCGCGCGGCGGTCGCATCGCGTCTACCTGAAGAACATGCTGCTGTCGGAGCAGTCCGAGAACCTGTTGCCGACCTGGGCGTTCTTCGTGACCTGCGTCGTCAACACGAACGGGCTGCGTCCCACCGCATCGCGGGAGTCGTTCTACGAGGACGATACGCTGCAGGCCACCCGCGAAGCGCTCGGGTCCGCGCTGCGCCAGTACCTGTACCAGCTGCGCGAGAACGACCCCGATCGGCTGCGCAACCTGATCGCCCTGCACTTCCGCGCGATCAAGGCCCTGGCCGTCTACGACGACGAGTTCTTCGAGATGTTCGTGGACTGGCTCCCGTTCGAGACGTCGATGGGGCGCATGACGCTCGGCGAGTACCGCGCCGAGTCGCCGATCGTCCGCTACGTGCCCAGTGTCGATACGTTCCGACAGATCGCGCAGGTCGCGCGCTCACAAGGGCTCGGCGTGATCAACGCTGGGTACAGCTACGATGCAGACCTGTTGGAGAAGCTGCCCTACGTGTTTGGCGGGGTCGAAATTGAACGGATCGATTCGACGGATCTCGCGGAGAGCTTCGTCGACCTGACGCTCGACGAACGCGAGAACGTCTTCGACTTCGTGAAGGTCGGCGACCTCACCTTGCAGCCCTTCAAGTGTCGGGCCGAGATCAAGCGCTTTGAGCCGGCGGAGCTCCCGGCCCTGTACCTCGCCGGCGACGACGTGAACTTCATGCGGTCGCTGGAGCAGTCCAAAGACGTGGCCGACGAACACTGGGCGTCGATTTTGGGCAACCTCGCTCAAGCAAATCGCGTCGACAGCTACGCGCAGCTGTGCTTCAACTACAACAACCCGCTGGTCCGCAAACTGGGCCGCATCGAAGACCGCGAGGTTCTGCGACTGTCGATTCAGATGCTCTACGTGCAGTCGCTGCTCATGGGCCATCACCCGCTGAACGCGAAGGAGATGGCGCTGTTGAACACCGGCCTCCTCGACCTGATCGAGCTCGGCATCGCGAGCAAGGACACGGGCGGGTGGGTACAGTAGGCGACGAGAGCGCGGCGGCGCTGATCGAGGAGGCGACGCTGCTGCCGCACGGGCCGACGCGCATGGCCCTGGCTGAGGACGCGGTGCGCAGCGCCGACGCGTCCGGCGATATCGCGCTGGCGTACAAGGCGCGCATGTCGGTGCTCGAAGCCGCCGTGTTTGGCGGCTACCCCGAGCGCGCGATCGTGGCCTTCGGGTGGCTGTGCGCGACATGTGACCGCGAGCCGGAGCGGTTTCCGCAGAGTCGTACGTTGGGCGGGTTTCTGCTGCTCGAGGTCGACCTGCTGTGGGCGTACAAGTGGGTGGTCCAAAACACGCCCGGGTTTCCGCAGATCTCGCGGGCGCAGATCGAGGCGACGCTCGATGAGATGGAGTCCCGTTACTTGCGTCAGGGATTCTCGACTCGCCCTGTCTCGATGAATCGCGCCTGGGTGGGGATGGAGCTCGGCGAGCCGCCGGAGCGCATCGCCGAGCACTTCGAGCGGTGGAGGCGAGGGCCGCGTGACGCGTACGCCGATTGCGAGGCGTGTGAGCAGAACTTCCACGTCGAGATCCAGCGCTACCTCGGCAACTGGGCCTTGGAGGTTGAGGCCGCGCAGCCACTGCTGCACGGCGAGATGTCGTGCGCCGAAGTGCCGCACCTCACCATCAGCAACCTCGTGATGCCGATGTTCGAGCACGGCGAGCTCGAAGAGGCGGCGCGGCTGCACCAGCGCGGTTACCAGATGTGCTGTGACAACCGCGACTTCCTCGCCGAGATCGCCGAACACGTGGACTACCGCATCGTGACCGGCGATGTCGCCGGCGCGCTAGAACTCGCCGAGCGCCACATCGCGTGGGTCGCGGAGACGAGGTCCGGGCGACGTCGCTGGCGGTGGTTCGTCACGCTCGGCGAGCTGTTCGATCGGCTGGACGACGGCGATCCCAAGGTCCGGTTGCCGGCAGCGATCGCGCCGGACGACAGCCGACCGCAAACACCGCGAGCGCTCAGCGAGTGGTTCCGCGAGCGCGCCGACGAGCTGTCATCCGCGTTCGACGCGCGCAACGGCAATCACTCCGTGTCGACGCGCGCGATCGAGCTCAGGGCTCGGCTACGGTGATCGTCCCGGCTCGCCCCGACGCGACAAGCAGTGCGATCCAACTCACGGCACCGCACCCTGCCGCGATCAGCGCCGTCGTCACCAGATTGGGGTAGGTGTTGGCGTCCCCTACCGCAAACGAAAGCCCAAACAGCAGCGTGCTGAACGCGAGACGACCCGCGAGCGACTGCAGGCTCAGGAAGCTCGCGCGCCGCTCACGCGGGATGCGTGGCGCGATCGCGGCGTTCATCGGAGCCTGCAGCAGCGCGCGCGGAGCCGACCGAAACATCAGCAGCAGCGCGATGAGCGGGTGCAGCGCGATCGCCATCACCACGATGAGCAGCACCGCGAGGGCGAGGGCAGCGAGCACCGTCGTATCGAGCCCGAACCGCCGTGCGAGGCGAACACTGCGCGACGAGATCGCCGACGCGATCAACATCGCGACGAACGCGTGCGCCCCCGTCACGAGCGGCGTGGGCAGCGACTGAGTCAGGACCTGAAAGTCGAGCAGCTCGAGGTAGGGCTGATACAGCTGATACGGCACATGGATCACGACGGTCAGGATCACGGACGCCGCGAACAACCAGCGCAGCAGCGGATCCCGAAGGTCGCGCACGCACGCCGCCATCTGCACGTCGATCCGCGGAGCCACCGCGTCCGCGGCCTGCTCCGGCCGCTCGAAGAACATCGTGACGAGAAAACCCGCCACCATCAGCGCACCCGCCGCCAGGTAGGGCAATCGCAGCTCGATCGCGCCGAGCGCGCCTCCGACCAACGCGCTCACTCCGACGACCGCGAAGCTGAGCCTCGCGATCCGCTCCTCGCGATCGCCGTATTCGTCCTCGCGCCCCACCGCGACGAGCGAGTCGTAGTGGAACGCGGCGTCAGTCCCTGAGTTGAACGCGAATCCGAGCGCCAACAGCAGCTGTGCGACGGCGAGCTCGGGCAGCGTCGTGCCGGCATAGAACGCGACATAGGCGGCACCTAGCGCGAGCGCCGCGGCGCGCAACGCGAAGCGACGGCCGATCCGGTCCGAGACCCAGCCGCTGGGGACTTCGAAGACGACGACCGCGAGATAGTAGATCGCTTCGAGGAGCAATGCGCCCTCGAGCCCGACACGATCAGTGAGATAGAGAAAAAAGACCGGGAACCAGAAGAACCCGTTCAGGCAGACGACGTAGGCCGGGTAAAGGGCGAGATTGCGAGAACCCCGCGGCCCATGCATCGACTATCGGCCCCGCTTCTTCTTGGCCGGCTTCGGATCGAAGGTCTTGGGCCAGCTTCCGCTGTCCTTCATGCGGCGCTCGGCCTCGATCGCCTCCCGAAACCACGTGTTGTACGAGTCAGGGAAGTACGCCTGCCAGCTGCGGACGTTGGTGGCCATGTCCCAGTTCATGTTGCGTTGCTGAAGCTGGTGGTGGCGGATGCGGTGGTCGCGCGCGATGTCTTCGAGCTCCTGCTCATACTCCAGCAGGCGCGCGCCATAGTCCTTCATCGCTTCGGGTGGATTCTCCAGGATATCCGCCTTCGCCATATAGCGCCCGGCCTTGTCGAGCTGCTTGTAGGCCTCGTAGCGATTGGTGATGTTCGCGTCCTTCTTCTTGGAGAGCTCGTCGGCGACGTTGTAGGCCTGTTGGGCCTTGGCCTCGCAGTCGGACTTGTTCGCGCACGTCGGCTCGGCGTCCATCGGGTAGCAGATCTGCAAGTTCGCGCAGCGCTCCGGCGTCTGCTCGCCAGGCGGGGGCGGCGGCGCCGGCTCCGGCAGCAAGAACAGGGCCGCCATGCCGACCACGGCGAGGGCGAGCACACCCAACATCACCGGGTTGGTCCCCGCACCTTTCTTCTGCGCCTTGGCCTGCGCCTTCTGAATGCGCTCGAAGTCGGTGACGCCACCGACGGCGTCGTGGGCGCCGGTCGCGCCTTCCGCCGCGATCTCCTCCCAGCTCTTGATCTTGAATTCGTCTTCGTTCTTCTTGGCCGGGCGCGGCGCGCCGCCTTGGGCCGGCACGCCGTTGAATCCGCCGTTGACCCCGTTCTGAGGCGCGGGCCCCGGATTGATCGCCATCTGCCCAAACCCCGAGGGGGGCGCCGGCGCGGCGTCAAAGCCCTGGGCGGGTTGAATCGCCATCTGGCCGAAACCCTGCTGCTGGGGTGGGCGCTGCTGTTGCTGTTGCATCGCAGGCGCCTGGGGCGCGACCCATGCATCGCGAGACGGCTCGGTACGCTCGTCGACGGACTGGAGCATGCCGGTCGGGGCGTGACCGTTGACGTCGGACAGGTTGAGTGACTCGGTCGCCACCTCGCCCACGCCGCCATTGCCGATCGCGGAGCGAAACCCGAGCTGCACCTCGCCGACCTGAATCGTCATGCCGGGACGCAGATCGACGGTCCCGGTGACGACCTGCCCATCGATCGCGGTGAGGCCGTTGCGGGAGAGAACGACGAGCTGATAGTTGCCGTAGTTCTCGACAATCATGGCGTGCTGCCTCGACACCGTGGTGTGGTCGAGGTGGAAATCCGACGCGGCGTCACGCCCAATTGAGACGCTCGCCTGCTGAAAGTCATACCGCTGACGGTGACCTTGTATGTCGAACTCGAGCCAAAAATGCCCCATTGCAACTCCGCAGCCGTCCTTATTACCCACGCCATCCTAACTTGTCGCACCCGCGTCGTGCAAACAATCCCGCTCCGTTCCCGATTTCCGGCGCCAAGCTACTGCGAGCCAAACAGCTGAACCCAGTAGGGTTGACCGGTCGGGCCGCTGGTCGCGTAGCCCACCCCGAGCTCATCAAACGCCCCATTCATGAGGTTCTTGCAGTGGCCGTCGGAGTCGATCCAGCTCGCGACGACGGCCTCGGCATTCGCCTGACCGCGCGCGATGTTTTCGCCGGTCGTGGAGCCGGCGTACCCCGCGCGCGCCGCGCGATCACCCGGTGACGCGCCGTCGGACCCTTCGTGCTCGAAGAACATGTTCGTGGACATGTCGATCGCATGGCTCTGGGCGGCGCTGGTGAGCAAGTCGTTGAGGCGCACGGGGCCCACCGCGGGACGCAGGCCGTGAACACCGCAGTCCTGCTGACGCGCGCGGGCTTCGTTGGTCGCGACGAGGACCCCGTAGATGTTCGGATCGTCGGCGATCGGGCGGCACGCGCCGCTCACGCAGGCCTCGGCGACCGTGCACGCCTCCCCGCAGCTGCCACAGTGTTCGCGACTCGTGAACCCGTCGTAGCAGGCCCCTTCGCACATGATCGCGCTGCCGAGGCACAGACACTCCCCGGCCATGCAGGTCATCTTGCCGCGCGTACACTGGTTCCCACACGCGCCGCAGTGGTCGAGGTCGAACGTGACGTCGATGCACTTCTCCCCACAGAACAGATTGCCCTGCACCGGACACATCACCGTCGGTCCGGCGTCGGGCGCTGCGTCCGCGGCGGACATGTCCGGTGAATCCGCGAGCGGATTCTCGGGAGTCGGCTCCGTGCCGCACGTGATCGTGAAGACCGCGATGATCACAACGGCGGAGAGGCCATTGGAGCCAAGTGAAAGATGAGCGTTCATCCGATTAACCTAGACCGCGGACGTCAAACGATCCACCACACCGGCGTCGCGACCTTTACAGCAATGCACGTTCGCGCGATGTTGCGCCATTGCGCGACCGACGAGGATTTCATGCATCAACACCTGGCAGCAGCGATTGCGATCTCGATCACCCTCTCGGCCTGCGGCGGCGGGGCGAAAAACAAGACTCCAGACCCCCAGATCGGCGAGCAGCACACCATGAGTGGAACAGACTCGACGCACCTTGAGACCCGGCGCCAGGACATCGTCGAGAAGCTGCACGGCGTGGACGTCGCCGATCCGTACCGTTGGCTCGAAGATGTCGCCGCGGACGAGGTCCAAGCCTGGATGACCGCCCAGGACGGGGTCGCCCGTGGGTGGCTCGCCAAGGTCCCCTACCGCGAACAACTGGCGAAGCGATTTGCGGAGCTCTACTACATCGACTCGGTGTCCGCGCCGACGCGGAGAGGCGATCGCTTCTTCTGGTCGACCCGCCATGCCGACAAAGAAAAGCGCGTGTTCTACTGGCGCGAGGGCAAAGACGGCGTGGAGAAGATTCTCATCGACCCCAACACGTTGTCCGACGACGGCACGACGTCGGTCGGGCTGGTGCGGCCATCTTGGGACGGCTCAAAGGTCGCCTACACGCTCAAGGCGAACAACGCCGATGAGGCGACGCTGCACGTGATGGACGTGGCGAGTGGTGTGACGAGCAAGATCGACGTGATCCCGGGCGCGAAGTACGCGAACCCCTCGTGGACGCCAGATACGGCCGGCTTCTACTACACGTGGCTGCCCGTCGACCCGAAGATCGACGTCGCCGAACGCCCCGGATTCGCCGAGGTGCGCTATCACGCCTTGGGCACCGATCCGTCCCAGGACGCGATCGTGCACGAAAAGACGGGCGACCCGCAGAAGTTCATCGGCGTCGACCTGTCTCGGGACGGCAAGCACCTGTTCTTCTACGTGCAACACGGGTGGAACAAGACCGACATCTACTACAAGAACCTCGCCGGCAAGGACGCCGATTGGCGGCCGCTCGTGGTCGACAAGCCGTTCCTGTACTCCATCGATGCGTGGGAGGGGAACTTCTACATCACGACCAACGAGGACGCGCCGCGGTATCGCGTGCTGAAGACCTCCGCGGACAAGCCCGAACACAAGAATTGGACGACCCTGATCGCCGAACATGCCGACGGCTCCGTGATCGACGGGGTGCAGATCATCGGCGGACACCTCGTGCTGGCGTTGCTCAAGGACGTGCAGTCCGACCTGCGCATCCACAACCTCAAGGGCAAGCTAATCCGCGACATCGAGCTGCCGGGCATCGGCGCCTCGTTCGGCATGACCGGTAATCCCGACGACGACACCGCGTACTTCGGCTTTCAGTCCTTCACGACACCCCCGCAGATCTTCGAGACCCAGGTCTCCACCGGAAAGACCGCCCTGTGGTTCCAGGTGAAGGTGCCGATTGACTCGTCGCCCTACAAGGTCGAGCAGGTCTGGTACGAGTCCAAAGATGGCACGCGCATTCCGATGTTTGTGGTGACGCGCAAGGACATCGTACTCGACGGGTCGACCCCGTTTCAGCTCTACGGATACGGCGGCTTCAACGTGAACATGAGCCCCTACTTCCGGGGCAGCATCTACCCGTGGTTGGAGGCCGGCGGCGGCTACGCGGTGCCGAATCTGCGCGGTGGCGGCGAGTTTGGGGAGGACTGGCACAAGGCGGGGATGCTCGGAAACAAGCAGAACGTCTTCGATGACTTCATCGGGGCCGCCGAGTTCCTCATCGAAAAGGGCTACACGTCGGCCGACAAGCTCGGCATCAAGGGTGGCTCCAATGGGGGACTGCTCGTGGGCGCCGCGATGACCCAGCGCCCGGAGCTGTTCGGCGCGGTGATCTGCGGGGTCCCGCTGCTCGACATGGTGCGCTACCACCTGTTCGGCAGCGGCAAGACCTGGATCTCGGAGTACGGATCGGCCGACGACGCGGACCAGTTCGCCGCGCTGTACGCCTATTCGCCGTACCACCACGTCGCGGCGGCCGACTATCCGGCGCTGCTGATGATGGCGGCCGACTCCGATGACCGCGTCGATCCGATGCACGCCCGCAAGTTCGTCGCCGCGGTACAGCACGCCCATACCGGTCCCGACCCGATCCTGCTGCGCATCGAACGAAACTCGGGGCACGGCGGCGCGGACCTCATTCGCCAGATCGTCCAGGAAGATGCCGATGAGACCGCGTTCTTCATGACGGAGCTCGGCCTGCAACCACCGCCCGCTCAGGTTGCTGAAAATTGAATCGCCGGGGCGATTTCATTGGATTTTCGAACCCCACGACCGCAGAATCCATGGTGCAGAAGCGGACCACGCCCCTGCGCACATCCCCTCGTGGCGTGGAGGAAATCGCCATGAAAACTCTACTCATCATCGTTCTCGCGCTCACCGTCGGTGCTTGCACCACCCAGAAGCGCTCGAAAGCCAATCTCGCCATCGATTCGGAGCCCAGCACGGCGCCCGAAGCGCGTGACGACTCCACGACCACCGGGTCGTCAGACAGCGCCAACGACGGGGAAATCGACCTCGGACTCGAGGGCTCCTCCGGACCGATCCGAGTCGAAGGGGCGATGAGCGCCGAGGACGAAGACGCTGCGATCGCGAGCAGCACGGTGCCGGACAAGAAGAAGGACGCCAAAAAGGACGCCAAGAAAGACGCCAAGAAGGTCGCCGTGGATCCCGATGACGAGGATGCCGGGGACGAAGACGGCGACGGCGACGATTCATCCGACGAGTAGCACTTCTGCCGCCGCAAGCGGCCCTCCCCCACACCCCGCCTCGAGCTGACCGGAATGCTGTCCGGCACGCATTCATTGCTTTCAAAAAAAGTTGAAAGTTTGTATATCGTGTGCAGGATCGGCCCGTACAGCCGGCCGAAGCAGTGAGGAGAGACGATGTCGAAGATCGCGGCGGACCTGGCGAACGCAACGGAGAGCGAGTTCCCTCTCGTGGGCGCGCTGCCCGATGGCTCGCGCAGCACCGTTCGAATTGGTGATGTCGCACTCGGCGACGAGCGTTTCGTCGTCATCGCCGGGCCCTGCGCCGTGGAGAACCGCGAGCAGATCGAGCTCACGGCGCGATGGGTGCACGAGCACGGCGGTTCGATTCTGCGCGGCGGCGCGTACAAGCCGCGCACGAGCCCTTACTCTTTCCAAGGACTGGGCGCCGAAGGCGTGGAGCTGCTGCGCCGCGCATCGATGAAAGCCGGTATCCCCTTCGTGACCGAAGTGCTGTCGCCGGCCGACGTCGACGAGCTGTCGCCGCGCGTCGACGCGTTTCAAGTCGGCACGCGCAACATGCACAACTTCGCGCTGCTCGACGCACTGGGACGCCAATCGAAGCCGGTGATGCTCAAGCGCGGGTTTGGCGCGACGCTGCGCGAGTGGATCCTCGCCGCGGAGTACATCGCGCGCGGGGGAAACGACCAGATCGTGCTGTGCGAGCGCGGCATTCGCGCGTTCGGCGAAGAGACGCGGTTCGTGCTCGATATCGCCGGTGCGCTCTGGGTTCGCGAGCACACGCGTCTGCCCGTCATCGTCGATCCGTCGCACGCCACCGGCGTCCCGTCGTTGGTGAGCCCGCTCTGCCGCGCCGCGCTGGCGGCGGGCCTCGACGGGGCGATGGTCGAGCTGCACCCCGACCCCACCACGGCCTTGTCCGACGCCGACCAGGCGCTCCGCTTCGAAGAGTTCGAGGCGCTGATGGACGGCCTCGCCCCGATCGCCACAGCGGTCGGCCGACGACTCTAGCGACCTAGGTGACTGGTGTTTTTTGCATGGCGCGCCTGAGGAAACAGCCGCGACGATCGCTGCGTCGTCGCTCGTCGACGATGCCCCGCATCGTCTCACTCGCACCTCCTTGCCATCCTCACGGCTGTTTCCTCAGGTTCTCTAGCCACATAGGCGGTGCGAGATCGAAGTCGGTCGAGTCGAGGC
>JBFIHF010000020.1:0-37509 GCA_041601915.1 Bradymonadaceae bacterium
GATCGAGGCGGACGTCGCCATCGTGGTGGCGCACGGCACGGTCATGAGCCTGTACGCCGAGCAGATTGGGGCGGTGCGCAGCGGCTGGGAGCTATGGAATCAGCTCACGTTGCCGGGCGTCATCGTGCTCGACGACGGCGCGCTCACAGCCATCGAACGATTTCCTCCCTCGACATTCCTGCGTGAGGAAGCGCCGGCGTCGCTCGAACCGCTGCGTGCTGCCGTCAGCGCGAGTTCGACCGCCTCGAGCCTCGGGCGTCTGGGTGATGGACTGCGCGCGAGCGGGGATTTGCGCGAAGCAGAGACCGCGTTACGCCGCGCGCTCGATCTCCCGTCGGACACGAACACGCGCGCCGCCAATGTCGTGCGGCTTGCGGTGGCGCTGCGCTATCAGGCGCGGTTCGCGGAGGCGATCGACTTGTTCGAGAGCCTGCGCGAACCATCGGGGGAGCTCCGCTCGTTCTGGGCGCAACACTATGGCAAGTGCCTTGTCGAGGCGGGTCGTAGCGATAGCGCGATCGCGCTGTTCCGTCGCGCCCTCGAACTGCGCAGTGATCCCGAGCTCGTCGCCTCGACGACCCGTGCGCTCGCTGCGGCGGTCAGACCGCAGATGCCGCGCCCGGCGTTGCTGGACCTTCTGGACCTCTTCGCCGCCCACCGGCTCGAGGTCTGGCTCGACGGCGGATGGGCTGTCGATGCGCTCCTCGGGGCGCAGACGCGAGCTCACGCCGATCTGGACATCGCGATCACGACGAGCAGCGCTGAAGTGCTGCGCTCATTGCTCGCCGCGCGTGAGTGGGTCGACATCGCCACCGAGGATCGCACGCCCTGGAACTTCGTGATGGGCGACGTCGAAGGCCAGCGTATCGACTTTCACGTCATCGAGCTCGATGGCGCAGGACGCGGGATCTACGGACCGGTGGAGGACGGTGTCTTCTACCCCGCTGACTCGTTGCTGGGTCGCGCGACCGTCGAAGGCCGCATGATTCGATGTATCGCGCCGGAGTGGCTCGTACGCTTCCACACCGGGTATGCGTTTGATGAAGACGATGTCCACGATGTGTTAGCGTTGGCGGACCGGTTCGGGATCGCGCTGCCAGCGGAGTACGAGGAGTTTCGCTGAGCGGGGCTCCGTCTCCAAGACCGCTTCCCACGCCGCGGATACCATGCTCGACGAAGCCACCGCTCTTTTCGTGCGAACCCTCTCGAAACGACTCGATCTGCGGAGCGCCACCGCTGCCACGCAGTTCCTGAACACGCACCTCGCGGCCCGGTGGGAGATCCTCGATCGCGTGGAAACGCTTCGTCGGGGCCCGGAGCTGAAGGGGGTGCTGCTGCTGACGCACGTCGACGACCGGCCGTATCGCAGCCCTGAACGCGAGCTGGTGCTGTTGGCCGATCCCGAGGACGTGCCGGTGGAGTGGATCGCATCAAAGCTGGCCGAGCTCGAGCCGCTCTTTGGCGAAGACACGTACTGCGTTCTCGAACCGGTCTACCCGCTGGTGCCACAGCTCCGAGCGGCGGGGTTCGGTCTGGCGAAGCTGGCGCTGGGCGGCCGGGTCAGAGACGTGCTCGGTGCGCTCGATCGTCGTGCGCCGCTGGATGTCGATGGCCTGGAGTTTGCGCAGATGGTTGTCGAAGACGTCGACTTCGTCATCGCGCAACGTAGCGAGTTCTTCCGTCTGCGACCCGAACTCGGCTTCGGGAGTCTGGACCTGACAACGGAGCAGCAGGCGAAGATCGACGCTGCGGTTCGCGACTCGCTGCTGAAGAGGCTCGCGGAGGGACTCGAGTGTAGCTGGGTCATTCGCAGTGGCGGCGAGCGGCTCGGCGCGTTCGGCCTGTCGCCCTACTTCGATCACCCCATCTACGGAAACGTCGCTGGAATCGACGTGATGCTGGAGCCCGAGATCCAGGGAAACGGCGTCGGCCGCGCGGCGTACGCAACGATGATGAAGCGCGCTGCCGAACTGCAGATCGAGAACATCCGCGGCACGACCTCCAACCCGGCGGTCGTCCACATGGCGGTCGGCATGAATCGACAGCTCAACGGCTGGTTCTTCAGACGCCGCGGGCCGTATCTGCCGGCCACGGCGTTCGACTACCCGCACGTGGCACGATCATGAGTCGTGGACCCATCGTCATTGCTGGTGCCGGGATCGGGCATCGATGCGAGGGCGCGACGCTTACGGTGGTTCCGCGAATGGGTTGATCGCAACGACACCACCGTAGTTGTGGCCATGCGCGAGGTCCTCCGTCAGCAGGGTGTCGCACCCGAGGTGGAGCGCCGCGGCGACGATCAATGAGTCCCACCACGAGAGGCCGTGATCCTCCTCGACCTGCCACGCGCTCGACAGGAGCTCGCTCGTCATGGCGAGAGGCTCCCATGAGCATAGATCGCGCACGTCGTCGCGGGCCTCTGACCGTGAAAGGCCAGGTCGGAGCTTTCTCGTCACGGTCGTGTAGTACTCCTGCAAGACCTGCACGCTGAGCCGGCCGCGTCGACTTACGTACAGCGAGCGCAGCCATTCCTCCGCACGCGCCTGCTTGTCAGGAAAATTCGCGTCGCGTGCGTAGACCAGCACGTTCGTGTCGACGAAGACCCTATCGCTCATGCAACGCTTCTCGCGTCGGATAGGGTGCCGGCTCGTCGCTCAGCGGACGAGGTCCTCTCGAAAAGAAGCTCTTCATCGAGCGCTCGTATCCGAGTTCCCGCAAGTGGCGCTCACGCAACAACTCCCCGACGATCTTGGACACACTGGTGCCATGCTGCGCGGCGTACACGCGGGCCCACTGTGCGGTTTCTGCGTCGACGGTGATCGTGATGTTCTGCAGTTTAGCCATGACACCAATCTAGTGCTACACGATTTTCGTGTCAATTCGGCGCACGGCCAAGATGTGCAGTTCACAAGGAGATCTGCGATGAAAGGTCAGTGGTTCTCGCCCTCGCGTTGTCGACGCGTGCGGAGCTCGACGTCCGGTCGGAACCACAGCGCGAGTCCGGCGAGGACGAGCAGGAGCAGCACGGGCAGTGCGGCGGCGGTGAAGAAGGCTTCTTCGGTGAGGGCCCAGATGCGGGTCGCGAGGGTGCTGAAGTCGAGCGGGCTCAGCAGGAGCGTGGTGGGGAGCTCCTTGATCACGGACATGAAGACAATCAAGAGACCAGCGGCGAGGGCCATCTTCGCGGACGGGATGACGACGCGGAACCAGGCGGCGATGGGTCGGCAACCCAGGCCGCGCGCGGCCTCGTAGAGTCGCGGGCTCTGCGAGCCAAGGTCGTCGTCGAGCACGCTGACGGCGAGCGGCAGAAAGCGCACGACGTAGGCGAACACGAGCAGTGCAGCCGTCTGGTAGAACGGCCCCGCGTAGCGGATCGCGAAGAACACCAACGACAACGCGACGACGATCCCGGGGAGCGCATAACCAATGTGCGTGGCGGCGTGGATGACCCGTGAGGCACGTGGGCCACCAAACCGCCCCAGCAGTGCGGGAATCACTGCGATGGCGACGGTGATGAGTGCCGCGATGACGCCGACCGTTACGGTGTTGAAGAGCTCCCCGGAGACGTTGCCGATCTCGTTCCCCTGGCCCAAGCCACGGACGAGCCAGATGCCGACCGTGACGACCGGAAGACCTACTCCGCCCGCCAACACTGCCCCGCAGTAGATCAGTGCTGGCCATCGCCAACGGCCCAGCGCGATGGTTGGCCATCGCCGCCCCGCTCGCTCGCCTCGCCCCTCGGACTGTCCCCGAATGAGCCGATAGATCGCGATGAACACGACCGCCACGATCGCCAGTAGCAGGGCCAGGAAGATCGCTTCGTCTTTGTCGAACAGCGACTTGTAGCGCACGTAGATCACGTAGCTCAGCGACTCGTAGCGCAGCAGCGACACGGCGCCGAAATCGCTGATCACGTACAGCGAGACCAACAGCGCGCCCGCGCCGATCGCGGCGCGCAATCGCGGCAGCACGACGGTGAAGAACGCGCGGGTCGGTGAGGCGCCCAGCGACCGCGCCGCCTCCCACTGGGCGGGGTTCATCCGCGAGAGCGCCGCCTGCAACGGGATCAGCGCGAACGGGTATGTGAACAGCAGCGCCACAAACGCGCCGCTGAAGCCGTAGATCTCGGGCAAGCGCTCGACACCCAGCGGGGCTAGTAACTGCTGGAACCACCCCTTGGGCCCCAGGGCGGCGACGACGACGAAGCCGCTCACGTAGGACGGCACGGCGAGCGGCAGGTTGAGGACCGCGCGAAAGAAGCGTCGCCCGGGCAGGTCCGTGGCGTGTGTCAGCCAGGCGATCGGCAACGCGACGAGCAGACAAACCGCTGACACACAGGCCGCGAGGGTCACCCCGTTCCACAGCGCTTGTTGGGTCGCCGCGCTCCAGAACGCGCCGACCGCGTCGGCGCGATCACGCAGGCGCCACGCGTAGAGGAGCAACCACCCAAGCGGCAGCAGCATCAGCGCCGCGACCGTCAGGCTCGCCGTGTGCAGGCCGAGGTGTGCGTCGTAGGACCTGCGACGGGTCATCTCAGGGGAGCGCTTTGGCGTTGCGCAGCAGGTCGACGGTGACTTCGAGGTTCGCGAGCTTCGCGAAGTTGACCTTCGGCGGCTTCAGGGTCTTGAGCGGCGGCAAGCCCTCGTACGGCGGGACGCTGTGGATGACCGGATACTCGTAGGTCTCGCTGGCGAAGTATTTCTGCGCATCCTCGGACAGCAGGTACGCGATGAACTTCTGCGCGGCCTCGCTGTGCGCACTCGACTTCAGCTGCGAGACGCCGGAGACGTTCACCAGCGAATCGGCCTTTTCGCTGCCGAAGAAGTGGTTCTCGACGGGATAGTCCGGGCCGTTCTCCTTCTTCAGCCGATACAGGTAGTAGTGATTCACCAACGCGACATCGACCTCGCCGCTGGCCGTCGCGGCGACCGCGGGTGTGTTCTTCGGATACGCCTTGGGCTCGTTCGCGGTCATGTCGGCGATCCACTTCGTCGTCGCTTCCGCGCCATCCAGCTCGACCATCGCGGCGACAAACGCCTGGAACGACGCGTTCTCCGGCGCCCAACCGACGCGACCCTTCCATTTCGGATCGGTGAGCTCGGCGGCCGACTTCGGCAGGTCTTCCGGTTGGAGCTTTTTCGTGTTGTATACCAGCACGCGAGCGCGCCCGCTGGTCGCGACCCATTCGTCGGTCGGGGACTTGAACACCCCGTCCACGCTGGTCGTGAGTTCGGTCGGCAGCTTTGCCAGCATGCCCTTCGCCGACAACACACCGAGCGTCCCGGCGTCCTGAGCCCAGAACACGTCGGCCGGCGACTTCTCGCCTTCTTCGAGTAGGGTGCCCACGAGCTCTCCGCTGTCGCCGTACTTCACCTTCACCGTGGCACCGGACGCGGCCTCGAACTTCTCGATCAACGGGGCGACGAGCGCCTCACTGCGGCCGGAGTACAGGGTGAGTTCGAGCTTCTCCGCCGCGACATCCGGCGGCGCCGAATGCGTCGACGTGTCGGGTGGATTCGCTTCGACGTCGGGTCTACAGCCGATCGCCGCGAAAAGGGTGAAGGCCGCGATCGCGACGAAACGCATGGGTGTGACGGACATACAGGCTCCAATACTGGCCGCTAATTGAAAATGAGTATCAATTGCAACTGGGTCGTCGTCAAGTCGGATCAGGGCCCCGGTGCTAGTGGAGCTGTTTGCGGACCCAGTCCATCGCGCCGCGCAGGGTGTCCGTCGTGGGGTCGAACTGCGCGCCCGCCGCTTCGTACAGCCCGCGCACATCGCGATGGGGGCCCAGTTTCAGCGCTTCTTTGTACGCGCTCAGGGCGCCCGCCCGATCCTCGTCCGCCCGCATCGCTACTTGCAGCGAGCCGAACTGCGCGAACGCGTACTCGATGAAGTAGAACGGCACGACGAAGAAGTGCAGGATCTGGTGGTACGTGTTCGCCAGCGTCTCGTCGTCGATCTCGCTCGCGTCGAGCTCCGGGGAGTAGGTGCGCTGAAGCTCGAGCCACTTTGCGCGGCGCTCTTGGCGCGTGTGCGTCGGGTTCGTGTACATCCAGTGCTGGAACTGATCGCCGGCCATCGTGCGCGGGAACATCATCACCACGCGCCGCAGGTGTTGTTGAATCGCGCGCGCGGCGTCCGTGGGGTCATAGAACTCGTCGAGCGTGTTGTAGTGCAGCAGCTCCATCGCCATCGACGCGACTTCGTTGAACTCCATCGGCGGCGAGACCCCCGCCACCTGCCGGGCGCCCGACGCGGTGGCCAGCAGGGCGTGGAACGCGTGCCCGGCCTCGTGCAGCAACGTGACGATGTCGCCATGTTTGCCCGATGCGTTGGCGAAGATGAACGGCCGTCGGTCCCAGGCGTACCAGGACATGAAGCCGCCCTGAGATTTGCCGGGGCGCGAGTCGAGGTCCATGTTCTCGCGGATCGCCGCGAACTGGTCGCCGAGCTCCGGGTCGAGGCGGCGCATCATGCGCTCCACCCCATCCTTGAGGGCCTCGGTATCTTCGAACGGGCTGAGCGGTGCGCCGCCGTCCGGTTCAGCGAACCGATCCCACGGCGCGTAGGTGTCGAGCCCGAGGCGCTCGCGTGTGGCGTCCGAGATCTCGGCCACGAACGGCACTGCCTCGGCGACGACGACCTCCGCAAAGTTGTGGCAGGCGAGGGCGTCGTAGTCGCGCAGTTTGGCGACGAACATGTAGTCACGGAAGTTCTCGAACCCGGCATTCAGCGCGACCTGATGGCGAATCTGGAACATCGTCTCGAACAGCGTCTCGAGTTGGTCGGCGGTGCGCGCGACCTCGTCGGCCATCGCAAACCATGCCGCCTTGCGCACCGCGCGGTCCGGTTCGGACAGGAACTTGTACATCGCACTCATCGTGCGTTTCTCGCCCTGAAAGTCGACGCTCCAGGTCCCGGAGATGTTCTGATACTCGTTGATCAGCTCCTGGATGCGTTGTTCCAGCGCGACGTTTTCTTCGCGGAACAGCTCGACGCTCGTGCGCGTCTGGCGCAGGAATGGCGCGTACGGGCCGACCTCCAGCTCCGAGATCACCGGCGACGCGAGGGTCTTGCGGGCGAGTCGATCGTCGCGCCGTGACATCTCGGGCAACACGTTGGAGACGAGGTCTGCCCAGCGCGCCTGGATCGCCTGGTCCTCGGTGTGGCAGCTCGTCGCGACGCGCGTCTTCGAGATGTGGTCGTACAGCCAGCTGCCGGTCTCGTTCCACGCTTCGAGGAACGCCTCGAGCTCCGCGCGCGTCTGGACCGGCATCGCTTCGAGCCGATCGAACACCGGTAGCGCCACATCCAGTGTCTGCGGGACTTGCGGTGGTGTGAACGAATGGACGAGCGGTTCTGGAAGTGCGATGGCCACGGGGAATCCTCGAAGGGTCGCGAAGTTTGTAGCGAAGCGCACTCGATCAGTCGAGTCGCGCGTCGTGGCACGCCTGGTGCAGCACGACGCCATGCCCCGGCAGCACCTCGTGATCGGCCGACGCGCTGAGCACGACGGCGTAATGGCCGCGGACGAGCTGGGTCGTGAACGTCGCAGGGCCGCTCGCGTCGAGTGCGGCATGGTGGATCGAATTGGCGCTCGGGGCGCGCGTGAGCTGGACGTCGAGATCCCCCGCGTTCTCGGCCGGCGCACCGTTGACCAGGATCGTGCCGCGGAGTTCGACCTGGCCGACGTCGTAGCGCCGCTCGATCGGACCGTCGACGCGCAGCGCCGATTCGAGCACCACGGGGTCGACGGCGTGGCCGTCGTCGTCGAGCGGTGCCCATTCGACGCGGTAGTGTCCGGGGTACAGCGACACTGTAACGGGCGCGTCTCCGCTGGCGATCTGGCGCGACACGCGGTCGTCGGGCCGACGGATGAACCAGAGTACGCCGGGCCGCGCGGGCTCCGGGTCCGCTTCGAGCGCGACGCTGACGTCGTGCACCCGAACGTCGATGTCGTAGCGCGTCGCCACCGGCACGGCGAGGTCGCCGAGCGCCCATGCGCCAAGCGGCAATGCACCAAGCGGCGCAGGTTCGCTGCCCGTCGCGAACCACCATCGCGCGAGTTCGGCCTCGTAGGTGCCTGGCGCGACGATCACGTCCCAGCCGGCGGGGCCCCGCGCCGGGATCGGCACCGTGAACCACGCCGACTCCCCCGGGGTCCGAAGCTGAAGTTCGCCGCGCGTTTGCAGGTCGACCTCGTCGTCCGATCGGACGCCATTGACGGTGAGCTGCCCGGCGAGCCGGACCGCCGGCACGTCGATGACGTGCTCGTCGATATCGCCTCCAACCGTGATGGACGGCGCCGCCCACGGCACTACGGGCAGTACGCCCGCGAAAATGAGGCCGCTGACCCTCACGTCCCAGAGACCTCGCGGCAGTCGCACTGCGAAGTCGCCGCGGCCGCGTTCGGAGAGTTCGACGGAGAGCGCGCCCTCATCGGATGAGAACTCGAGACGGCCCCGCGCCGCGCCGTCGAGTTGCGAATTCGGCAGCCGCTCGCCGTTGCGCAGGACCTCGCCTGCGAGCCGCGGCATCGCCACATCGATCGCGATCTCGGCGGCCGCGGGCACATCCCGCTTCGCCCAGATCCAGCCCCAGACTGGCGGTCCGTTGAGGACGAGCGCCACGTTGCGCGGTCGGTCGAGCATCCAGCCGCTGGCGCGACCGCTCGCGTCGAGATCCCAGCGCTCGCGGTCCTCGCCGATACTCAGCCAGCCCGGCCGCGGCAGCGCCTCGCTGCGTATGAGCTCCGCGCGCACCGTTCCCCCCGGATACGGCGCGCCCCCGTTGATCGTAACCGCGAGCTCGGTGTGCACGACGGGGATCTCGATCGTGCCGCGCGCCTGCAACTCCGCGAAGCTCACCGTCTCGAGGTACTCCACGACGTCTCGCCGGCTGTCGTCCTCGTGCGCCCACCAGATCCGGTAGTCCCCAGACCGGAGCCTCAGCGGTTCGGTCGACGCGAGCGAGAACTGAATCCGTCCGAACCGCGGGTCGAGCGGCTCCACAATCATCGACCCGAGCTCATCCGGGAAGTCCGTGACCACCTCCAGCTCGAGATCTGCCCACGGCGTCAGCGCGAAATCGTGCTCCGCCGCGAGATCGACATCCGGAAGACCTCCCACATCGATGTCCGGAAGACCTTCGGAGGCGCCTGCGAAGCCGACTTCGGGCTCCCACGTGACTTGGTAGCGCCCCGGCGGCAGGGCCACCTCGTACGTGCCGTCGTCGCGGATCGGAACGATCGCAGGCTCCCAGTACACGTCGCCGACGAAGCGCAACGCGCTGGGCGGTCTCACGGTCGCGTCGCCGAAGGACACGGTGCCCGCGACACGCACGACCTCGATGTCGAACTCCAGTTCGGTATCTTCGACGAACGGCTCGCCGTCGCACGTCGACACGCACGAACCGCCGCGGCACTCCTCGCTGGGCAGGCACAGCGAGCACGGGTCGAGGGCGTCTCGGACCCCGTCGCACTGGGCGACGACGAAGCCGCCGCAGGTGCTCGCACACCGCAGCGTGCCGCCCTCGAAGCCCTGCGACGCGCAGCTCTCGCTGCCCAGCGCCGTGCCGTCACACACTTCGAGGTCGTCGACCACGCCGTTGCCGCAGTCGGGATGGATCGGCTCGCCCAAGCCGTCACAGTCGTTGCACCCGAGACATGCGATCGCGACCGTGGCGACCAGCCACGCCCGTCGCATCAGTCCTTGGGGATCGCGAGAATCGACGGCAGGGATCGTTCGTCGTTGGTCGCAGTCGTAGCCAGCAGTTCTCGCAACTCCAGCACCACTTCGGAGAAGACCACGGCGTCGATGTCGCCCAGCTGAACCTTCTGCACGACGGCCGAAAACACATGGTGGTGGCCGTTCCAGAACGCGAGGAAGTCCAGTTGTTGCAGCTCGTCAGGGTCCTCGCCGAAACCCGGCGTGGTCTCGATGACGGCCGTGTAGGTCGCTCGCCCGCGCTGGACGGGCTTCGTGAGGGTGTAGACCGTCTCAACGTCCGTCGGCGACGGTCGCCAACCGCGCTGAATGAGGCTCGCCTCGAGTCGCCCGCCTGGGGCGCGGTCCGTAAAGTCGGTGAAGAGGGTGGAGATGCCTTCCTCCAGCGTCAGATGGCGGGCCGGGCGTTGCAGCTGCTCAAAGTGCGGGACCAGCTCGTAGTCGCTGAACACTTCGGCCCACGCCCGACACGCGGTTGCGCCGAGCTCGGCGGGATGCACGACCCCGATCTGCTGATTGGGCGGGAACTCGACCCGCTGGTCGTGCTCATCGAGGAACACGTAGTCCTCGTCGATGCGGAAGCTGCCGCGCAGGACCCCCTGCTGGTCGTAGTACCCCCACAAGATCTGCTGGGCGACAAGCGTCTGGTACAGCGTCCGGAAGACCTCCGGGTCCACGCGCCGCGCGCTGATCATCATTTGCTCGAACCGGCTGAACTGGCCGCGCGCGTAGGCGTCGTACAGCGGGTGCGAGGCGTCTCGGAGGGCGTCATGCAGGGCTTGGTCCGCGAACAGCTCTAATCCCTCGTACTCGCCGCTCAAACGCATCAGGGACGCCATGGCGGAGGTCTGGATGACCCCGTCGACGCCGGTGCGCCAGAGTTCGTCGAGCGCATGTACTGCGGCGAGCGAAGCGTGACGCTCGAGCACGTCGACCCAGGTCTCGGCCGTGGATCGCGCGCTCGACGCCTCGTGGTGGTGTCGCAGCAAGTCGGCTTCGTCGGCGAGGACCATGCGGTACAGCGGATTCGCGGAGTGCTCGATGGCGTACTCGTCGAGGTTGCGGCGGGACTTGGGCTCGAGCAGGTGGCGCAGCCCAGCCAACTCCGCGCAACGCTGCTCGGGTCCCTCGGTCAGGACGAGGTTGACGAGGCAGGCCGCGGCGGCTTCGCTCATCGCGTGGCCTTGATGCCACCGCAGGTGCAGCGTCGCGGAGGGCGCCGGGATCGCGGCGAGGATCGCGTCGAGGGTGCTCGTCTGGGTGTGGGCGAACGAGACTTTGTTCACGGTGACCTGACGCGACAACACGATGCGTCGCAGATCGGCGGCCGCCGACTCGTCGAGCGGGACGTTCGCCAGTGTCGTGGCCGAGAACTGCTCGATCTGGGCGTCCGGCCGCATGCCGCGCAGCGCGCGTGCGATCCCTTGCTGGACCCACGCGTCGGGGGTCGAGAATGCCGCGAACAACTTGGGCAGGACCGATGGCCCCAGTGCGATGAGGCCGTCGCGGGCGACGTTGCGCAGGCGTTCGTTGCGCTCGCTCAGGGTGGCGATGAGCAGATCGACCGCCGCGGGGTTCCCGCTCGCCGCGACCGCGCGAATCAAGACATCGCGGTTGCCGGCGCCCGCTCGAATCGCTTCGAGGACCGGTTCGACCGACGATTGGCGGATCAACGCGCCGAACGCGTGAAAGTCTGCGGTCGCCGAGGAACGCGGTCCGCGGGCCAAGGCCGCGCGAACCACCGCGGGTGTCGGAACGTGCGGCAGCAGATGCCAGAGGTCTTCCGGTCGCTCCCTGAAGGCGTCGAGCACGATGCGCTCGCGCCGCTGCAGCGGCAGGTTCGCCACCGCTCGTCCGGCGAGGTCGTGCCAGTACTCCGGGCCGTCGACCAACGCGCGACACAGGTAGCCGTCACAGCTCGATGGTGCGAGCTCCCCCTGCCGGCGAATCATCCACGCGGCGACGACGCCGGCGCCCAGTGGCGTGCCGACGGCGAACCAGTCGCGCCGGTCGGCGCGGACCATCAGGAGTCGTAGCACCACGTAGCAGCCGACGGCCGCCGCAACGAACAGGCTGAATCGCAGCGTGAGCGCGTAGGTGATCGCCGCTGCACCGGCCAGCGTGATCGCGCCGGCGGGCCCCACGAATCCGGCCGGACCGAACAGCCAACTGCTCGGCGACTCACCGCGCAACACCGCGATGCGGCTTCGCCCGCGTAAGCGCGCTTCGATGGCGATCGCGTGCCGATCGAGGTGCGGAATCATCTCCTCGGCTTCGCGCGGATCTCGGAGGCTCAGCGCGAGCAGCAGAGTCTCCTCGGCGGTCGCCGTCGCGAGGTCGACACTTTCACCAGTATGTTCAGTCCAGGGCATCCCGCTCATTGTCGCGCAGATTGGGCCGAGTCTCAATTCTTGTTCTGCGTTCCAGATGATCGGAGAATGTGTGGGTGGCGTAAGTTGTTCCATACAAAGGAGGCTCGATACACGGCGCAGCGTGCGCCTCGAGAGCCTTGAGGTAGTAAAACATGAGTTACTTCGTCTCCCCCCCCGACGAAATTTCCTGGGAATTCGACATCGACGTCTTTCGTGAGCGGCTCAGCGAGTGGCAAGACATCAAGTTTCCCGAGTCCGATGATCCCGAAGGCTTCAACTCCGTGGAGTGGATCATTCCGCTTCGATTCGGCGACATGTTCGGCTCGCTCGATCACACCGCGCAAATTGTTCATCTCGACGGGTTCCTGGGCGACTGCGCCCTGTTTGCGATGTGGCTGCGCGATCTCGTGCCGTCCCACGTTGAGCTGCTGTTCTACGATGAGAAGTACTCTGCCGACGTCGCGCTCATGACGTTTACGCGCGAAGCCGACCTCGTCCGGGCGTTCGGGTCCTGACGCAGGTCTGGCTCATTCCACAGTCATGAAACGATGCACGGTTTTTCCGTCTTTCGACGTCGTGACGGCGGACTTTGCGTTCGGCGTGGCGGAGTAGGCGGTGTCCGCGGCACCGCTTGATCGGGGCTTGGGCGCAGCGTTCTGCGTGTCTGCGAGCCGCTGGTTCAGCGTGGCGAGTTCGGCAGGGTCGAGCTTTGCGTTGTTCTTGGTCTCGCTGGATGCCGCAGCGACCGCGTAGGACTCGACGAGCGGCTCGCGCATCTTCGCGAACAGAAGTTCGTTCGCGAACACGTCCATCGACTTGATCTGCCCGTCGATCGCGACGACGACGCCCAGCGCTCGAGTGTCGGCGGAAAGCGGTGGTAGCAAGGCCGCGACGTACGTCTGCGACGCCGCGGCGAGGGCCTTGTGGTCGAGCGTGGCGCGGTAGGTGCCGGTCGACGGGCTCGTGCCCGTCTTCTTGTTCTGTTCGGCGACCTCGCTCCAGACGGCGGACTGCTCGTTTTCGAACATCGCTTTGCTGCGCAGCTTGCTGTGGCCGACCTTACCGGACGCCGTGAAGCTCGCCTGCTTGCCATCCCAGCGGCCTTGCTCCACGCAGAACACCGCTACGGTCAGCTTGCGGGCGCGCGCGGGCACGATCGTGTTGCTGGAGATGATGCGGTCTTGCTTGCCACCGAGGATCACTTCGCCCGCCATCAGGAAGATCGGCTTGTCCGTGGTGCTCGTGACGTGGACCGCCGCGACCTGCGCCGACGACGTGTTGCCGTCGAGCTCCGTGACCTTGATCAACCCCTCGGCGGCGGCCTCCGTGAACGTCAGATACTGCTCCGTGAACGCGGGCGTATTGGGCGGCGCGTAGACGGGGACCAGCGTGAGGTTCTGGTGCACGATCGGCGCGCCGTAGCGATAGTTTGGGGGCTCCGCCGCCGCCGTGAGCGGCAGCATTATACTGAGCAGGGCGAGGAGCAGGGTTTTCATCATCGAACCTCCGGGACGTCGAGTGACGGGGTTCGAACGTTGCGGCCCCGCGATCGGATCTACGGGGAAGCTAAACAACCTCGCTCAGCGGTGGAGCCGCGCTACGACGCCGGGAGAGCGGTGGAGTCAAAGCGTGACGTCTTGCGTTCCTCACCGCGCCCCACGGCGACGTAGAGCAGCGTGCCGATGCTGCCAAACGCCAGCGTGAGGAGCGTGTAACCCACTGGGTTGCGGCCGCACCGCTTCGCGTCTGCCCAGATCCAGGTGAGGACCATCGTGGCAGCGATCACGAGGTCCGCGAACACCACCCACCCCCAGATCGGCATCTCCATCACATACTCGAGAAAACCGACGTATCCGCCGGCGGTGTACAGGGCGTAGGCATTCAGGGCAGCAAAGTCGACGAGGACGAGTCCGGCAACGATTCGTTTCACGTTCATGGTGTGTCTCCTATGGTGGTTTCATCCGACGTGCTCCCTCAATACAAGACGGATGCCAACACCTCCGCGCGACGTAACGTGTTGAAATGTCGCAAGCATGACCCATGCGTGCCGCCGCCGCTGTTGCAACGCATCCACGGCGACGTTGCGGCGGCGCAACGTTTCGGCGGACCTCGACACGGGGCGAGCGCACGTGGTTGACTGGGACGAATCGAATCCGGGACGAGCGATCGAAGAGCCATTGAACGGACGTATCCGCACTGCTGGCGCCGGTGCGATGATCTTCGCCGTGTACTGGCTGCTCGGCTCGTGCGTCATCGGCACGATCGGCGCGCTTGTGATGGAGGCTTTCGGCCAGCCATCGCCCGGGCACACGGCGACGGTGTTCGCGCAGATGGGCTTCATTCTCGGCTGGCTCGCGTTCGTGGTGTACCGCGGGACCAAGGGCGGCACGTTTCGACTCGACGGCGATACGTTGCGCTACCGCCGTTTCCTTGTCGCGACGACCCGCCAGCTGCTGCCGAATCCGGCGTCCGCTGCGTTCGTAACGCACAGTGAGGGAACCACCTATGTCAACGGGCCGGCGTTGGTCTTTGAGACCGATCGCGGCGAGCTGTCGATCGCGACGATGGACGCCGCGCTCGGGGAACGGCTTGGGGTTTTGCCCGCCGACACGCAGCTCGTCGGGCCGACGCTCATCCTTGATCCGTCCGACTTTGAACGGCTCGCCGCGCGCATGAGGTAGCCACTGGCGATTCGATGTCGTCTCGCCAGGCCGGCGCGTGCGCGGAAAGACCAAGACCAGGAGCCGGAAAGATCCAGAACCGGGAAAGATCCAGAACCGGGAACCGGGAAAGATCCAGAACCGGAAGACCTTGTTCATGAGGCCGTACGCCAGGAAAGACCAAGGAACCGGAACCGGAAAGATCCAGAACCGGGAACCGGAAAGATCCAGAACCGGAAGACCTTGTTCATGAGGCCGTACGCCGCCGCGGCACGGCCGGCGGGCTCCCGGCACCGCAACGGATGAGTCCGACGTGAAGCACCACAGGTTGTTTTGAGTCGAAATCTGAGTAAGCGCTTGAGGTGGGGGCAAAAAGCTGGAGGAAACCAGCGTGAGGGGTGCCGCTTGCGGCAGCAGCGGGCAGAGCTGTGCCTCGAACAACATCAGAGGGTTTTGAGATAGGGACTCAGGCGGCGCGTTTGCGTGGCCAATCATCCCACTGTTTCTGCAGGCTTGCCGTCCACTTCGCACGCGTCAGATGCGGGTCGTCGCGGCCGACCGCCGCGCATCGGACGCCAGCGCGCCGCGCCATCAAGATAGTTCCGGACGGAAACACCACGTCACGTTTCCCGTCGCGGAAGTCAGTCAGTGCCAGTCGGTGCGCCTGTCGGCAGGCGCGTTGATGGCGTAGGGCCTTGATGATCGCCGTCTTGTTTCTCGAGCTGAACTGGGGGTTGAGCTCGCGCATCGCGGCCTTCGTGTTCGGCACGTGGAATGGACTCCTCGCTTCGCAGGCGTCGATGCCAAGCACCGGAACCGTCCGGTTGCGCGCGTACCGCCGCTCGGCCCGCGCGATGAGGTGCTCGAAGAACGCGATCACGTCGTCCAGCGGCAGATCCTCGAAACCTGGCGGGGGCATCGGCGTGAACTCCACGAACTCCGGCATGTCCTTGCCGCAGTGGTGGGGTCGCGGAAACCGCATCGGCTTGCCCCAGTCTTTGGGAAGGATCTTGAACCCGCTCCAGTCGGTCGCCTTCTCCACACAGCCCGCGGCGACCGCCTGAAGACAGACATAGACGATCTTGTCGATGATCTCCTGCAGTTCCAGAAGCACCATGTCGCCGGGTTCGCCGACGGCCCACAGGTTCTCGCGCCGGTCGAGCTGCAGGTTCCGTTTGCGGGTCGTGTTGGAAAAGAACTGCTGCATGAAGCCCGACCGCGTGCCTTCGCGATCGAGCTGCGCGGAGTGAACGTGGTTCGACATGCAGAACGCAGCGCTGGCGGTCTGATTGTTATCGAGCAGCGCCTTGCCATACATATAGCCGACCAGGTCGCGGGTATCCTTGCCCGGCCGCAGCAGAAACTGACGGTGGGTCGTCCGACGGGTGATTTCCACAAACTGGCCCGGCAGGTGTCGCTTGGGTTGCGTCATCTTCGCCTCCAAAAAAGTGCGAAGACGTAATCGGCCGCTTCCGGATTCCGTTGCAGAATTTCTGCGCTCCAGGCGAAACACCCGCTTGAAACGGGCATCTGGAGGTCTTCCGGACGTGGCGCGCGGACGTGTGGCGCGCGGACGTGGCGCGGGTCGGCTCGCCGGATGTGGTGTGGCGCGGGTCGGCTCGGTCGGCTGGGCCGTGTGCTAGCGCGGGACGCAGGTGGCTGCGACTAGGGGGCCGAGGAGTTTCTCGACGGCGGACTTCCCGCAGTCGGTGGCGGCACCGTCGCATTGGGCGGGCCAGGACATCACTTTGACCGACACGTCGGCGCAGGCGCCTTCCTTCGTGGCGGCCGCGTAGCTCAAGCGGAGGTTGGCGTCGCCTTGGCCTTTGATGAAGCCGGTCCAGCGCCAGTCGATCACGGAGCCGGGGTCCGGGCAGGTGCAGGGGGCCGCGTTGCTGAAGGTGGCGGCGCCGACCGGGGTTGCGATCGACATCGTCTTGTCGTCGGCGAGTCGCTCTGCGTCGATGTCGACCGAGAGGCCGGTCGATACGGCGTCCGCGATGAGGCGACTGATCGTCAGTCGCTCTTCGCAAGACTTGCCCTCGTTGGTTGCAACGCTGATGCCCTCCATCTCGCCGACCGCCAGGTGGAGGCCATCGTCCGATTCGAGGCTCACGGCGAGCAAGCCGTCGACCTGGCGGACGGAGCCGAGGGCGAAGTCGTCGAACGCATACGCGCCGTCGCTGCGCCGATAGCTAATCGAGCCCGCGTTCTCGGTCACAAACAATGTGCACGCGTCATCGAAACTGACGCGGACCGCGCCAGGTGTGGCGTTGTCACATTCGACGACCGAGGTTGCCAGCCCACGGGTGACGTCCGTGATGGTGTCCGTACACGCGATGGCCGTCGACTCTCCGCATATCAGCGTGTCCCACGCACCGGCGTGAGCGGCGCCCATATGCCCGATGCGCGCGATCTGGGCCACGTTGCCGAGTAGCATCGCGGTGGTGTCCGTCGAGACCGCCACCGCACCCACGAAGCGAGCCAGCTCTTCGGGCGTCGTCACGAGTTCTTCCGGATCGAAGTCCGCGGCCGTGAGCGCGTCGCTGATCAGTGTTCGCGTCTCCTGTGAGATCGTGCCGGAGCAGTCGAGCTTGTCGACGACCTTCATCTCGACGCTGTCCTTGACCTCGTCGATCTCGTTCTTCGCATTCTGAGCGCGGTTGTTGGCGGTTTCCGCGGCGCCGCACCCTGCCAGCGTCCAGACCATCGTCACCACAGTTAATCGTCGCATATCATCACTCGCGCTTGTTCTTGTGTCGTTGGTAGGGCAGACGTGGGCCGCGGCCAACGATTCACCGAATGACTCATGAGTCATTCGTCGAGGCTGGCTCCCGGCGCCCCTTCGCTCGTGAAAGTGAACCATGGTTTGCGCGCCGTGTAACGAAGAGATGCCCGAGGCGGCGTCCTGCCCGACCTGTGGCAAGGATCCGACCCTGCAGGGGCAGTACCGGCTCGAGCGGGTGGTTGGCCACGGCGCACGGGATTACGTACCGTGCGACGCGGCTGTCCGACCGTCGTCGCCATCAAGGAGCTGCTCGTGCGAAAGGGGTTGCGGAGGTTTCCGGATGGTTGCGGAGGTCTTCCGGATGGGGTTGAGGCGCGTGGCGGAGGTATTCCGGATGGGGTTGAGGCGCGTGCGTCGTCGCCATCAAGGAGCTGCTCGTGCGAAAGGGGTTGCGGAGGTTTCCGGATGGTTGCGGAGGTCTTCCGGATGGGGTTGAGGCGCGTGCGCCGGAGGGCCGGCGGCTGTTTGCGGCTGACGGAACGGATCTGACGCTGCTGCGGGAGTTTCGACGTCTCACGCCGACGGAGCGACTTCAACGGCTCCAGTCGATGACCCACTTCATCGAGCGTATTCGCCACGCCGCCAAATGACCGACTTCATGGCGCTGGCACGCACGCTGCAGCAGCATCGCACGCTGCAGCAGCATGGCGTGAAGTTCATCGTCGTGGGCGGGGTCGCGGCGGTGATCCAAGGCGCACCGGTGCAGACGTTCGACCTCGACATCGTGCACGAGCGCACGCCCGAGAACATTGCGGCCCTGCTTTCCGCACTCACCGACCTGGACGCGGTTGTCCGCAGCCACCCCCAGCGCGTCCGCCCCGATGAGTGGGCCCCGGCCATTTGTTGCTCAGCACATGATACGGGGACCTCGATGTACTGGGCCCCTTCCAAGGGGGAGCTGCCTACGACGATCTGCTGCCCATCGAATCAAGATCGACGGACGGGTGCTTGTGGTGCTGGACCTCGCCGCACTCGTCGAGCTGAAGCGTGCGCTGGCCCGTCCGAAGGATATCGCGGCGCTCCCCGTGCTCGAGCAGGCGCTGGCGCTGAGGGACGAGGAGGAGTGACGCGTTTCGGGGCCAGAAGCCTCGGTGACCGCGGTCACTCATTTGGCGATCAGGGATTGTCCGGGGCGCAACTTTCGCCGCCATCTCGGGTTCGCAAAGTCGCCGAACCGAGCGCGACGTCGGTGCCGTCGTGTCCGAGCAGGCGGAAGCTCGTGTGACGTTCGGAGGACGACGCCCACGTCCAACACGGCTCGGCCGTCGTGCAGGTGCCCGCGGCCCGGTCCTGGGCGTCGCAGCCGGCGGCGATCCCTTCGGAGTGTGTGGACTGAGTGTGGTGGTGAAGCCGGAGGCGCCCGCCTTCGACGTCGAGGTCTCGGGTCAGCTCGACGCGCGTGCCGAGCCCGACCGGCGTCAGTCCGCGCTGCTGTTCCTCCCGTGTGACGCGGGCGACGAACACCTCGCGAGCCGCGTCCCAGTCGAAGATGGCCGTGGCGAGGCGCAGGTCTCGTGTTCCGGTATCACAGTCCGACGCGGAGCCGAATGCTTCGAACGACACGGCGGCGTACAGGCTTTTCGAACTGGTCCGGAAGACGTTGATCTCCGCATGGTAGCACTGCCAGTCGGGATCGATCTCGAGATCGTGCTGGAGCAACGTGCGGCCGGCGGCGGTGTGGATCGCGATGAAACCGGGCTCGACGATCAGGGTCTCGGCGCCGGAGATCGTGGGGAGGAAGTCGACGTCGCGATCACCGGTCGTGCTGCCGCGGGTGTTCTGCCGGTAGGCGACCTGGGCGTCGTCGCCCGCGTAGTACTGCGGAGGCGGAGTTTCGCCAAATGCAGCGGCGTCGACGACCGTCGCTCGGACCGCGCACTGCCGCTCGGGCTCCCAGAACCACGCGACGACCGCGGACGTCGTGAACTGCAGGGCCACGGCCTCGGGGCCGGCGGTGAACAGCCACCACACGTCCTCGTGGACCTCGGCCTCGTCGCTGGCGAGCGGTTCGATGACGCAGCCGAGTTCGTAGGTGCCTCGCGGCACCGACATCAGCGGCGTGGAGTGATCGCCGCGACGCAGGCGCAGCATCAGTGCCGTATCGGTGACGACGAGGTCGCCGCGCCGAGGACGCTGCCCGATCATCGCGCGCAGTGCGGTTTCGGCGGGCGAGACGCTGGCCATCTGGGGAGCGGGCATCGGCGCTGGCGCTGTCGGGCAGCCGGTGGCGATCAGCATCAGGAGTGCGAGGAGGCGCGTCACCTTATGGCGCGCGGCCGACGCAGTGCATGCCAAGGCCCCCGAGGGTCGGTGCGGTGTGGCACTCGTCGAACCCCGCGCGGGCCAGCCAGCCGACGACGACCGCAGGGTCGAGGCGGCCCACGTTGCCGCTGACGACGCGCCACGCGACCATCGAGAGTCGGAATCGCGCGACGTCGAGCGGCGTATGGTCCGTCAGATCGAGGCCGAAGTCCGAGATGTGCGCACGGCGCAGGCTGCCGGTCCGATTGGGTTCCAACAGCACCAGCGTGCCGCCGGGGGTGAGCGCCCGCCTCGCCTCGGCGAGCACGGTGGCGGGGTCCGGGACAAGGTATAGAAAGCTGTGGCCCACGATGAGGTCGAACGTCTCGTCGGGCCACGACAGCCGCGTCGCATCCCCGACGTGGAACTTGACGTTCGACAGCGCCGGATACGAGTGAGTGTGGTGCGCCTTCGCCCGCGCGATCATCTTTTCGGCGAGGTCGAGCCCGTCGATCGTCGCGTCCGGCAGCAGCTGCGCCAACCCAAACGCGCTGACGCCGGGGCCGCAGCCGACGTCGAGCACCCGGCGAAGTTTGGTGGAGTCGGGGACGTGGTCGAGCACTCGGGCGACGTGACTCCGCCAGACGTCCTGCCCGGTCAGTGCGTCGTAGGCCGCCGAGGTCGTGTTGAAGAGCAACCGGTTCCAGAGCGACTTGCTCACAGGCCAATCGGCTTCTGTTCGACCTTCTTGTTGCCGGCCTTGTCGATCGCGATCACCTCGACCGTCTTCTGGCCCTTCTTCACCTTGAGCTCCACGCGCCACGATCCAAACATGTTCACGTCGGCCTTGGTGCCATCGACATAGACTTCGCTGCCCGACTCGGTCTTGCCTTCGACGACGACTTTGACGACCGCTTCGAGTTCCGGCGGTGTGGTGTCGACGTTGACCGTCACGGTCTCCTTCGTCTCGTTGCCGGCCTCGTCGCGCGCAAAGAGCTCCACTTTCTGCTCCCCTTCCGGCAGCTCGACCTGCGCGTGATAGAAGCCGGGCTTCTTCTGCTTCGCGGCGGTCCCATTCACGGTGACCTCGGCGACATCGGTGTCTTTGACCTCCACCACGAACTCGACGTTCGTCTCGGTCTGGATCTCTTTTGTATTCGGGGTGATGAGCGCCAAGATCGGACCGCGATTGTCGAAGCCGAGGTACTGGAAGTTCGCGACGACGCGCTGACGGCGCAGACCGGGATACTTGATCGACTCGATGCGATTCTGCAGACGCCGCAGATCGCCGGTGTAGTCGAAGTTGTAGACGGTTCCGCTCCCGAGCGGATCGCGCTGCAGATTGACCACGCCGTCGATCTTGGCGAGTTCCGCCTCCAGTTGCGCTTCGTCTTCCTTGGCGAGTCCGTCGACGGAGACGTCGACACTGATCATGTCGCTCGTCCCATCGTCGTTGCTCTTCCTGGACTGCACGCCGGAACAGGCGGTGGTTGCAAGCGCGAGCAGGCAGATGATCCCGAGGTGTCGCATGTTCGATCCGGTGTTCATGGTCCCCCGTTTCTAGCGTGGAATTTATGTCACGGCTAGCCGGTCGACTTTTGGCACGTACGGTTTCAGAGTCTTTCAGTTGGGTCCCGCGCCGCAAGTCACTATCTCTAGCCTCAGGTCAGGAGTCAGCGATGAAGAACGGGTGGCAGGTCTTGGTGGTAGCAGCGATCGTCGGATTCCCGATCTGGGGTGCCGCCGCGGAGCCCGAGGTGGAGATTCTCCACGCGAGTTGGGCGATGGACGCGCCGGTGACCGGTGATCACGCGGTCGCCCTGATCGCGAAAGTCGTCGCTCAAGTCGATCAGACGGACTTCGCGCCGGGCGAATGGCGCCGCTACAAGATCGGCTTGTCCGACGTGACGGTCACACTGACGCTGCTGCACCGCTATGACGGCTCGCCGACGGACTTTCCGACACCCGCGGCGGGGGCCGAAGAGTGGTCGTTGCAGCTCTCCAACAGTGCCTACGGCGCGACGATCGAGTGGACGACGGCGCCCGCTTCGCGCCGTCAGGTGCGGCAGGTGTTCACTCGGGACGATCGCCAGCGGATGCTTCCGCGGTCCGCATCAGACCCGAGAGTCGCGATGGACGCCGCGTTGCAGCACGCGCGCCTCGATGCCCTGCACCCTGGTGCGGCGCTCATCGGCATTCTGCGCGGTGGGTACCCCGTGTGGCAGTCGTCGACGGGGCCGGTATTCGAGTTGGGTGACCACGGTCAGTCAAGGCTCCCGCGGCTGTTGATCATCGCGTCCGGCTATAACGTGCACCGCTCCACGCTCGGGCGAGACGCCACAATGGGTCCCGCGTGCGTCGGCTGGCAAGTGTGCGGTGAGCAGCGCGGCGTCGCGGCGCAAAACTGACATCGATCATTGCTTTCCCGGGCCAGATCTTGGATCTAGACCGCATGCGACTCACTGCACACATGCTGGCCCTCGTGTTTTTGGCGAGCTGCCAGACGCCGCCGCCGCCCCGGGAGACGTTTGATGATCAGGTGATCGTCAAGGACGAGCCGACGCCGACGCCGGTCCCGGATGCCGGATCGGAGCCGGATGCGGCGGTCGAAGTCGCCGTCGAGCCGCCCGTGGAGCCGGCGGACAAGCAGACACCACCCGCGCTGGAGACGTTCGTCGCGAAGCCGGAGCTTCCGCCGAACATGTCGTTCCAGGAGATGGCGCTGGCGCGCACCGCGCAACAGGTCCGGATGGGCCTCATCTTCGCGCCGATCCTCGACGCCGGGTGCGGGATTCCGGCGGCGATTCGTGCCACCGCCGACGTGCATGGTGCGGGCTACACGGTCGATTCGTGCAGCCTCGCGGTCGACGCGATACACGCGCTCACGTACCAGCGCACGATCACCAAGGTCGGGGTGCTCGACATCTCGCCGGTTTCGATTCGCCACGACGGCGAGCCAATCTGGTCGGCGGCAACGGATTGCACGGCCTTGCGTCAGCAGGACAACGCGTGCGGGTCCGACTTCATCACGCGGCGTCCCACGGCGATGTCGTTTGTGGGTCCGCTGCTGTCCTACCACCTCGCCACGAACTCCGCGGTGGCCGGCGGCACCGCCAACCGCGACAATCAGGGCGTCGCGCTCGACGTGCGTACCGGCCTGCCGGCCAAGTTTGGCGCGCTGATCGACGATGACTCGCTGCTGAACGGGCTCAAGCGGGATCTGACGATGCGTCGCAGCGTCAACCCCACTGCGCTCGATGCGGCGAAGACGGTCGCCGCGGTGTGGAAGCTGTGGCGCACCGAGGACTTCGCGTTCTTCGGTGGCTACTACTTCGGCGCGTGGGACGCCGAGAACGGGCTCGTCGCGATGCACATCTGGTACCTCGAAGACGACGCGGCGATGTCGGAGAACGTGCTCAAGGAGCTCGTCGTCGCCGTGATGCCGAAAGCGCAGTGGAAATCGGCGTTCGAGGATGCCGCGAGTGAGTCCTCGGGTTTCCTCGCCCCCTGATCCGACGAGAGCGTCAGAACAGGAAGAATGCACCGGGCGCGTCTTCGACCTCGTCACGGTCGACGATCCGAAGAATGCGAAGACCGGCGTGTTGCTGTTGCGACAGGTCCATGATGCGGTCCGAGCCGTCCATCAGTTTGATGACGGGCCGCCCGGCGTTGGACAGGTTCTGGTCGCTGGTGAGGGCCGGGCTGCGGATGATGAGCGCTCGATCGCTGGTCGACAGTTCGACGATGCACCCCACGGGGTACACGCCGACCACGTTCACGAAGATGCGGGTGAGGTTGGGATCGTAGTGCGATCCCATCTTGGCCATCATGGTCTGTAGGGAGCGGTCCGGGGTCTTGGCGTTCGCACCTTCGAGACCCTGGGTGAGGATGTCGTAGTGGCGCGCGATCTCGATGACGCGCGACAACAGGTGCGGGCGCAGCTCCTCGCGATACCACGCTTCGGGCAGCGGCTTGTTGAACGGGAAGCCGCGCTCGTAGCTCGTGACGAGTCGCAGGGCGGACAGCACGTCACCGGCGCCGATCGCACTGAGCGCGACCATCGAGGACAGATTCGTGTCGAAGTGGGTGTCGTCGCCGGCTCGAAACTCGGACTCCTCGCGCAGCGGGTCGCTGAGCCGCTCGATGTTCTGCGTCATCGCGGTCATCCCGCAACGGACGATGTCGGTGCGCTCCAGACCCACCGCGTGCGCGAGCAGCATCGCATAGATGCACGTGTTCACCGCGTGCACGAACTCCTGGCCAGCGATGAGTTTGAGATTGATGAGTCCGACGAACACGTCCCCGCGCTCCTCGAGCTCATTGGCGATGCGTTGCACCAGACGTTTGACGTGCCGCGCTGACGGGGTCGCCCCCCGCTTGAGGCGCGAGAAGTAGATGTGGCACTTCACGAGCAGGCCGGCGTACAGCTCGATGAGCTGACGCCGCTCGTCGACGTCGGGGACCTCGTAGTCCTGCTCGACGACCGACGCGAGTTCGAGATTGGGCTGCTGGAACAACTCGAGGGTCGGCAGTTCGCCGGTGCGCAGGTCGCGCAGCGCCTGCACGAGCGCGACGATCTCGCCGGCTGCAATCCCGCGCTTCATCGTGATCGAGTTGATCGAGTACTCGAGGAAACCCTTTCGAATCTCCAGCGCGCGGTGGAACGCGCGTGCATCGAGCTTGAGGAGCTGGCCGTTGATGAAGAAGTTCTTCTCCGACATCTGGATCGAGATCGCTTCTTCCCGCGTGGCATCGAACTGTTCGCTGATCCAGATCGTGAACTCGTTCGCGGCGGTGTTGACCTGCGCGTGATCTCCCGTAAACATCTTGGAGACCTTGATGACACGTACGAGGAACGTCACGATCGCGGGTCCCACGACCGAGATCAGCGTGTCGTCCACGACCTGATCGCGCTCCTGCAGGAACATCGTCTGCTGGATGGTGGGGGGGGCTGACTCGTTGTCGTCGCTCATGCGTCATCCCACTCGAATTCGATCCCTTCGTCGGGGTCGATCGCCTTGTGCTTCGGCGGCTCGTCCGCTGGTTGGGCGGCATCGGCGGCCGGCTCAGCGGTGGCCAACTCCTCGGCCGATGTCGCGCCGCCGCTGGTCGCGCGTGCGCCCGTCAGCCGTTTCAGACTCGCCGAGAAGGATTTCTTGAGGGCCGGCGCGGTGAGGAACTGGCCGATCTTGGATTCGATCAGTGCGATCGACTCGGCATCGCCGGATTCGATGAGGACCACGGCGGCCATCTTGGCGTACTCGACGGCATCTCCACCGAACCAGCCCCGAAGCTCGAGCAGCTTCTTGAGCTCCGCTGGGCCCTCGTGTTGGAGCAGGAGCCGCATGAGATACCGCAGCTCACCGGCCGAGCGGTCCCCCATCTTCCGAGCCAGAATCGTGTCGTGGATCGAGGCGCGGAACAGCGTCGGATGTCGTTCGCTGAGCAGTCCGAGGGCGAGCTTGCGAATGCGCTCGTCGACGTCGTTCGCCATCGGCTGCAGGTAACTGGTGGCGAGCGAGGTGTCGTCCCAGCAAGGGTGTGCCACGCCGAGTGCGAGCTCGCGAACCGTCGCGTCGGAGTCGTCGAGCGCCTTGCGGATGAGCCGGACCGCGGGCTTCCACTCCAGGTAGTCATGGTGCGTGAGCTCGCTGAGCAGTCGGCGCAGATAGATCGACTGCTTGGTGAACTCCGGCAGCGTGTACAGCCCCTCGACCTCGTCGTCGTACAGGTCGAACAGCAAGTCGGTGAGCTGGCGCAGCGCGACGACCTGACGCTTCGGATTGGAGAGCAGCCCGAGGACTTGTTTGGTGACCTGGACGTGGCCAAGCAGCCGAAAGAGCCCCATCATCGCTTTGCTGTGCTTGCCGCGCTGAAACAGGTTGATGAGCGCATCGACCTGCATCGGGTCGGAGAGCTTTTCGACGAGCTCGCCGAGCGGGTCGTTGTCGGCGCCGGTGAAGAGCTCGCGGCGGTCCTTGAGGAGTTCGAGCATCCGGACGGCCTGCTCGTACTGCTGATTGTCGAGCAGCTGATGCAGCACGTTCGAGATCATCTCGCTGGCCCGCTTGGCGCCGGCCGAAGCCGGCGCGACGCGGATGATCGCGAGCAGCGCCTCGATGAGGCGATACTCGAGGTCGGCGCCGGCCATCCATTCGCTGTGCAGCTTGTCGATGAGCTTGGTGTCCACGGCGAACGCATAGGCGAGATCGGCGTCCTTGAGCTCGGGCACCACGATGCGCGCGTTGGCCTGAATCTGCATCTTCGTGAACAGGTCGAGGTGCGCGATCGACAAGTTGTCGAACATGTTCGTGAGGTCGTCGGCGTCCTTGCCCGACGGATCGAGGGCGGACTCGACGATCATGTCGACAGCCTCGTTTTCGGTGCGCTCGCCGAAGTCCTCGAGCACGCCGCCGTCGACGAAGCCCTCGACCGCGAAGTAGCTGATGTCCTGGAATTGCTGCTCCCAGAGCATCGTGACGGTATCGTCGTCGGAGTGGATCTCGCCGCGCGCGGCGCGTTCGATGACGCGCAGGAACGTGATCAACGGCTCGACCTCCACCCCGTCGCGGATCTCGACCTGCAACAGGCCGTCGGAGTAGGCGACGTACCAGATGTAAGTCCCCTTTTCGGCGAGGTCCTGGGAGTAGACGGTCCGTCCCGTCGTGGTGGTGAGCTGCTGGGCATCGATGTTGAAGATGATGCGCCCGTCGCGATCGAGCGTGGGCTGGATGCGCGCGAGCAAGTGCTCGCTCAACTCGTCGAGCAGGGGGTGGCCGTAAGGATACACGCGCATCATCGTGACGACGCGATCGATGGCGTTGAAGAACGCCCCCAGCTCGGTGGCGAGCTGCCTGTCGTCGCGTTTCTCTTGCTCCTGATCATCGATCAGGCCACCAAAGGAAACGCTTTCAGGTCCTGACTCTTCGAGCTCCGCCACCCTAGCTTCCGCACACATGGTTTGGGGTAGGATCGGGGCCCGCATGTACGGGGAGAATCCGCCGAGCCTCGTCATCGCTGTTGATGAAGTGGCGGCAGTCTAGCCGAAACTGGTCGCGCAAACCAAGTGGGTTGCGCAGTGCCGCATCAGAACTGCAAACCGAGCGCGTCGCGCCAGCCGGCGTCGGCGTTGCCGTGTTTGGACCAGTAATCGAGCATGATCGAGTTCGTCAGACGGCCGACGGTCGTGAGCATCTCGGGCTCGCCACCGCGGGGGTTCAAGATCGCGGCGGCCGTGTCTTCAAAGCCCACGATCCGATGCGGGAACGCCGCCTCGAAGTGGATCTTCAGGGTCCGCACCGGCTCGGCGTAGGCCACCGTGTAGGTGCGCACCGGCTGGTCGCTGAACTCGGACTTGCCCGGCTCGCCGAGCGTCGCGGTGGCCTTGCGAACCGTCCACTCCTTGTGGGCGAGGCGGATGTAGGTCGCGCTCGGCAGCAGCTCGATCGGGCCCGTCGGCAGCTTGTCGGGACCCAGGCGAACACGGGTGTACAGATCATCCTCGAGCAACGTCCCCGGTATCGCCGTCTTGCGGTCACCCTCGGACTGAAAGTACGAAAACGACACGGCGTCGTAGCCATCCTTGGCGCCGTTGAGGTTGAGCTGTGCAAAGAACTGTCCGCACCAGTCCTGCACCGTTTCCGTCAGCTTGATCGTGGGCCCCTCGGCGAGGGCTGGGGTGAATGTGGACGTCATGATCGTGTACGGATAAACGCCGGTGTAGAAGCGCCGATAGAAGTTGTTCTTGAGGACCTGCACGGCGTTCGGGTCTCGGTTCGCTTCCGATTTGACCTGCTTGTCCGTCAGAAACGGCTCCGTCACGAACACCATGACGGCCTCACCGTCGTGGAGCTCGCCGTATCGCGACTGCTTCAGCTCGAAGCGGTTCAGCTCGGCGAGCCCGGCGAACCAGTACGACTTGAAGGTCGTGCGTTTCTTCGCAAACTCGCCGGACGTCGTGGCGTCGACGGTGAGTGTCGTGGCGGCGGCCCGGGTATCGGTGCTCGTGGTGGTGGTGGTCTGATCCCCGCAGCTCGCGACGAGAAGCGAGGAGATGGCGATGGCGGTGAAGATCTTCATGGGGTCTCCGGGGAGCGCGGCCTTCTGTGGGGAGCGTATCGACGCCGGAACCGAGCGGCAAACGGCGCGTGTTCCGCGGTCGCGGACTGGCGTGCTACACATCAATGATGCCGCATCTGGTACACATCGCGACGGTCGCGGAGTCGCTGGGCTTCGTCGCCGGGCAGGTCGACTACCTGCTCGAGCGCGGGTGGCGCGTCAGTGTCGTGACGACCGGGAGTCGGCACCTCGACGACTTTGCGCGCAAGCATCGCGTGGACGCTCATTCGGTGGAGATGGCTCGCGCGATCACGCCACGGGCCGATCTCGGCTCGGTGGCGCGCCTCACGGATCTGCTGCTGGATCTCGGTCCGGACGTCGTGCACGCCCACACGCCGAAGGGCGGTTTGCTGGGGATGTTGGCGGCGCGCGCCGCACTGGTGCCGGCTCGCGTCTATCACATGCGCGGGTTGCTGACGTTGACGGCGACGGGGACCCGGCGGCAACTGTTCAAGTCCGTCGAGCGCACGTCATGCGGGATTGCGCACCATGTGATCTGTCAGAGTGAGTCGCTCCGTGAGGCTGCGCTGTCTCAACGGCTGGTCCGTGCGGACAAGATCAGTGTGCTCGGCCGTGGTGGCAACGGCGTGGACGCGACCGGCCGGTTCAATCCCGAGCACGTCAGCGGGCTCGACGTGCGTCGTGAGCTGCGCATCGAGGACGACGAGGTCGTGATCGGCTTCGTCGGACGCATTGTGCGCGACAAGGGGATCATCGAGCTGCTCGACGCGTGGCGCGGGGTCAAGGCGCGCCACCCTCGGACGCGGTTGTTGATCGTGGGGCCGTTCGAGGTGCGCGATGCGGTGCCGCCCGATGTGCAGCGCGCTCTCCGTGACGATCCACGGGTCCACCTCGTCGGTTTCGTCCGCGATACTCCGCGCTACTACGAGGCGATGGACTTTCTCGTTCTGCCGTCGCATCGCGAAGGCTTTCCCAACGCACCGCTGGAAGCCGCCGCGATGGGGGTGCCGTGCGTCACCACGGACGCCGTCGGTTGCGTGGACGCGGTGTCGCCCGAGGTCACGGGCCTCATCGTGCCCGTGGGCGACGCCGCGGCGCTGACTCACGCGATGGAGCGGTATCTCGCCGACCCCGAGCTGCGTGCGTTGCACGGCGCCTCGGCGCGCGTCCGTGCGCTGGTCGAGTTCCGTCCCGAGGATCGCCATGTCGCGTCATTGCACCTGTATGAGCGGCTCATCGAGGGGCGGCGCTGATGCATGTCGCGATCGACGGCGTCGGGAACCACGTCGGTGGCGGGTGGTCGGTGCTTGTCCGGACGGTCGGTGAAATCGCGGCCGATCCGCGCATCGAGCGCGTCACGGTCTTCTGCAGCCCGCTCGATCTGGTCGCGTCGCCCGCGGTTCGGCACCCCAAGGTTCACTGGATCGAACATCCGCGCGAACATCGATCGCCGCGGGCGCGGATGGCGTGGTTCTCCATCGGCCTCGACAGCGAGGTCGAACGCGTCGCGGCCGACGTCGTCGTGAGCCTGAACGCGGTGGGGCGTACAGCCCGCCCGCGCGTGTGCGTCGTCCAGCAGGCCTTTGCGGTGTGGGGCAAGTTGTCGCGTGTGCGTCCGCGCAGCTTTGCGGCGAAGCTCGCCGTGTTGCGGCGCGAGACCGCGCGATCGGTGGAGGCGGCCGCGGCCGTGGTCGTCCAGACCTCTTGGATGCGTCGGCGGCTGCACGATGCGCTCGGGCGCGATGCGCTGGTGATGCCCCTTGGTTTGCCGGTCGCCCAGGAGCACGCGACGATCCGGTCGCCGCGTTGCGTCGCGGTCGTCGGCTCCGACATCCCCTACAAGCAACGCGTCGTCGCGACGGCCGCCGTCGAGCTCGCGCGGCAGCGGTTCGCGGACCTCGATTTCGCGGTCGTGGACGACGTCGCGCCCGCCGCGGTGCTGGAGCTGCTCGAACAAGCGACGCTGCTCGTGGTGCCATCGGATGTGGAGTCGTTCGGCCTGCCGATCGTGGAGGCGTTTGCCGCGCAGTGCCCGGTGGTGCTGACCGACCGACCGTGGTCGCGGGCGGTGGCCGACAACGCGGCGAGCTACTTCGACCATCGCTCGGCCCCCTCGGCGGCGCGGCGCATCATCGAAGGGCTCACCGAACCGTCGATCCTGGCTGATCTGCAGCAGCGAGGTACCGCGCGTCTCGAGGCGCTGTGGGCGGATGAGCCCTATACCCGCTTCGTCGATCTGTTGCAGGAGATCGCGTGAGAATCCTGGTCGGCGACGCCTGGCGTGGGGGCTTTCTCGACCCGTGGTGCGCGCCCGGGGAGCGCCGCATCGAGGTCCGGCGCTGGGTCGTCGTCGCCGAGCTGCGCGACCTCTTCGTGGAGCAGCCTTTCGATGTGCGCCGTTTGCTGGACTACGGTCGCGAGGTGGGCCCGATCGAGGTCGCGCGCAAGGTGATGTCGCGCCTCGGCGAGTCGAACCGCAACGAGAAGTTCGCGGCATGCGGGACCGGCATCGACGTCGAGACCGGCGAGGGGGTCGCGTTCTTCGCGCCATGCGTGCCGCGGTGCGTCGAGCGCGTCGTGCTGCCGCCCGAGCTCGTGTGGGAGGCCGATCAGGTCCCCGATGTCGTGGAGTTCGGCGAGTCGTTGCGGGCCGAGTTTTCGGCATGGACGGGCTGGAATCGCCACTGTGGTCGCCCGTTGCAGGACATCGACGGGCTCCGCGACCTCGTGATGGCCGCGTTGCAGACCCCTGTGGAGCGTGTGTTCGAGCTCGAGCCGACCCCGATCGCGGAACGCAGCGGCGAGCGCACCGAGGGACAGCGGCTCAAGGCGTCGGTGTTCGGCTACGGCCACTACGTGCGCACGATCGTGCTGCCCTCGCTGCCCCCCGAGATCGAGGTCGTCACGGTGCACGAACTCGATCCGTTGCTGGCGCCGTCGAGCTTTCCGACCGTCGATACCTCGCCCGAATTTCGCGATCACGAGGCCCCCGATGTGGTGTTCGTGGCCGGTTTTCACGACACGCACGCACCGCTGGCGGGCGAAGCCCTCCGCCGCGGCGCGTGGGTCGTTTCGGAGAAACCGCTCGCCACGACGGGCGAACAACTCGACGACTTGCTCGCCGATTGGCGCTCTCCGAGCAGATATTTCGCGAGTTTCCAGAGGCGCTTCATGGCCCCGTCCCAGTGGGCTTTGGAGGACCTCGATGTGTCAGAAAGTGACCCAATGTCGTATCACGCACTCGTACATGAGGTCAGTCTCCCAGCGGGTCACTGGTACCATTGGCCGGCGTCGGGGTCGCGATTGCTGTCGAACGGATGCCACTGGATCGATCACTTTCTATGGCTGAACGACTTCGCCGTCGTGACCGAGCATCGAGCGCGCCGCGGGCCGAACGGCGAGATGGTCTGCGAACTGACGCTGGAGAACGGAGCGTACTTTACGCTGACGCTGACGGACCGCGGCAGCGACCGGCTCGGGGTGCGAGAACACACCGAGCTTCGCGTTCGGGATCGCACCGCGGTGATCGAGGACATGAGCGCCTACCGCAGCGAGGACCGCCGCGGGATCATGCGTCGGGAGAAGTTCAACCGCCTCGCCGCGCACCATGCGATGTACGCGGACTTTGCCCGTCGGATCGTGGCCGACGAAGCCGGGGATTCCCGGCTCTCCGTGGAGCGCACCGCGCGCACCGTCTTGGCTCTCGAGGCGATGCTCGGCGCGTAAACCACAGGTGACTTGATCGACTGTTCTGAGTCGAACACACTGCCGGCATGCGTCAACTCATCGGACATCTGGGCAGCGGCGAGATCGAGGTCGTCGATGTGCCTCGTCCGCGCCCCGGGCGCGGCGAGCTGCTCGTCGCGAACGAGTACTCCGTGGTTTCGGCGGGGACCGAACGAATGCTCGTGTCATTTGGTGCCGCGTCGCTGGTCGGCAAGGCGCGACGGGAGCCGGACCGTGTGCGTAAGGTCTTCGACAAGGCGATGACCGACGGCGTCGGACCGACGGTCCAGGCCGTTCAGGCGCGGCTCGAGCTGCCGATGCCGCTGGGCTACTCCGCGTCGGGTGTCGTGCTGGAGCTCGGCCCGGGGGTCACGGATTTCGCGGTGGGCGATCGCGTGGCGACCAACGGTCCGCACGCTGAGATCGTGATCGTCAATTCACGGCTCACGGCCAAGGTTCCGCCGCACGTCGACAGCCGCGAGGCGGCGTTCACGACGGTCGCGGCCGTCGCGATGAACGCGTTGCGGGAGGCCGGAACCGAGGTCGGTGGCGTCGTCGCGATCATCGGGCTCGGATTGATCGGGCAGATCGCGGCGCGGGTCGCCGAAGCCAGCGGGTGTCGCGTCGTCGGCCTCGATCCGGTAGCCGCGCGCGCCGACAGTATCCCGGAGGGGTTCACCGATGCCGAGATCTTCGCGGCACGGATTATGGCGCGCACCGACGATGCCGGCGCCGACGCCGTGCTGATCACCAGCGATGGCGCGACCCGTGAAACGACGGTGTTGGCGGCGGCCATGGCGCGGATCCGCGGTACGGTCGTGCTCGTGGGGGCCGGTGATCCGACGCTCGATCGGCGGTCGTTTTACGAGCGCGAACTTCGATTCGTCGTGTCCCACGCCTATGGCGCGGGTCGCGATGAGGTCGATTGGGAGTCCGGAAAGGTCGAGTATCCGCGTCACCGCGTGCGGTGGACGGCGCAGCGAAATTTCGAGGCCGTGCTCGACCTGATGGCTCGCGGCAGGTTGTCGTTCAGCGATCTGGACAGCCTCGAGACGACGCTCGACGAGGCCCCCCACGCCTACCAGGCGTTGGTGGACGGGGACGCCCCGATCGCGACGATGTTTCACTACGAGTCGCGCATCGACGGCGGCGATCACGTGGTGCTCCGCGACGTGCGCGAGGGAGCGTTCGGTGCGGCCGTCGCGGTGATCGGCGCAGGGACCTTCGCGACGCGGGTGCTCGTCCCGGCGTTGATCGAAAACAATGCGCGTCTTCGCCTGATCGCGTCGCGCGGCGGTCTGTCGTCGGTGCTCGCGGGCCGGAAGTTTGGGTTCGAAGCGACGACGACCAACCTCGAACGGATCTGGGAGGACCGCGCCGCCCAGATCGTGTTTGTGACGACCCCCCACGAAACGCACGTCGACATCGCGATCGCGGCGCTGGAAGCCGGCAAGCACGTGTGGCTGGAGAAGCCGATGGCGATCGATCGCGCGGGCCTGGCTCGCCTGGCGCATGCCGCGGAGGAGGCCCACGGCCTGTTGATGGTCGGCTTCAACCGCCGCTTTGCGCCGACGATCGTCGAGCTGTGCGAGGATACGCATGGTCGCGGCCCGTTCTCGATGGTCTACACCGTCAACGCCGGTCCACTCCCGCGCGACCACTGGCTCAACGATCCACTGCGGGGCGGCGGTCGGATCGTCGGCGAGGCCTGCCACTTCGTGGATGTGTTGCGGCGCGTGGCCAACTCGTCGATCGTGGCGTCGTCGGCCCATCAGCTCGGTGACAGCGCGACGCTGAACTTCGAGTTCGCCGATGGGTCGATCGGCACGGTGCACTACTTCACGAGCGGCCACTCGAGCATCTCGAAGGAACGCTTCGAGGTGTTCGGGGCCGGTCGCGTCTGGCAAGTGGACAACTTCCGCACCTTGCGCACGGCGGGCGCGGGCTTCGACCCCGTGCGAACGCTGAAGCGACTCAGCCGTCCGCCGGTCCAGGACAAAGGCCATACCGCGGCGGTCGGCGCGTTCCTCCGGGCCGTCCGGACCGGTGGCGCCAGTCCGATCCCGTTCGAACAGTCGCTGGAGGTCTCGCGCGCGATCTTCGACGCGCTCGACTCGTGAAGCTGACGCTGCGCGGTCTCGCGCATCGGGCGATCTGGGAGCTCGACGGTCGTTCGGGGTTCAAGGCGCTGCGCACTCCGCGCGGCGCCGTCCCCATTCCGAGCTCTGTGCCACCGTTTGGGGAGTGGTGGGACGAGTTGCCCTCGGACCATCGGCTGCGGCAGGTCCGCCGGCCGACCACATCGGCGGCGGTCGCGCCGCAGAGCCTCGACTGGCACCTCGAGCCGCATACCGGGGCGCGCTGGCCGCGCGACGAACACTGGACCCGTGCCACGGCGGCCGGGATGGGGGACCTGCGGTCCACGTGGGAGTTCAACCGGTTTGGGCACGTCTGGACGTGGATCGCCGAAGGTCGGGACGGCTCGGTGGAGTTCGAGCGCCAGGTGCTCGACTGGCGATCCTCGAACCCGTTTCGCGCGGGGGTGAACTGGGCGAGTGGTCAGGAACTCGCGGTGCGCGCGCTGGCGTGGTTGGCGGGCGCGGCGGCGTGGGGCCCCCGGATGACGGGTGCCGGATGGCAGAGCCTCGTCGAGTTGCTCTACTGGCACGGGGTGCAGATCGCCGCGGAGTTTGGCTTCGCCGCCCACACCGTGCGGAACAACCACGTGATCGCCGAAGCGCTGGGCCTCGCCGCCATCGCCGACGCCTTCCCGGGCTTCGACGAGTCGGAGGGTTGGCGGACGCTGGCCCTCGACGCGTTTGTCGTCGCGGTCCGCGAGCAGTTCTTCGACGATGGCGGCTACTGCCAGCACTCGCACGCCTACCACGCCTACGCGCTCGGCCTGTTGTTCGAAGCCGAGGATTGGTTCGCGGAGCTGAAGCCGGTGTTGACCCCCATCTACCGACGCTCGCTGCAGTACTTCGCCGCGATTGTCGAGCCGGGCGATCGCGCGCCGAATTACGGGCCCAACGATCGTGCGCAGGTCACCGACTACGGCGCACTGCTGCTGGAGTTGTCGCGCCGATCAGGCCGTGCGCGGCCGGAGGTGCGCTCGGCGACGTTTCCCGACGCCGGCCTACACGTGCTGCGGGGGGACGGTGTGTCGGCGACGTTACGCTGTGGGCCGCTGTCGCGCCGGGCGGGTCACGACGACGCGCTGAATCTGGAGGTGTGGTTGGGCGGCGAGCCCGTCGCGATCGACGCCGGCTCGTACCGGTACCTGAGCGCCGAGCATCAGTATTACACCGGCGCGCACTCGCATAACGTCGTGCTCGTCGCGCGGCGCGGGCCTCGCCACCTCGCCACGCGCTTCACGTGGAGTGAGGGGCCCGATCCGACCCTCGTGGAGTTCGATGCGCGGCGCGGCCTGATGACGGCCGCCTACGACGGTCACCCGGGCACGCGGTGGGAGCGGCAGGTGCTGCTGGGCGGCGGCGCGGTCGACGTCATCGATACCGTCAATCCGACGGGTGAGCCGCGGTTCCGGACGTTCACGGTCCAGTGGCTCATCGACGCCGCGCCGTCGGAGGTCGTCGTGGAGGGCGGCGAAAGTTTCACGTGGAACATTCGGACCCCGCGGGCCCTGATCACGATCAGCGTCGAGCCGCTGATCGGGGGGCTCGAAGGCGCGCAGGCCGGCGCTTGGGCCGCGCCGATCTCCCGCGTCTATGGTACGCAGGAGACCGCGACGCGGGTCGAACTCACGACGGGCGGTCGCGCGATTCGGTTTCGGACGAGATTCAGCCCGCGATGAAAATCCTCGTCGTGCACCAGTTTTTTCTGAGCCCCGGCGAGCCGGGCGGCACGCGCTTCAACGACTTCGCGCGCCTGTGGCGCGCCGCGGGCCACGACGTGCGCGTGGTGGCGTCCTCGGTCTCCTACGACAGCGGCGAGCGCGCGTTCACGCCCGGTCCGTGGCGGAACGAAGTCGTCGACGGCGTGCCCGTGCGGCGCGCGTGGACCTTCGCGCATCCGCAGGGCGGTCGCGTGCCCCGCTTCGCCTCGATGCTGGGGTTTGGCGTCATCGGCAGCCTCGGCGCCCTCGCCACGATCGGCTGGCGGCCCGACGTGGTGATCGCGTCGTCGCCCGCACTGACCGCCGCGATCCCGGGGATGTTCGCCGCGTCGCGGTATCGCTGCCCGTTCGTCTTCGAAGTGCGCGACCTGTGGCCGGAGTCGGCGGTCACGACGGGCGTTGTGGCCCGGGACAGCCGCGTCGTGCGCGCGGCATTCGGACTCGAGGCTGCCGCGTGCGAGCTTGCCGATCGCGTCGTCGGCGTCACGCCGGCGATCGTCGATGATCTCGTCGACCGCGGGCTCATCGAGCGGGAGCGCACCGCGATGATCCCCAACGGCATCGACCCCTCGAACCTGCCCAACCTCGATCGCAGCGCGTTGCGCCGCAAGCTCGGCTGGCACGGGCGCTTCGTGGCGACCTATGCCGGTGCGCACGGGATCGCGAACGGGCTCGACCAGCTCATCGAGACCGCGCGGCTGTTGCGCCATCGCCGCGACGTGCTGCTCGTGGCCGTAGGCCGTGGTCCGGCGCGCGAAGGGCTGATCGGCAAGTCGCGGGGGCTCGACAATCTCGTGTGGCTCGACGGCGTGGAGCCCGACGAAGCGTTCCGCCTCGTCGCGGCGTCCGACGCCGCGCTGGTGCTGCTGAAGGACAACCCGACGTTTCATACCGTCTACCCGAACAAGATGTTCGCGGCGATGGCGGCCGAGGTCCCGATCGTGCTCGCGATCGACGGGGTCTCGCGCGACCTCGTCACCGGCAGCGGCGCCGGCGTTTTCGTGCCCCCCGAGTCTCCCGAGGACCTCGCCCGGATCATCGGCAACCTCGCCAACGACCCCGTGCTATGCCTGCAGATGGGCTGGCACGGCCGCCAACTCGTCGAGCGCGAGTTCGATCGGCGGGACCACGCCGCCCAGTATCTTGAAATTATCTCGGGACTTGCGCGCTGACGACGGATCCGTAGGCTCGACAGCTACAAGTACTCGTCCGTCCATTGAGCGAACACCGAGGGGTCCCTGTGCGTGGTGACGTCTATCTTGCAGCGATCCTTGGCCTGATGGTCGCTCTGGCGGCCGGACCGGCGGCTGCGGTGCCGGCAACCTATGCCTACGACGCGGCGGGGCGCCTGACGCTGGACTGGGTCGGGAACGCGCGCGTCGTCTACGCGTACGACGTCAGCGGCAACCTACTCAGCCAGACGGCCTGCGTGGCCGACTGCTACATCGATGGCGCATGCCGCGGTCAAGGGGACGTCGATCCCGCGGACGTCTGTCAGGTGTGCGATGGCGTGGCATCGCGAGAAGCGTGGTCTGTCGCAGCGAATTGCATGGGCGCGGACATGGGCGTCGACATGGGGGGCGGGTCCGACATGGGCGCGGCGCCCGATCTCGGCGTGGCGGACATGGGCGGCCCGGGCCCGGATTCGGGTTCGCCGAACCCGGACATGGCGACCGAGCCGGACTCCGGGGGCGCCGACTCGGGCAGCCCGCGCGGGCCGGAGGATAAGGGCGGGTGTTCGTGCCGGGTTGGTGGTCAGGGATCGCTCGATGCGTGGCCGCTGCTGCTGTTCGGGATGCTTCTGGTCGGTCGTCGTCGGCGGCGGTCGACGGGCATCGCGGGGGGCGCGGCAACGCTGCTCGTGGCGTTCGGGGTCGCGCCACCCGCTCACGCCGTCAGCGTCTGCCAGGACGGTAGCTGCGACTACACCTCGATCACCCAGGGCATCTCGAACTCGGCGCCCGGGGAGACGATCTCGGTGAAACCGGGCGCGTACATGGAGTCGGACCTGCGGCTGTTACAGGGGCGCAACCTCGTGTCGACGACGCCCAACGAC
>JBFIHF010000021.1:0-37493 GCA_041601915.1 Bradymonadaceae bacterium
CGCATCGAGGGCGCTTCGCATGGTCGGGAGGGTTTGGCTCGCACCAAAATCCTACCAAAAACCAAGACGAATGTCGCCCTCGATGCTATTTAACGCGTTGAAATAAAAGCCCTATCAAGTTTCGGGACGGGCTCTAGCTAGTAGCTAGAGAAACTCGTCGTCGCCAATCCGGTAGTAGAACCGCTCCCGCCCCAGGCGGTTGAAGCCCACCGAGCGATACAGGATCGAAGCCGGCGTGTTGCCCTGATACGCCTCGAGGTCGACCCCTCTGATCTGGTTCGACTCCGCCCAGTCCAACAGGTGCTCCACCAAGAGCCGGCCGAGCGCGCGTCGCCGCGCCGAGGGCGTCACGTAGAGCTCTTCAATCCAGAGTGAGCGGCCCGCAAACTTCAAGGAGTAGTTCAGGTTCGCGAGCACCACGCCGACCGCTTCACCGTTGGGTTCGAGGCGTGCGATCCAGCAGAGCGTCTCCGGATCTCCGGTCCTGCTGTCGCGGACGATGTCTTTGGCCAGGACCGTCAGATCCGCGAGTTCCACGCGGACACCAAGGTCATCCATGTCCTCTTTGAACATGCGGGCGAGAGCCTCAACATCACGAGGCTGAGGGGTTTCGATGATGGACATGCCTGAAATCTATCCCGGAATCGACTGTGTTGTCACGCCTCCGACTCGTCAGTGGCTGGACGGCGCGCGGCGCGACCGTTGACATGACAGCGCGCTGTGGCCTAGTTTCGCGCGATTCTCACGATGGACGGACGATGAGTTTGAAGTTCAATGAGGACGGCGAGCGCGAGTTCAATGAGCTCGTGAGCCACTACCCGAATACGCATGCCGCGCTGCTGCCGGTTCTCCATCTCGCGCAGAAGGAGTTTGGCTGGATCAGTGTGGAGGTGATGGACTACCTCGCCGAGCGGCTCGAGCTGCCGCCCGCGAAGGTGCTCGCGACCGCGACGTTCTACACGATGTACAACAAGTCGCCGGTCGGAAAGTGCCACATCCAGGTGTGCACGACGCTGAGCTGCGCGTTCCGTGGCGGCTATCAGCTGATCGAGCAGTTCGAGGAGAAACTCGGCATCAAGCTCGGTGAGACGTCGTCCGACGGGCGCTTCACGCTCACCGAGGCAGAGTGCCTCGCGAGCTGCGGCACCGCACCGATGTTCCAGCTCACCGACTCGAACGGCGAGATCCACTACTTCGAAGAGCTCGACTCGGAGAAGAAAGTGGACGAGGCGATCGCGGCCCTCGAGAAACGCTGCGAGAAGCTCCCCGATCCCACTGCGATGCACTGAGGAGACGCTCATGGAAGACAAGTACCTCAGCGCCAATTTCACGATCGACAAGGCCTACACCTTGCCGGTCTACGAAGAGCACGGTGGCTACAAGGCGCTCAAGAAGGCGATGACGATGGATGGCGACGCCATCATCGCGGAGGTCAAGACGTCGAACCTGCGCGGCCGCGGCGGCGCCGGCTTCCCGACGGGCGTGAAGTGGAGCTTCATGCCGAAGCAGTCCGACGTGCCGAAGTACCTCACGGTGAACGCCGACGAAGGCGAGCCCGGCACGTTCAAGGACCGGTACTGCATGGAGCTCGACCCTCATCGATTGATTGAGGGGTGCATCATCAGCGCATGGGCGCTGGGCATCCGCTACGCCTACATCTATATCCGCGGTGAGATGGGCCTCGCGATTCGGCGCATGAACGCGGCGATCAAAGAGGCGTACGACAAGGGCTACCTGGGCAAGAACATCCTCGGCAAAGGCTTCGACCTCGACATGTACGTGCACGCCTCGGGCGGCGCGTACATCTGCGGCGAAGAGACCGGCATGATCGAGGGGCTCGAAGGCAAGCCGGGTCAGCCCCGACTCAAGCCGCCCTTCCCCGCCGTCGTCGGCGTGTTTGGCGCCCCGACGCTGGTCAACAACGTCGAGACGATCTCGTCGATCCCGTTCATCATCGAGAAAGGTGGCGAATGGTGGGCGTCGATGGGGATCGAGAAGAACGGCGGCCCCAAGCTGTACGGACTGTCCGGCCACATCAACAAACCCGGCGTATACGAAGCCCCCTCGGGGATCACGGTCGGCGAGCTGCTGGAGAAGTACGGCGGCGGAATGCTGAAGGGCAGCGAGCTCAAGGGCTACATTCCGGGCGGATCGTCCTGCAAGGTCCTCACCGCGGACTCGCTGGACGCCCAGATGGGCTTCGAGACGATGCGCGATGCGGGCTCCTCCATGGGGACCGCCTGCATCACGTTCATGGATCAAAGCGTCTGCATGGTTCGGATCGCGGCGCGTCTGGCCCACTTCTACGCCCACGAGTCGTGCGGACAGTGCACGCCATGTCGCGAAGGCACCGGCTGGGCGGCAAAAGTGCTCGACGGCATCGAAGAAGGTCGCGGCTGCATGGAAGACATCGACCTGCTGCTCGACATGATGGACAACATCGAGGGCAACACGATCTGCGCGCTAGGTGACTCGATCGCGATCCCGGTGCGCAGCTACGTCCAGGTCTACACCCAAGAGTTCGAGGACCACGTGACCCGCGGGGGTTGCTGGTTCCCGAGATGGTGGAGCCGGGACCGCATCATCGACGAAGCACCGGCACGCAGTGCCGTTGCTGGCTGACGGATCCGCACGTTCCTCGCGCCGAAACGCGCTTTACGAGTCGGTGCAAATGCGTTATCAGACGCTACCGTTTTGGGGCCCGAAGCGCTGAGACTTCGAAGCCTTCGCTCCCCCTTCCAGATCGCGTGTCGGCGGTACGTTCATGCCTCTGCTGGAAACGATTTTCTTCTACGTCTTCGCTGTCGGCGCTATCGCTGCCAGTGCCGCGGTCGTGTTCTTTCGGAACCCGATCTACAGCGCCATCGCGCTGATCGGTGACTTCTTCTGCTTCGCCGGACTCTACGTTCTGCTGTCGGCCCACTTCATGGCCGTCATCCAGATCCTCGTGTACGGCGGCGCGATCATGGTGCTGTTCGTCTTCATCATCATGCTGCTGAACCTGCGGGACGAGGAGCTTGGCGGCACCCATCATCGGCTCCACCATTTCCTGGGCATCGCCGTCGGCGTGGTGTTCTTCAGCTTCACGGCGATGGCGACGACGGGGCTGTTCGATGCCGACCGCATCCAGCAGGCGCGCGACGTCGCGACGGCCGCGCAGCAAGCGGCCGATGACGCCGCACCGGAAGGCGAGCACGCGGCGCAGATCCCGATTCGCACGCCGTCGAACGTCCCCAGTTTGTATGCCGACCTCAACGAGTCGGGCCTCAACGTCCAGTACAACAAGCAGCTCGGCGACCTGCGCAGCGGCGCAGACACCCCCGCGGCGCGCAAGTATCGCACGTTCAATCCCGACCAGCGCTTCGAGGCGCCGCCCGTTCTTCAAGGCAAGCATGCTCGCGGTGGCGACCTCGCCAAACCCGTGAGTTGGGGAACCGTCGAGCCGATCAGCCTGCTGCTCGTGAATCGATTCGTGGTGCCGTTCGAGTTGACGGCGCTCCTTCTGCTCGCGGCGATTGTCGGCGCGGTCATCATCGCGAAGAAGCGCCTCTAGGAGTCTTGCCATGACGGCGCTGCCGCTCGTTCCCACGCTCGAACACTACCTGCTCATCGCCTCGCTGACGTTCGCGATCGGCATGGTCGGGGTGCTCGTCAAGCGCAACGCGATCTCGCTGTTCATGTGCATCGAGCTGATGCTCAACTCGGTGAACCTCGTGTTCATCGCGTTCAGTAAGTATCGCGTCGATTTCGATGGCCACATCTTCGCGTTCTTCGTGATGGCTGTCGCCGCCGCTGAGGCCGCCGTTGGCCTCGCCATCATCATCCACATCTTCCGCCACTACCGGTCGGTGAACGTGGACGATGTCTCCGAGCTCAGGTTGTAAGGGAGACTATGGGCGAGCTCGCCACAAACTTTCATTACCTCGGCCTGATCGTCCTGCTGCCGCTTCTGGGCGGACTGATCAACGGGATCATCGGCGCGAAGCTGCCCAAGACGCTCGTCGATTTCATCGGCTGCGGCTCGGTGCTCGGCGCGTTCTTCCTGTCGATCTTCAGCGTCTCGCAGATGCTCGGTCCGAACATGGACTGGGCCGTCGGCAGCGAGACGGTGCTCACGTACACGGCCTTCGAGTGGATCTACGCCGGTAGTCTGCAGGTCGACATCGCGTTCATGCTCGATTCGCTGAGCGCGGTCATGATCCTGGTCGTCACGGGCGTCGGCTTCCTGATCCACCTGTACTCCACGGGGTACATGGCGGACGACCCCGCGAAGTGGAAGTTCTTCTCCTACTTGAACCTCTTCATCTTCGCGATGCTCTTGCTGGTGCTGGGCAAGAACATGATCGTGACGTTCATCGGCTGGGAAGGCGTCGGCGCCTGCTCCTACCTGTTGATCGGCTTCTGGTACACCGACGACGAGAAGGCCAAGGCCGGTCAGAAGGCGTTCATCGTCAACCGCATCGGCGACTTCGCGTTCATCATCGGCCTGTTCCTGATCTACTGGGAAGCGGGCACGTTCGACTACCAGGAGCTCGAAGCGATCTCCACCAACGCCGCGTCGGTGGGCAAGATGCTCAGCATTTCGGCTCCCGCGGTGCTGTTGATCTTCATCGGGTGCACCGGCAAATCCGCACAAATTCCGCTGTATACGTGGCTGCCCGACGCGATGGCCGGCCCGACGCCGGTGTCCGCGCTCATCCATGCCGCCACGATGGTCACCTCGGGCGTCTACCTGCTCGCGCGCCTGAACTACATCGTCTCGCTCAACCCGTACGCGATGATGGTGATCGCGTGTATCGGCGCACTCACGGCGTTCGTCGCCGCGACCATCGCGCTGGTACAGAACGACATCAAGAAGGTGCTCGCCTACTCGACGGTCAGCCAGCTCGGCTACATGTTCATCGGGATCGGCAGCGGCGCATTCATCGGCGCGATCTTCCACCTCATGACGCACGCGTTCTTCAAGGCGCTGTTGTTCCTGGGTAGCGGCAGCGTGATCCACGCCAACGGCGGCGAGCAAGACATCCAGAAGATGGGCGGCCTCAAGAAGTGGATGCCGATCACACACGGCACGTTCCTCATCGCCTGTCTGGCGATCTCGGGCTTCCCGCTGCTGTCCGGCTTCTTCTCCAAGGACCTGATTCTGTGGGGCGCGCTCTCCAACGTGCACGTCTTCCAGATCGAAGGCGTGCAGATGACCGCCGACTTACTGACGAGCACCGTCGCACCCGCGATCGGCAGTGGTGCGGTGCTCGACCCCGCCGCGTGGTGGAAGTGGGTCTACGGTCTCGTGTTCGCGCTCGGCTTCATCACGGCGGGCATGACGGCGTTCTACATGTTCCGCCTCTACATCCTGACGTTCCTCGGCGAGTTCCGCGGGACGGCAGAAACGAAATCGCATCTGCACGAGTCGCCGATGACGATGACGATCCCGCTGACGGTCCTTGGGCTGCTCGCCATCGTGGGCGGCTACACGGGCTGGCCGCACGTCATCGCACACGGGCTGCACATGGACGGGCTCCTGCTCTTCGAGCACTGGCTCAAGCCGGTGTTCGAGACGACGTACGAGTACCGCATCGCCAACCGCTGGGGCACCCACGCGACGACGCCAGAGATCATCGCGATCGCGGCCTCGGTCGGCGTCGGACTGCTCGGTATCGCGACCGCATTCTTCGCGTATCGTGCGCGACCTGGTCTCGTCAGTTGGGCCTACGAACGCGCGCAGTTCGCCTACCGCGTGCTCGACGCGAAGTACTACGTCGACGAGATTTACGACTTCCTGTTTGTGCGCGGCTCCATCGTCGCCGGACAGATCATGTACGCCTTCGACCGATGGGTGGTGGACGGCAGCGTCAACATGGTGGGTTTCGCAGGCGAGTCCGTCGGACACGCGCTGAAGAACCTGCAAAGTGGCGACGTGCAGCGCTATGCGACGTACATCGTGTTGGTTTTGGTCCTCGCGATGATCGCGCTCTTTTGAGGTTATGTTGATGCTCGCAACCATCATGCAAAGCCTCTTCTCGATGCCGCTCCTGGGCTCTCCGCTCATCGAGTCGGGGTCGATTCCGTGGCTCACGATCGTGACGTTCGCACCGCTGCTGGGCGCGATCGCACTGATGTTCATCCCCAAGCAGCAACACGGCGTGCATCGCAATACGGCGCTGTTTGTCGCGCTCGGCACGTTCATTCTGAGTTTGGGCATCCTGTTCGGCTTTGACGCCGCAACGCCAGCGATCGAAGGCGCCCCGTTCACGTTCCAACTGACCGAAGGTCCGGTCCCGTGGGTCGAATCGATCGGGATCAGCTACTTCCTGGGCGTCGACGGCTTCAGCCTCTGGCTCGTGATTCTGACCACGTTCCTGATGCCGATCGCGATCTTCGCGAGTTACGGCGAGAAGAACGACCACGTCAAAGAGTACATGATCTGCCTGCTGTTCCTGGAGACGGGGATGCTCGGGGCGCTCGTGGCCCTCGACGTGTTCCTGTTCTACGTGTTCTGGGAGATGATGCTCATCCCGATGTACTTCATCATCGGGGTGTGGGGCAGCGAGGACCGCATCTACGCGGCGGTGAAGTTCTTTCTCTACACGATGGTCGGCAGTCTGCTGATGCTCGTGTCGATCCTCTACGTCTACTTCAAGACCGGCGGCGACGCGGGCTACTCGTTCCTGTTCACCGACATGCTCGCGGTACAGCTGACGTATCCGGAGCAGTTCTGGCTGTTCGGGGCGTTCTTCCTCGCCTTCGCCATCAAAGTACCGCTGTTCCCGTTCCACACCTGGTTGCCGCTCGCGCACGTTCAGGCGCCGACGGCAGGCTCCGTGATCCTGGCGGGTGTCCTGCTGAAAATGGGCACCTACGGCATGGTCCGCTACGCGTTCCCGATGTTCCCGGACGCGGTGAAGACGTACGCGCCGTACATCGCGGTGCTCGCGGTGATCGGCGTCGTCTACGGCGCGCTGGTCGCGATGGTTCAGCCCAACGTCAAGAAGCTCGTCGCGTACAGCTCGGTGAGCCACCTCGGCTTCTGTGTGCTCGGCCTCGTCGCGATGACTCCGATGGGGCTCAGCGGCGGTATCTACATCATGCTCGCACACGGCGTGGCGACCGGCGGTCTCTTCTTGTGCGTCGGCATCCTGTACGACCGGCGGCACAGCAAGATGATCGAAGACTTCGGCGGTATCTCCAAGCCGATGCCGGTCTTCGCCGCGATGTTCATGATCATCATCTTCGCGTCGGTCGGCTTGCCGGGACTCAACGGCTTCGTCGGAGAGTTCCTCGCCCTGATCGGGACCGCGAAGTCACAGTTCCTGTGGTTCGACTCGCCGTGGGTTTGGCAGGTCTTCCCCGAGGAAGGCTACAAGCTCGTGCACGTGGCGTACTTCCTGTCCGACGAGCAGCAGGCTGGCCCCGAGTTCACCGCCCTGCTCTTCGCGAGTGTCGCGGCATCGGGCGTCATCTTCGCCGCGGGCTACCTGCTGTGGATGTTCCGCCGCGTGATGTTCGGTCCGGTATCGAACCCCAAGAACGAGCATCTCGACGACCTCAACGGCCGCGAGATCGCGTACATGTTGCCGATCGTGCTGATGTGCATCTTCATGGGCGTCTACCCGAAGTTCTTCCTCGGTCGCGTCGAACCGAGCGTGCACCAATTCCTGCAGTACATGGACACCCACGTGACCGCGAAAGGTTCGGTCCTCGTCGAGCGCGCTGGTGGAGACTGGATCCCGACCGGCAAGCTGCTCGACCCTCCGGCTGACTCAGAGGTGGCGGAATGAACGCATTCAACCCGCTCGTCCTCGCCCTGCTCACGCCGCCAACCGGCGTGGAGTACACCGCCATCATCCCCGCGATCATCATCGCGGTGACGGCCCTCGCGGTCATCCTGCTCGATGTCTTCCACCGCGCGGAGACCTCCCGGGACTACCTCGGGTACGTCAGCGCGCTGGGCATGGGTCTCGCGATCGTGTCGTGCTGGGCACTCTGGGGTGACACCCTCAGCGCGCCTGCGTTTCACGGGATGGTGTACCTCGACAAGTTCTCGTTGTTCTTCGCCGCGCTATCCTGCGTGACCGGCATCGGGGCGTGCCTGATGGCCCCGGCGTACCTGCGGCTGCACAATATGGACCGCGGCGAGTACTACATGCTCGTGCTGTTCAGTGTCGCCGGCATGATGTTCATGGCCAGCACCGCGGACCTGTTGACGTTCTTCATCGCCCTCGAGCTGATGTCGATCCCGGTCTACGTACTCGCCACGTTCCTGCGCAAAGAGCGCACGAGCGCTGAAGCCGGCATGAAGTACTTCGTGCTGGGCGCCTTCTCGACGGGTCTGTTGCTCTACGGCATCGCTCTGATCTACGGGCTCACGGGCACGACGAACCTCGAGTTCATCGCGCTGAACCTCGCCTCGATTCTGGCTGATCCGGTCGCGGCGCAGGCGGCGGACCAGATGCTGATCCTCGGTGTGCTGCTGGTGCTGTCCGGATTCGCGTTCAAGATCGGTGCGGTTCCGTTCCACCTGTGGATCCCCGACGTCTACACGGGCAGCCCCACTCCGGCGGCCGGATTCATGGCCACTGGCGTGAAGGCCGCGGCGTTCGCGGCGCTGCTGCGCGTCTTCATCGGCGCGTTTGGCGCGCCAGAGCTGCGCGGCGGCTTCTTCGGGCTCGGCTGGATCGACCTCCTGGTGTTCCTCGCCGCCGCCTCGATGATCCTGGGCAACTTCGCCGCGATCGTGCAGTCCAACGTCAAGCGCATGCTGGCGTACTCGTCGATTGCGCACGCGGGGTACATCCTGGTGGGTGTCGTCGCCGCCAACGCGTCCGCGCACCACTTTCTCTACAACGACAGCGTGCTGTTCTACCTCGTGGCGTACACGTTTGGGACACTCGGCGCGTTCGGCGTGCTCACGTACTTGGGGCGCGACGGCCGCTCGGCAGAGACCTACGACGACCTCAACGGTATGGGGTTCAAGTACCCGGTGCTGGGGCTCGTGATGGCGCTGTGCATGTTTTCGAGCGCCGGTATCCCGCCCACGGCCGGGTTTCTCGGCAAGCTGTACGTGTTCCGCGCCGCCGTCGACGTCGGTCAGTCGACCGGCGAGTTCGCGTTCATCGGCCTCGCGATCCTCGGCGTGCTGTCCAGCGTGGCTGGCGTCTACTACTACCTGCGCGTCCTCGTGAGCATGTACATGCGTCCCGAGGGACGCGAGCCGATGGAAGCGCTGGAGCACGGCGGCGCGCGGTTCGCTCTCGTAGCGTGCGCTGTCGGCGTCCTCTACATCGGGATTCTGCCGTCGAGCACCGTGAACCTCGCCCGCGAGGCGGTCATCGACATGCAGGGCGCACCGGCCGCCGTCCAACCGGCGATCGCAAAAGGTAAAGCAGCACTTGAGACATCACTGTCGGCGAGCGCGCCAGCGGCCGTCCCGCAGGCCGGCGACGTCGCCGCCCCGCCGGCCGCCGTCGCGATCGACAAGCCGACCCCGGCGCTGCCAGCCGGCGCGCCAGGCATCCAGAAGATGCTCGACGCCGCTCCCGTCCTCCGCGCTCGCCGCGAAGCACTGGCGCGTCAGCCCGGAAACACGCCCCCACCCGAACTCGCACCGGCCGCGCCAGCACCGGCCGCGCCAGCAGCGCCCGCTGGTGCCGATTCGCGCGGCCGCGAAGCGGGCAGTGCGCACTTCGGCCACGACCACGACTGAACCAGCCTCGGGGACCCGACGCAGGATCGTGCCGACGCGCGGGGCGACCGCTGCGTCTTGCGGCGCGCCCGGCGAACGCAACGCAACGCAGCGTCCGCGCTCGCGGACGACTCGCGGCGCTGACGCGCCGCTTCGTCTTGCCGCGTCGCCTACCTGCGAAACGGGCACGGCGACCGCGGCGCGGCGACCGCGTTCCCGGCGACCGCGCTCCCGGCCGGCAGCGTGGAGCCCCCGCGGCCCGCCCTCGAACACGACGGGGCGGCTAACGCCGCCCGTCGCGCTCTCAGAGCGTTCCGCCGGGGCTCCACGCCGCCGACCGTCCGCGCTCGCGGACGACTCGCAGCGCTGACGCGCCGCTTCGTCTTGCCGCGTCGCCTACCTGCGAAACGGGCAGTGCGACCGCGCGTACGATCGCGGCGCCGACGCGCCGCTTCGACTTGCCGCGTCGCCTACCTGCGGAACGGGCACGGCGACCGCGCGCTCGGTCGTCGACGGAAAACCTCAGCGAAACGCTCTGAGAGCGCGACGGGCCCCGTCGTCGTCGAAGGCGGGCCGCAGGGGCTTCGCGTCGCCGGTTGGGAGCGCGGTCGCCGGCTCCCTCTGGCGGGTAGGCGACGCGGCAAGACGAAGCGGCACGTCAGCGCCGCGAGTCGGCCGGGAGCGCGGTCGCCGGTCCCCACGAGCAGGTGGGCGAGTCGGCCGCGAGTCGCCTAGGGAACCGGCACAGGCACCGGCGACCCAGTCGTGTCCGATGATGGGCCCGGCTTCGTGCGTTGGCTTTCGGCCACAACCAAGCCCATCGATGTCAGGGCGGCGAGCGTCGCTGGAGCGGTGGTGGCGGCTGAGGCGATATCCCACAACGAGGTCAGCGGGACTTTGTCAGGGCCCGTGATCGTGCCCGCGCCCGGTTGACCATTGCAGAACAGCTGCGCGAGCGCTTCGTTCAGCATCCGGACTTCGTTGCGGATGATGATTTCGGGCGCATCGAGCTCCATCAGCCGTCGCAAGCGATTGTTGCGATTCACGACGCGACGATACAGGTCGTTGACGCCGCTTGTGGCGAACCTGCCGCCATCGAGAGCCTGGAGAGGCCGAAGCCGTGGAGGCGCCACGAGCAGGGTGTCCACAATGTAGGGCGCGGCCGGCAGCAGCGTGCGCACGGCCGCTCCCGCCAGCAGTGCCTCACCCTCGTGCTCGAACGCCTCATCGGGATGGCGCAGCGTTCCGTCGATCACGGACAGTTCGCACTTCAGGACCTTCTCGGCCTCGGACAGCGTCCAGCGACAGACACGAGCGAGGTCGCGCGTGCCATGCACGGCGACCAGCGGGTGGACCACGGGGACGGCCAGTTCGATGAGTCCGTACCGGTCCATCGGAAGATCCGATGGCGCACCGCGCGCATCGAACTCGCCGAAGATCGTCGGACAAAACAGCCCGCCGTTTTCGCCCTTGAACGTGCGGTAGTTCAGCGTTTCCGGCTTCGTGACGACCCCGCTGGCAGCGGCTTCGAGCTCCGCCGCGGTCGCCCACCGCACTTGAGCGTCGCGCGAGAGATCGCCCAGTAGCTCTCGTCCCGAGATGTCGGTCACGACACGACCTCGCGCAAGCGCGTCAGCACGGCCTTTCGCATCTGCGCCGCACTCTGCCAGCGCTTCTCGGGGTCGGGATGCAGCGCTCGGCTGATCAGCGCGACGAACTCCTCGGAGAGCCCGTGGCCACGCAGCAAGCCGGGATCGAGGCGCGGGAACTCCCCGAGCTCGCCGGGGTCGCGGCCCACGACGGCGGACCAGATCGTGGCGCCCAGCGTGTACAGGTCGAATCGCGCGTCGATGTAGGCCTCGCGCCCATCGGACGCCTCAGGGGCGGCGTAGCCGGCCGTGATGCAGCCCGCGGTGGGCTCGGTCGTCTTACCGCCCAGTCGGAGCGTAACGCCGCCGAAGTCGATCAACGTGAAGTAGTCGTCGCCGCTGACGAGGATGTTTGCGGGTTTGAGGTCCTGGTACAGGAAGTACGCGCTCTGGCCGCCCACATCGAACTCCTTGTGCATCCGCACGAAGATCGTGAGCAACTCCCGACACAGCATCAGCAGGTTGAGTTCGAGCGCGTCGCGAAACTCCGGCCGCTTCACCCGCTTCTCGAGCACGTCCCCCGGAATCAGTTCGAGCACCAGATACGGCTCGGTGGCGAGTAGCTGATCGGGCAGCGCATACGGCCCAACCTTACCTTCGTACTGCGTGTCGAGGGTCAGGGAGCGATCGAGGAAGTAGTGATTGGGCGACGGCAGGTTGTTCAAGCCCTCGTTTCGAAACCGCACGAGAACCTTGCGTTCCCAATCGAGAATCTTGCGCGTCGTTTCGACGAACTTCACCGCCTCGGAGGCCGTGTACTTGAAGTTGCGGATCCGCGGCCCACTGTCGTAGCGGGTCGTCTTGATCAGAACGCGATTGTCGGCGCACCGGGTGTCGATGGCCTCGTAGACGATGCCCATCCCACCACCGTCCGCGAACACGCGTTCGAGACGGTAACGGTCCTCGCACAGCAATTGGGGGAATTGCATGTGAGTCAGATCAGGCGTGAGGGAGCTCGAACTTCATCGCGATCTTGCCGGCGAGCACGATGACATCGCCGTTCTTGAGCGGTCGTCGGTCGCCAAGGTCGAGCAGATCGGCGTTGAGCTGCGTGCCGGCGTTGGAGACGGCGTACAGCGTGTAGTTCTTGTTCTGCCGGTAGATGTAGGCGTGTTTCCGCGACAGATGGGCCTCGGGGTCGAGGTCCGTCAGGTCGAGATCGGGGTACGAATCGGCGACCGGGTCGCGGCGACCGATCATCACTTCGTCCATGTCGATCGCGAGCCGCATCACCGGCTGCCGATTGGCGAACACGGTCAGCACCGCCGGTTCGGCGTATGCCCCGGGCTGCGGCAGTGGTGCCATGACCGGGCGCGCCTTTCGGCGTGCCTGGAAAGCGGCCTGAAACTCCGCGGAGACGGCCGAGCTGGGCGCGGCCACGGCGGCGAGTTCGGCATCGTCCATCGACGCACCGCTGGCCTCGACGAGCGACGCGGACACCTCGACCTCGTGGTCGAGGTCCGGCGCGTCGGCCACCAGCTCTTCGCCTTCGGGACCGAACCCTTCCTCGTACTCCGCTGAACCGCGCGGGTAGGCCGTCCCATCGACCGGCGAGTACAAGTACTCCGGCTCGGAATCGGCGTCGGCGGCGAACTGTGCGTCAGGCGCGGAATCGGCATCGGGCGCGGAGTCGGCAGCGGGCGCCGAGTCGGCGTCCGCGATATCGGACTCCTCCGAGCCAGCGAGCATCCCGCCCGTCGGCTCGTTAAACGCCGAGCCATCGAAGCTGTCGGGTGGCGCGACATCGATCTCCGCGCTGTCGCTGCCCTCGAACGAACCGAGCGTCGCGGTCTGATCGGCGGGCGCCGCGTTCATCTCTTCGTCGGTGATATCGGCGGCGTCTTCGTCAATCGCGTCGGCGGGCTCGATGTCGAGGTCGTCATCCACAGGCAGCGATGGCGGGCCCGTGTCGAACTGGACGTCATCGGCGTCTTCGGAGTCTTCGATCGCAAAACCGACGACCCCCGACCCACCCGACAGCGCGTCGACGGCATCGCTGTCCTCGGGCGCCCCAGGAACAAGGCCTTCGCCGCACACTTCGCAGTGCACGGCGTCGGGCGAATTCGAGGTGTCACAGATTGGGCAGACGCGCTCTTCCATCAAGCAATCTCCAGCGACGTGACAGGCGAGGTCTCAGCCTGTTCACGTGGCATTCAGGGTTTGGAGCACCAGTCGCCTTTCATGGCGGTCTCGGCCTGGCTTTTGAACTGTGCGAGCGAGGCGGCCGCATCGCCGTACGAGAGCTTCTGCCCACCGGCGGTAAGGAACTGAAGCTGCTTGTCCTCCGCCGACGACACATTGGCCGACTTGTACGCGAGGTCGGCCATCCGTTTGCAGAGGTCGACATCGCTGGCGCCCTTGTAGTGGGCCGCCCGTCCCATGTAGTGCTTCGCGTGGTCGAGCGCGGTGGCGAGGGTGCTGCCTTCGGCCTGACAGGTCAGCTTGCCGGCTTCGCCACCACACTTGTTGGTGCCGAGGGTGGCCTGGCGGCGATACACGCGCGCGGTGCCCTGCTTGGTGAGCTGGCCGTCCGAACCGTTCTCGTAGGTGAAGTTGCCCGCCATCGAGATGACATCGGTCGGGGTCAACCACGACACGAATTCGCTCATCACGCTCTGCACGGCGTCCGGCGCGTCGGTGACCGGCGGAATCTGCCCGCACTCGATCGGTGTGCCGAGCCCAGGGTCGGCGTCGGCGACGTAGGAACTCGTGATGAGGTAGTCGCCGAACTTGTTCGGCCCAATCTGCTTGGCTTCGAGCTTCACGGGATAGAATCCGCAGCCCTCGTACTTCTTGCTCAGATCCGCCGCGGCAACCGGCGCGTCCGCGGCGTCCGCCGTCTTGACGGCGAGGCGCGCTTCGCAGACCGCGATCTCGGCCGGCACGTCGATGTAGCCACCGCCGGTGACCTTCTTGCCCACGAAGGTGAGCGCTTTGGCGTCGACCGCCTTGGCGCGCTCCATCGCGGCTTCATACTTCGCCGCGAGTTCCTGGACCGCCGCCGCGTCTCCGGATGCGGCGGCTTGGGCGCATGCTTCGAAGCCGTCGCGCAGCGCATACAAAGCGTCCGCACTGGCCATCTGCACGCGTCCGACGGTGCTCACGACGCTGGTGGCACGCTGGCCGCCGGCGTTGGCAACGCGCATGTCGAGGTCGTAGACGCGGTCGACGATCAACGGCGTCTTCGCCGATGTCGCCACGGTCTCGTTCGCTTCGTAGGACACCGCGGTCATCACCTCGTAGCGCTTCGTGAGGTAGCCCGCGTAGTTCTTCTGCTTCACGAGCTTCTGCAGGTCCTGGACGTCCATAATCGCCTGACGGATCTCCGCCGGGTCGTTGTCGTCGAAGGCCAACGGCGGCTGGTCCTCGCCCCCGTTCTCCGAATCGACGGAAGTCTCGGCCATCTCCGCCTGACGCTCCTGCATCGTGGCGAGTCGGTCCGGGTTGACTCCACATCCACCGGCCAGCATGGCCGCACAAGCAATAATGAGCGTGTCACGCATCAGCTGCTCCATATCAAACTAAAAAGCGATCAGTCACTTTCATAACATGCCGCGGTCCGCGGCCCAACTGTTTCGTCGGCTCAGATGAGCGACGAAGCATCCACGAGCTGCACACCCGAGTCGCGCTTCTGCGTCGACTTGTGGCGCGTGTAGTTCATTTCTTCCTGCGACAACGTGCCCTGCCCGGCCCACTTGGCCTTCAGCTTGCCATAGTGCGCGGCCATCTCGTCGTCGCCGAGCTCCTGGTACCGAGTGCCCAGAATATCGAACAGCATCGAGGCATGCTGGGTCTCGTCATTTTTCATCGAGGTGTCGAGTTCCTCGACGAGCCGGCCGATCTCGACTTCATCGAACGCCTTCTCCACCTCGCCCTCGATGTGAGCGAGGGCCTGCGGGTCGTCGGTGTAGTTCGCGATCACGGACTGCATGCTCGACTCCCCGGTGATCTGCATCGAGGGGATGTCGTAGAACAGCTCGGCCTTGATGATCCGCACCTTGCCGGCCTCGCGGCCCGGGATCGTGCAGGTCACGAGGTAGGCGTACTCTTTGTCCCGCTCCACGGTCCCGAGTGCGATGGAGATCGACCGCACGTCGCCGGGGAGCTTGATGCGCCCGAGATACGAGATCTCGGGACTGTATCGGTAGCCGCGGTTCGCGCGGATGTGGGGCGTGAACGTCAAGTCGAGGCGCACGTTCGTCGCGATCGAGGTCGTCACGTTCTTCACGCGCCGACGAAAGACGTTCGCGATCTGGTCGGCGCGCTCGATGTACTCGCTGAACCCGTTCGAATACGAGACGAGCCGCTGCATGAACTTGTAGTCGAACTCTTTGCCGAACCCCACGGCATCGATACCGATGCCACGGGCCGACACCTCCATCGCCCGCATCAGGCAGTTCTCGGGAATCCCCGTCACCTGCCCGTCGGTGAAGACGATCATCTTGCGGACGAGCGTCGGGTCGGCCACCGAGATCAGCCAGTCCTCCGCGCGCGTCAGCGCGTACTCCATGTCCGTGCCGCCGCCCTGAAACTCGTCGATGACGCCGACCTTCTTCTTGATCGCGGCGACGGTGGCCGCGTCGAGCAGCTGAGTCGGTTCGACGATATCGTAGACCACCGACTGAAACGCGACGATCGAGACCCAATCCCCCGGACGCAGCTGATCCACCGCTTCTCGAGCCGCTTGCTTGAGGGCGTCGATCTCCGCGGCGCGCATCGACGACGACACGTCGAGGACCAGGCACACATGGGTGTGTGTCATCACCTCTTCGTCGCTCTTCGCCCGGATCGCGTTCGAGGCATTGACCCTCAGCAAGACTTTGACGTCCGTCTCGCCGCCGTTGGCGGGTACGTTGGGCTTGTCGATCAGATAGTCGAGAAGGATCTCTTCGGCCATGGTCTGCCTCGCTGTTTCTGCGCTTTCGGCGATATATCACGACGATGCGCTTAGACCAACCGGCACGCTCCCGTCGGGATCCGGGACCGCTGGACCGCCGCCTACAAGATTCGGGCGCCGATATAGACCATCTTGTCCGCCGCGAACACACGATGGCTGGGCGGTGGATTGAGCTTCATCTCGTCGTTGTGAATGACGCCGATCACGAGCACGGCGAGCTCCTCGGTGGCGCGGCGCTGCAGCTCCTCGAAGGTCAGCAGCTCCCCTTCGCGCAACGACGTCGGCAGGTGGGTGGCGTAGACATTGTTCTTCGAGGCTTGCACGAGGTTCGTGATGATCGACGCGACCCCGACATTACCCGCCGTGTGCGCGAGTACACTCGACCCGAGCCGCGACGTCTCGATGACCTCGTCGGCTCCCGCGACCGTCGCATGCTGCGAGTTCTCGGGGTCCAAGATCTCGGCGACGACGTGGAGTGGCTTCGTCCGCTCCGCGCCGAGCCCCCGCTCGAACGAACGCACCGTGAACACCGTGAGCACCGTGGACGCGTCGCGCATCGCCGGGCTGACTTCACCATGGCCCTCGTCCGCGATCACGAGCACCACCCGCGCGAACTTGGTGCGCACCTTGTCGAGCTCGCGTTCGCTGCGAAAGTCGCCCTGAACGAAGACATAGTCGGGATCGAGCGACTCCGGGCGTTCGCGCGGCGAGAACACGATGACCGGCGGCATCTCACCGCCATACTCGCGCTCCATCTCGCCCAACAGCATGGGCACCTGCTCGCTCCACCCCGCGATGATGATGTGATCAGAAATCGAGGACATACGGACCTGCTCCACGCGAAGTGGCAAGAGATGGCCGACGAGCGTCGAACTGATGACGCCCGCAAACAGTGCGATAGTGAAGATCCCAGACAACATCAACGCCGCGCCGATGATCTTGCCACCGGCGGTCACCGGGGTGATGTCGCCGAACCCCACGGTCGTGATCGTGACGACCGACCACCACAGGGTATCCGCGAACGTGGCGACGTTCGGATTCGCCTTGAACTCGGCGAGATAGAACATCAACGCCGACACGACGATCGACTGAACGACGAATCCGAGCGACACGAGGAACAACACGGAGTTGTCCCGAAACGCGAGCGTCAGCGTGCGCAGCGGGCTGGCGTAGCGAAAGAACTGGAACGATCGGAACAGGCGCAACAAGCGCAGGATGCGCAGCGACCGCATCCAGGGGAACAGCGGCGTGAACATCGGCAACAGGGCGAGGAAGTCGATCAACCCCCACGGACTGAAGATGAAACGCAGCTTCGACCACGCCCAGTACTGAAACTTCTCGCGGCGCGACAGCCGCACGGCGCGGGGCAAAAACGCCCGAATGACCCAGAGGCGCGCCAGGAACTCGACCCCGAAGATGGCCAGCACGACGAAGTCGATGCGTTCCAGGAACGGGCGCCACTCGGGCGGAGGCGCGCCGAGCTCCTGCCAGAGCACGATCGACACCGAGGTCACGATCAGCAGGTTGATGCCGTGGTGGAACCAGACGTAGCGCCGGTCGTGCTGGTCGTTGAGCACGTGCCACAGACTCGCCTTGAAGCCTGTGAGGTCGCGCTTCAAAACGGGAGGTCGCCGAGTAGGACTTCGCGCGGCTTACATCCGTCCGCTGCACTCACGTATCCCTCGACCTCCATCATCTCCACCATGCGCGCCGCGCGGTTGTAGCCGACGCGCAGCTTGCGCTGGATCATGGAGATCGAGGCCTGCTTCGAGTCGATCACGAGTCGCACCGCGTCCTCGTAGTGCTCGTCACGGTCCATGTCCTCGATGCTGAGCGCCCCGTCTTCGTCTTCTTCGGCGAGGATCGACTCATCGTACTGCGCGGTCCCCTGGGCCTTGAGGAACGTGACGATCTTCACGATCTCCTCTTCAGAGACGTAGGCGCCGTGCACGCGCTTCAGATTCGCGGACCCCGGCGGGACGAACAACATGTCGCCGTGGCCCAGCAGGTTCTCGGCCCCGTTGGAGTCGAGCACGACCCGCGAGTCCGTCTTGGATGTCACCCGCAGCGCGAGCCGCGTCGGGAAGTTCGCCTTGATGAGGCCCGTGATCACGTCCGTGGATGGGCGCTGCGTGGCGAGGATCAGGTGAATGCCAGACGCACGTGCTTTCTGCGCCAGTCGCGCGACCGCGATCTCGACTTCCTTCGCCGCCGTCATCATGAGGTCGGCGAATTCGTCGATGATCACGACGAGATACGGCAGCCGTTGGTGCTCGGCACGACCGTTGTGGTCGATGCCGAGCGCGCGCAGCGCCTCCGTTCCCTCCCGACCCTCGAGCTGATCGAGTTCGGCTTGTTTGGTCAGCTTCTCGACCTTGGTGTTGTAGCCCTTCACGTTCCGCACGCCCATGTCGGCGAGGCGCTGGTAACGGCGCTCCATCTCGAGCACGGCCCAGTTCAAGGCGACCGTCGCCTGCTTGGGGTCCGTCACGACGGGCAACAACAGGTGCGGGATGTCCTCGTAGAGGCTGAACTCCAGCATCTTCGGATCGACCATGATGAACCGCACGTCGTCGGGCGTGTTCTTGTACAGCAGACTGCAGATCATCGTGTTGACGGCGACGGACTTGCCGGCGCCGGTCGCGCCGGCGACCAGCAGGTGGGGCATCCGCGCGAGGTCAGCGACGACGCCGCACCCTTCGACATCGACGCCCAACGCCAGCGGCAGTTCGGCGGTCGAATCGTTGGCAAAGATGTCGTCGGCGAGAATCTCCTTGAGGTAAACCATCTCGCGCGATGGATTCGGCACTTCGATCCCCACGACGCCCTTGCCCGGAATCGGCGCAACGATCCGCACGCTGTGCGCGGACAGCGCCATCGCCAGATCGTCGCAGAGGTTCGCGATCCGCGACACGCGCACACCCGGCGCCGGGCTGAACTCGAACACCGTAATCACGGGGCCCGGACAGATCTCCACGATGCTGCCGTCGACCTTGAAATCGAGCAGCGTCTGCTCGATCTGCGCGGCCATCTTGCGCAACTGGTCGGGATCGACGGCCGGTTCACGATTCGTGTCGTAGTCGAGGAAGCTGATCGGCGGCAATTCGTACCCGCCCTTCTGTTGTGGCTTGAAGACCAGCGCGTGGCCCTCCTCCAAGCGCTCGTTCCGCTCGCGCGCTTTGCGGGCGCCAGCGCTCTCCACGATCTGGGGGCCAAAGTCGGTGTCCACGCCGCCCAGGATCACCGAGGACGGCTTCTCGATGCGAATCGCCGCCACCTCATCGCTGTCGTCGTCGTCGATCAGATCGTCGGCGTTGAGCGCGATGTCGGGGTCGGTCGGGGCGATGTCCGTGTCCACGCCAATCTGCGACGGCAGGTCCGCCACTTCGACGACGTCGCCGAGCTCCCAACCCGCATCGCGTTCGATCTCGGCGGTCACTTGCGCCTGCACCGAGGGTGCGCGTCGCACCGCGCCCGGGATCAGCCGCCGCAGTTTCGAGGCGAGCTTGCTCTCGACGTCCGACTCGAATCGTTCCTTGAAGCCGTAGTCGCCTTCGACGATCGGGGTGACCTCCAGTTCAGCTTCGGCACGCGCCTCATCTTGGGCTTCGTCGGCGCGAAGTTTCTCGCGCTCGACCTTGAGGCGACCGCGATACTCGCGGTGCACCATCAGACGATGGCGTCCCCACGCTTGGGCGCGGTGGGCCCGGGCGACGAGGGCGCGAACCAGATTCCCGAGCGACATGCGCGTGGCCATCATGAGGCTCAACAGCAGCAGCCCCGTGACGACGATCGAGGTGCCGACCGTCCCCACGAACGCGCGGCCCAGCTCGCCGACGAACTCGCCGACGAGGCCGCCCGCGACATGGCCGAGCAGGGTCGTGTCCAAAAAGCCGAGATGGCAGATCGTGGCGCCGGCGATCACGAACAAGACCTGGCCGCCGATCTCCAACGGGCGCCAGGCCACGAGGCGACCGATGAGCATGCACACGCCCAGGTACCAGAGCAGCGCGTTGAGGAAGAACGAGCCCACCCCGAACACGAACAACAGCGCGTCGCCAATGAAGACGCCCGCCGGCCCGATCAGGTTCTGAGGGGCTCCGGTTCCGGCGACGTCTGCGGGCTCGAAGCTCACGAGGGCCAGCAGCATGCAGAGCGCGCCGAGGATCAGGAACAATCCCCCGGCTTCGCGTCGCAAGGCGGCCGTATTACGCCCGCTCTTCGCCTCCGATGCGGCCGGCGACGCGGGCGATTTCTTCTTTGATTTCGGCGGCTTCGTCTTGGTCGACGACTTCGTAGCCATAGCTGCCCTCTCCTTGGCGGCCAGTATCCCGAGCATCCGTGCTGGGCATGTGGTCAGGGTCAGCGTAGATCGCGAGGGAACGCGGTCAAAGATTTTGGGGGATCAGTTGGGGCCGCTGGGCACGACGACGATGCGCACGCTGGTCGACATCTCCCCGGACCGCACGGTGACGCGCGCCTGCCCCTCGGCGAGGGCTCGGACGGCGCCGGTGACCCCGTCGACGGCCAGAATCTGCGGGGCGAGACTCTCGAACTGCAGGACCGCGTCCTCGATCGGGCGGCGATCTTCGGCGAGGGCGACGGCTGTAATGATGTCCTCCTCCCCTTCCACCAGAGTCATCGGCGCATCGACGACCTCGACGTACGTGGGCGGCGGCGCGACGATCCGGACCTCCACCGTGGCGGTGGCGTCACCCGAAGTGGCCTCGACGAGCGTCGTCCCCGGACCGACCGCGGTGATCCGGCCGCCAGCCACCGTCGCGACGTCCGGGTCGAGGCAGCTCCAGGTGACGGCCGACGAAAGCATCCGATCGCGCTCGTTGAAGGCGGTGACGAACACCTGTTGCTCGTCGAGCCACGTCATCTCCACCTCGTTCACCGACAGCTGCAGCCGCGCAGCCCGGTCGGACTCGACGCCGATCTGCAGCCGCGTCTCCAGCGCGCCGGATCGAGCGACGACGTGCGCGGTGCCGACGTCGAGGCCTAGCACCGCGCCATCGTGCGCGACGCGGATCTTGGTCGGGTCAGCGGCGACGAATTCGATCGGCGCGCCGTCGACCTCGCCACCGAGCACATCGAACACGGCGGCGTCGACGTAACGCTTCTCCCCCACCAGCAGATAAGGCAGGCCCCACTTGAACCGGATGCTCGAGCCGTCGGCCGAGACATGGTCGGTCTCCACGCGGACGGAATCCTGCGTGAGATCGTCGACCGTCAGCGAGTCGACGCACCCCGTCGCGGCGAGCAGCCACGCAGCTACGAGAGCGCTACGGTACATGTCCGTCTTCGATTGTGGGAACTTGGTCCACCACCAGAATACCGGGCGGCCGCCGAAATGGAAAATTGTGAACCCAATTCGCGCTTTCCGGCGACGCGCTTGACCGCCATCATGTGCCATGCGCCAACTTCGACCCCTCATCGCCCTCCTCGCCCTCGTCGTTCCCACGCCCGCTGGGGCGCTCGAACCGCCGCCGGCTGCTGCCTCGGCGATGGCCGTCAATGCGGACAGCGGCTCGGTACGGTCCAAGGCGGACGGCTGGATGATCCCGCCCGGCAAGACCGCAACCCTCGGACTCGAGTTCGCGTTCTTGACCGCTCGCGGCCCCCTCGACGACGTGATCGGCAATCCCGACCTCCGACTCACCGACGTGGTGTTGCTGCGTCTGCAAGGTCGCTACAGCCTCGGCGGGCTCGCCGAGCTGATCGTGGACACGACGTTGCTGCCGAAGCAGCCCAGCTACACCAACGAGCTGATCCTGCAGAACGCCGGTTTCGGTTTCCGGATCGGCCTCACGGACTGGATGGCCGCCGCGCTCCGCTTCGACGGGGGCTCCACGATGGCGAAGTCCGGGGCGTGGGGCCAGGCGACGTTCGGGCTCGAGGGACGTTTCCCGATCGACAAGTATGTGCAGTTCGACCTCAGCCTCGCCGGCGTCGGAACCTCCCTGTTCATCGGCGACGAGGCCCCTCGCTTCTTCGAGATCGGCTCCGGCGGCCAGGTCGTGTTCTTCTTCCCGAAGGCCGCCGGCGTCTGGCTCGGCACCTCATTTCACTTCCCGATCGCCCACGAACCCACGACGAACTGGCCGATCGACCCGCGGGTCCGCGTCGGCGTCAATCTGGGTACCGTGCTCACTGCGATCCCCAAGTGGGACCTCTACATGAAGTACTCGGTGGTCGACCGCGGCGATCTCGTCGACCTCGATACGATCCTGCCAATCCTCGACGGCGGCTTCGACCAACAGGTGCTCACGTTCGGCATCGTGCGTCGGTTCGGGGACGAACCGTCCGGCAACTACTGATCGACGTCACTGCTGGAGCGGATCCCACTTCGGTCGCTCCCAGGACTTCCGGAACTCGTCCTTGGTGCCGACCACCGCGGTCTTCTGCTTTTCGCGCCCATCGATGAAGTACACGAACTCCAGTGGGGCATCGTCGTCGTCGCAGGTGACGTCGAACTGTCGCACGATGTCGTTGGCGGGCAGCGTGACACGCCCCATGACATTGGCGGTATCGAGGCCGAGCCCGCCGCGCGACTTCGACGCACGCCACGACTTGTACACGAGCTCCGTGCACACCAGCGTGTCGTCGGTCGTGAAGTCGAAGTTGAAGTCGTACGGAAGCCCGTAGAGTTCGAAGGCGCGCACGACGGCCAGCGCCTTGTCGAGCTTGGTCTGCCGCGGTCGCATCACGCCCACGTAGTCGGCGCCGGCGGCCCGCTCCAACGAGTTGAGCACCACCCCTTCGCTGATCGCCTCCATCACCCGACGGGGATGGTCATCGAGCGGCGTCTCGTACTCCTTGTAGACGTCGGGATGGGTCTGGCGCAGGAAGGTCGGCAGGTCCGGAACACCGTGCGTCGCTTCGAAGTAGCCTTTGACCTCGGCGTCATCGAAGAACGCGGCGAGCTCGGTCGGCGACCCGAGGTACAGCTCGGCGTGGGGCCAGAAGCCGGGCAGCCCGACATTGGACAGGTACCAGTTGTGCCGCGCGACAATCACGTCGCCGGGCTGCAGCAGGGGCAGCATCACCGCCAGCTGTTCGGGGCTCACGAGGTGTTCGTGCAAGCGTCGAATTTTCGTGTCGCCCATCCACAGCGCGACACCGGCCTGCAGCGGGAACCAGGCGTCGAAGCTCATGTCGCGGGCGATGTCGAAGGCGTTGTAGCCGAAGTCCACCGCGCCACGCGCCTTGAGCAGCGCCTTCGAGCTGTCATGGTGCGTCTCGATCGTCGTCTGCGCCCAGCTGCACGCGCCGCTCTGGGCGCAATCGTAGTCCGCGAGTGCCGGCAGTAGCGTCTTCCAGTATTGGTGGCTCCCCATGAGGCGCGTCACCGCTTTCACGTTGATGACGTTCCACTTCAGCAGGCCGAACGAGCCGGCCGGGATCTCGTGGCTGCGCGACCGCTCGTCGAGCAGCTTCTCCATCGCGGCGGACGGCACGCTGAGATCGACGAATTCCAGACCGTGGCGATACTGCGTCAGCCACGCCGCATACCCGGCGGTAAACGCCTCCACGTGCGCGCGACGCTCCTGAAGCACGCCGAACTTGTGGAAGTCCCGCCAGTAGCCTTTGATCCCGTCCAACGCGCGCATGTAGTCCAGCACCGTCTGCCAGATCGCGCGCAGCTCCGACTTCTGGCGCGGCGTGAGCTGGATCTCCTCGGACTTCACGAACAAGTCGGGGCGCCCCTTCGCGTACAGCAGCGTCTGGCGGAGTCCGTCGTCGTAGCGGCGCACGAGGTTCAAGTCATCCTCGAACTTTTCCCGCCGCTCGGCGTCCGACAGCGTCGCCAGGGAACGCGGCACCACCGGCTTGTCACACGCCCCGAGGATCAGTAGTGCGACCAGGATGGGAATGATCCCCGCCCAGCGGATGATTAGGATAGGTGTAGGCATCCCGAAAGGTAGTCAGTTCGCCGTGAAGACGTCAACGCAACTCGCTCAACGCCGCCGGATTCAGTGGCTCGACACAGGGGGTGGCCCCTTCGTGATCGTGCGGTCGGGCTCCCTCACGAAATGGGGCGGCGTGCGCGCCGAGGGAACCCCGAACGATTTCGAGCGTGCCTGCGACGTCTCCGATTACCTCGGCACGATCCCGTTTGACGCCGCGCACGCGCTCGTTCTGGGGGACGACCCCTACCCCACCGCGTTCCTGCCCGCGCCGACGTTCGGCGGTGGCTTCATCGTCCGGATGCTGTGGGGTGAGGACCTCGAACGCGGCAGCCGCTGCGTGCACCTCATCGGGCGTGCGGCGTGGACCACGGAACCGGTCGTGTTCGACGCCGGCCACGGCACACTCGTGCTCTTTGACGCCGTGCACGCGGGGATCCAGGCGCCCCATCAGATTCAGGTGCCGCTGGGCCCCGGACGCTACGCCGTGGCATCCGCGGACTGGGAGGACGACTCGATGTGCCTGCTGGTGCATCGTCTGGTGCCAGTCAGCTGAGACGAGCGACGAGCAGGCTAGAACGCGAAGTTCCAGGCCTTGATGACCTCGAGCCGCGGCTTCAGATAGTCGTGATAGTAGGCCATGTGGACCGGATGCTCGCGGTAGGGGTCGACGTCGTCGGCACCATCAAACTCGAGCATCAGCACCAGATCCCAGGCCTTGGCCGACGCCGCGTCACAGGGCTGGCCCACGTGTAGTGCGCGAACCTGCGGGACCTCAGCCAGCACCGCTGTGCGCTCGACCACTTCGGCGATCGCGGCGGGCGAGGAAAACTCGTCTTTGAACTTCAGATAGACGTGGCGCTGGACCGTCACGTCACCTCCTCCCACCCTTTCTTCACGTTCTTCTCGATCCACGCTTCCACGTGCACGTCGATGCTCGCCTTATCCGACGCGACGCGCATGTCGGTCTGCAGCGGCTCTTTGCGTCCCGCGGAAAAGTCCGTGAAGTACACGACGTACGGCGCGTAGTTCGCGTCCTCGTCGGCCTTGTTCGTCTCGAACGCCACCAACTTGCGCACCGCGAGCCCGCCGCCACGAGCGGCCTTCGTCCACACCCGACGCTGCAGGACTTCGGACCGCGCGAGGTCTTTGGCCGTCGCCTTGGCGTCGCGACCGGCGAACGGGACGTGCATGTAGACCTGGTCGAGCCCGACCGTGGCCGGTTCCACAGGCTTATCGGTCCGCTCGCGCACGAGGACGGGGTGGATCAACGAGACGATCGGCAAGGTCCCGAGCGCGGAGTATCCGTTGGTCTCGTCGTAGTTCAGCGCCATGCGGCGGACGGGCAGATCTCGGCTATCGGTGTCCACAATGTCGGACACCTTCACTTCGACGACGATCTCGGGCTTCACGAACTTACACAGCGTGCCCTCGCGATTCGCCATCCGGAACGAGCTCGCCGTCTCGATCGCCGACAGGCGCTCGTGCCAGACGATGCGATCCCCTTCCTGGAAGCCGTTTCCAACGGTCCCGAGGATCTGCAGCGTTCCGTCGTCGCGCAGCAGCGCAACCGTGAGCTCGCGGACCTGCGCCTTGCCGTCTTCCTGCCGTTCGCCGAACGCGATCACGACCGCGTCGAGCGTGATGAACGGCTTGATCTTGTAGGTGATCCCCTGCTCGCTGCGCGCGACGATGCCCTCGAACTTCTCGGACTTCACCCACTCCGCGAAGTATTGCGAGGCATCGGCCTTCTCGCCTTCGACGGTCGTGACGACCGCGCACCGCTTGCCATCGGCGAGCAGCTCATTCATGCGCGCGAAACGGTCGGCGTAGCTCTGGTACAGCCAGTCCTCACCGTCCTCTTCGAGGAGGTCGAACGCTTTGAAGCCCAGTGTTTTGGCCCGTTCGTCGTCGTGCAGCGCCGTGGCCACGTGGCCGACGCGCGGCCGACCCCCGTCGGGCGGCAGCCCGAACAGCTCGCCCGGGATAATGACGTCCCCGGCTTTGGCGAGCAGCTTCTCGGCCTCCGCGGCGACCGGCACCCCCTGCAGGACACGCCCGTTGTACGCCACGAGGGCGACTTCGCCGGCCATCTTCACCAGGAACCACAGCTCGCCATCGATCTTGGTCGAGATCCACAGCGGCCCATCGGGCAAGAAGCGGTCGATGTTGTCCGGAAACACCACGCGATATCGCTTCGCGACCAGCTTCTTGTAGTTCTTGAGTTTCGTGTGGAGCTCGGCGCTCTTCAGCGCACCGATGCCCGCCCGGCGCCCGTCCGCGAAGTTGACCCATTCGTCGGCAAAAACACTCATCTCAGCCCTCCTTGGGTGCGAGAGCCTTGAGCTCCATGTTCGACAGGTGGAGCAGGAGCAAGTAGCCCTCCCCGTCCACGCGCCCTTCCAGGAACCCGCGATACGGGGACCCGTTGGTCTGAAAAATCAGCGGCTGCGTGCCCTTCTTCCCGGTCCCGACGAAGAGCATCTTGTTCTCCTCATGCAGGTGTTTGGCGATGTCGTACAGGAAGTCGAACGTCAGACCGTTGACGTGGCGAACGCGCAGCTTGCGCGTGATCGCGAACTTTCGGACGACCTGGTCGATCGGGAACAGGCGCCCGCTCCACGGCAGCGGCGTGGCTTCGTCGACGGTCGCTTCAACGTCGATGAAATCACGGCGCTCCAGCTCGTTGCCCTCGGGGTCGAGCTGCACGAGCATCGTTCGCGCGCAGTACAGCACCGAGCCGTCCGGCCGCACGTGCACGCGATCCGCGACGCCGACGCGGCGGCCGACCTTCTCGAAGTCGATCTCGGGGTCCTTTTCGACCATCGCGTTGGCGAGGGCGAGATCGTCGCCGTACTCGCGCAACAACGCGTCGTAGGTCCGGTTCTCGGTCACCTTGATGAATCGCTCCGACCGCACCGGTTCACCCGCGGCGTTGACATAGCCGTGGTGCACGGCGCTCTTCGCCGTCTCGATCTCGACGTGCGCGTCACGATTCTTCGCGTCGGTGAAGCTGATTACTCGTTTGGCCATCGCTGACTCCTGGGGAGCTAGAACATTCCGAAGTCGAGATCGTCATCGCTGAACGGATCCTCGTCGTCGTCGTCGTCGTCCACCACGGCGGCCTGCTCTTTGTAGAGCAGGTCGAAGGGGACCTCGTCGCCGACGATCGCGAAAAACGCGTCGTCGTTCTTGAGCAGGAACGCTGGGCTCGAATCGAAGCCGGACCGGTAGGCGAAGACGGTTTCGAAGATCTGTCCGTCCTCGAGCGCCGCCTTGAGCTTGTCGCCCAGCATTTCCGGGTCGAGCAGATAGATCGCCTTGGCGATGTGGTCGAGGACCCGCGACGGATCGATCGGCCCGCGAAGTTCCTGCTCGACGCCCAGCGTCGACTCGACGCGATCCCGCAGCTTGCCTTCGTGATCGACGGCGAGCAGGTCGGATCGCTCGGCGACTTCGAACTCGTCATTGACGTAGATCATCGCCATCGCGCCCTTGAGGAGTAGCGCGCTGCCGTCGCGGGTCAGGTAGGCGGTTTCGGTCGCGTTACCGTCCTCGTCGACCACGACCTTGATCTTGCGTCCGTACAGCTTGTCTCGACTGACGCGCTCGAGGCCAAACTCACTGACCTCGCCACCCCAGTTCACGACGATGCTTCGCGCCATGGGAACCTCGCATTGGAATCGGCGGCATTCAAACACGGCGACAGAAACGGCGTCAACGACCCAACGGATCGCGCTGCCCCACCGTCAGGTTCCGCGCCCCACCATGCACATGTATCCGGTCGCGCCCATCTTACTGCACGTGCGCGTGGACTCCGGGTTGTCCGTCCCGTCCTTGTCGCAGGGCCACTCGCGACTGGGGAAGCGCAGCACGTGGGTGGCGCCCATCTTGCGCGCTTCGTTCATCAGCTTGATGTCCAGCACGCTGAATCCCTTCTCGCCGGACGACTCGCCGGGGATCGCCGTGACCTCGATCGGGCCTACTTCCTCACACTTGTAGCCATGCTTGCCCGAGTACTCATGCGTCAGGAACTCGATCGTATGCGCTCGATCGTTGAGTTTGACCGTCTCGTTGCACGTCACAAACCCCACGGCTATCAGCGCTGCTGCGATTCGCACAATGTTGCTCGCAAGAAGGGGCTGCGGCTGCTTAGAGGTACATGAACAATACGAGACCGATCGCGATCGCGGCGACAATGATGATGCTGATCAACAGGAACAACTCGACCTTGTTCGATTTTTGCGCCGGCGGCGCAGGCACGCCGGGGCCATGCGCCGGCGGCCCCATGTGCGTCTGCGGGGGGTAGCCGGGCTGGGGTGGGTATGCGTTGGGATAGGGACCGGGCGGGTATCCCGGCTGGCCGGGATGCTGCTGCTGCGGCGGGTAGCCGTAGCCGGGCGGCCCCGGCGCGTGCTGTGGCCCCTGCACGTACGGCGCTGGCGCGGGGGCGCCGCCGTACGGCAGCTGTTCGTTCACGGAGTCTTCGAAATCGGCATGGACCATCTGCGCCTCGGCCAGCGCGATCGCGGCCTCGATCGCATCCTCGTCGAGCTTGCGCTCCGGGCGCGTACGGTCCCCCTCGACAGCCGCGCGGCGAAGTACCGACAGTTCGACGGTCGCGCCGCCCTCGCCCTCGGAGACGAAGTCTGCGCGCTCTTCGAACTCGTGCATCGCGTCGAGCAGGTCATCCTGATCGAGCTGCATCGTCCCGTCCTCGGTGAGCATCGGCGGACTGGTGGCCTCATCGAGGGATGCAGCGACCCGCTCGATTTCGTCGGCGTTCATCTCGGTCGTACGGTCCTCTTCTTCCCCGTAGTCGTCGCCCACGGCAGGGTCGGCCTCCGACAGCTCGAGGAACTCCGGTTCCCACTCCGGCGGCTCGACGTCGCCGATCGGCACCAGCTCGTCGATCGGCGCCACCTCTTCCATGGAGGCCGCGGTCCGTTGATGCGCCACGGACACCGCATTGCGGAGGCTCGCGCGCAGTTCGGACAGCGTCAGTCGCGGTCGGTTGACGGCCGTGTCGTGGTCGCCTTCTTCGACGAGCGCCTCGACCTCGATGTCATCGTCCTCCACCTGGAGTGTGACGTCGGCGGGGCGCACGTGCTGCGTCGGGCGGCCGATCTCGAGATCGTCCAAGGAGACGAGGCTCATCACGTCTTCGGCGAGCAACGTCGCGTCGGACTGCCCCAGGGGCGAAGCATGTTCAGGATCGGTGCGCCCCATGTCGTCAGCGTCGCCGAAGGAGCGCGTATCGCTGACGACTTGATTGGCGAGCGTCTCGTCGTGAACGTCCGCGGGCCCGTCGGGCAGGTCCTCGTCGCCCCGTGCCAGTGCTGCTCGAGCAAGCTTGGCGATTTTGGCGGCCTTCTTCTGACTGAGCATCTTCTCCAGAAACGCCGGCCGTTCTTCGTCGTCGTCGTACAGTTTCGTGACGTCGAGGGGGCCTTCGTCGAGGCGCGTCTCGCCCTCGTCTTGTTTCGCGAGGTTCGCCGCATAGCGCAGCACAGATGCCCGATCCAGGGCATCGGGATCCAACAGAGTGCGGTCGTCGGGGCCGGGCAAACCCTGATTAGACAAGGGGCAGCCGGGGTCCGCACACTCTGGAGTGCTCCCCTCGGACAACACCCGTGAGCATTTGTCGCAGCGACGCATCGTCACGCTTCTCGTTGCAGTGCACGGAAGCCTAACGCGGAACCTTCAGAAAGTCATGACGACTCGAACCGACGCGGCGGCTTTTCTGGGAGCGAACGGCGCGGTACAACTCGGAACGATCCACGTACCTCCGACCAAAGCGAAAACCTTGGACTTTACGACCCCACCACGCGCCGCGACTGCGGTGCAGAAGATTCGCGACTTTCTCGAGACGGATGTCCAGCCGCTGGAGGCTGAGCTGGGCGCGTCCAGCTTCGGCGCGCTGCTCCCTGCCCTGGACAAGCTGCGCGAATCCGCGCGGGACATGGGACTGTGGACCCCACAGCTCGCCCAGAAATGGGGAGGCCCCGGTCTGACGCTCCCCGAGTTCGCGCACCTCAGCGAAGCGCTGGGGCGCTCGCCACTGGGCCATTACGTGTTCAATTGCCAGGCCCCGGACGCCGGCAATATGGAGATCCTGATCGAGCACGGAACCGCGGAACAGCATGAGCGCTGGCTGCGACCGCTCGCGGCGGGCCAGATCCGGTCCTGTTTCTCCATGACGGAGCCCGACTCCCCCGGCTCGAACCCGACGTGGATGTCGACCACGGCGCGCGATGACGGCGACAGCTGGGTCATCAACGGCCACAAGTGGTTCACCTCGTCGGCCGACGGCGCCGCGTTTGCGATCGTGCTCGCCGTGACGGATCCCGACGTGGAGAGCCGCCATGCGCGCGCGAGCCAGATCATCGTGCCCACGGACACACCCGGGTTTCGCCTCGTGCGCAACATCTCCGTGATGGGCGAAGCCGGCGACAGCTGGGCCAGCCACTCCGAGATCGTGTACGAGGACGTGCGGGTCCCCAAGGCCAACCTGCTCGGCCCGCGCGGCGGCGGTTTCGTCGTCGCCCAGGAGCGCCTCGGGCCGGGCCGCATCCATCACTGCATGCGCTGGATCGGGATCTGCGAGCGAGCGTTCGAGCTGATGTGTCATCGCGCCGCGACCCGCGAGATCGCGCCGGGACGCCCGCTTGCGACGCGGCAGAGCATCCAGAACTGGATCGCGGAGAGCCGCGCCGAGATCGACGCATCACGACTGATGGTCCTCAAAGCCGCCTGGCGCATTGAGCAAGAGAGCGCCTACGCGGCGCGGGTCGAGATCTCGACGATCAAATTCTTCGTGGCCGGCGTGCTGCAACGCGTGCTCGACCGCGCGCTGCAGGTCCACGGCGCGCTCGGCATGACCGACGACCTGCCGATCGCGTGGTGGTACCGCCACGAACGCGCTGCGCGGATCTACGACGGGCCCGACGAGGTCCACAAGGCGGTCGTGGCCCGGCGCGTCCTGCGCGACTACGGCGTGGATATCAAGTCATGACCAACCCTCTCGACACACCCCGCGACGTCCGCAAAGGCGAGGAGCTCGATCTCAGCCGCCTCACACCGTACCTGGCGGAGCATCTGCCCGGTTTCGAGGGCCCGATCGAAGTGAAGCAGTTTCCATCCGGCTACTCGAACCTCACGTACTCCTTGAGCTTCGGCGGCCGGGACGTCGTGCTTCGTCGAGCCCCGTTCGGCGCGCAGGTCAAGGGCGGCCACGACATGTCGCGGGAATGGAACATCCTCAGTGCGCTGGCGCCCGTCTTCGACCGCGTCCCGGCTCCGCTGCTGCACTGCGCGGACGAAGACGTGCTCGGCGCGCCCTTCTACGTCATGGAACGAGTGCGCGGCGTCATTCTGCGCAACGACGCCGCCGGGATCGCCGGGCTGGATGAGAGCGGCATGCACACCGCATGTCTGGCGCTGGTCGACACGCTGGCCGACATCCACTCCGTCGACCTCGAGGCCGCTGGCCTCACCGAGTTCGGCCGTCCGGACGGATACGTCCAGCGTCAGGTCGAGGGGTGGACGCGGCGGTGGGAGGCCTCGAAGACCGACGAGATGGCTGCGATGGACATCGCCGCGCGCTGGCTCGCCGACAACCTGCCCGGCGACCTGCCCGGCGCGATGATCCACAACGACTTCAAGTACGACAACGTCGTGTACCCCGCCGACGACTTCACCCGCGTCGCCGCGGTGCTGGACTGGGAGCTTGCCACGGTCGGTGATCCACTGATGGACCTCGGTACCTCGCTGGCCTACTGGAGTGAGGCCGGCGACGACGACGTGCTGCAGACCGTCGCCGGCCCCACGGGCCGGCCAGGAAACCTGACCCGCCGCGAGGTAGCGGCGCGATACGGGGAGCGGACGGGCACCGATGTCTCGAACATCCTGTTCTACTACGTCGCCGGCCTCTTCAAGGTCGCCGTCATCGGCCAGCAGATCTACGCGCGCTACAAACAGGGCCACACCAAGGATCCACGGTTCGGCGGCCTGATCTTCCTCGTCGCAGCCGCTGCAGATCGCGCCGCAGATGTATTGGAATCGGGCGAAATCTAGAGAGCAGGACTACAGCGCGCTACAGGCCGGTGCGTCGAACTGAGCACTGCATTTAGGATCCGCCAGCAAGGTGGGATGACAGGTGCTCGTGACCTTGAAGCAGGTCCCAGCATCGTCTGCAACGGTAGTGGAAGTCTGCCCGCAATTCTGGTCCGCCGAACGGCACCCGATCGGCTGCTGCTCGGCCCAACACGCTGCCTCTGAGTCGAACGGTTGGGCAAAGACCGTGCGGCAGCGGTCGTCGTTCTCGCAATCATCGGGCGCGTGCGCGCTGCAATCCGGTCGGCCGCCTTCGCTGGACGTCGAACAAGAGGCGATCAGCGCCATGACAAGCACGCTCAGTATTTCTAGAGTCTTCAAAGTTACTCCGCCTTTCACACGTCAGCCGATCGAACATTCCCAGACCTGGTCATCGATGCGCTCGCACTCGATGTCGACTTCGAGAAACTTGGGGATGATCTCGAGTTGCGTGAGCGTGTGTCGCGTCGGGGCCGACGTTCGGAAGCGCCCCGAACCCGCGATCGCCATCAGTAGCGCCAGCTGATCGGCGAGGTGTTCACCGACGGGGACCACCGCGGCGAGGTAGGACCGCGCTTCGTCGCTCACGCGCTTCGCGACCGTCTCCGCTTGCACGCCCTTCTCGCCGAACCCGACGAACGTCTCGGTGAGGTGCTGCGACGTGACCTGCACGGTGACGATGTTGCCGGGCCCCGGCGAGTGGTCGTGCGCGCGAACGACCGACCCCGCTTTTGCGGGCCAGGACAGGCGTTCAAGCACGGTTTCGACTTCGCGTTCGGCGATGTGATCGGGCAGATGCGCGACCATCGCTTCCACGGTGCGGGCCAAGATCTCGCCGCGATCGAGCAGCTCGAAGCCGGTCCACGCCGCCGGAGCGATGCGAGCTTCGAGTTGGCCACCGCCGGCGGGGTAGAAGCCGAACTTCGGCGCCGTGATCTCGAGCTGCGGGCCCATTCGCGCGAGCTGGGGCGCAAACGTGTCGCGCAGGAACTCGAACGTCGGTGCCATCTGATTGTGAGTACCGCCCTCGATCGAGACCGTGGACGGCGCGGACGCGGACGCGAGCGCAGGCAGCACGGTCTGCAGCACCAGCGTCGTGCTGCCGGCCGAGCCAATCGCGAATTCGTAGTCGCCGGCCACGACATCTCCCGGAACGAACTCCAGCGTCGTGGATCGCAGCTCGTCGCCCTTGACCGTGGCGCCGCAGATCGCAGCGGCCGCGCGCACGCAGGTCAGGTGCTGGCGCATCAGGCCGCCGCGCGAGCGGTTCTTGCGAATGTCGACCATACGAAACGGCAGCCCCGTCAGGGCGGACAGCGCCAGCGACGTACGCAAGATCTGCCCACCGCCCTCGCCGGTCTTTCCGTCGATTTCGAGCATCGCGCTCATGGCAGCTCGAAGTTCGACAGGACGCTGATGCCATCGATGCAGGCGCGCTCGACGACGTCGAAGCGCTCGAGCCCCGCGACCATGCGCGCGTTGCCGGGCGTGGCGAGGACGACGACCACCGGCGTATCGTAATGAAAGTGGGTCAGCACCCGCAGTGCCGCAAATACCTCCGCAGGGCGACGATCACCAGCGAACATCAGCACGAAGTCGAATTCATCGGCGACGTAGACGGGCTGGGCGATCGACCACCGCCGAAAACTCGGAAGCTCCGCGAACTCCAGCTCGTCGGTGAACGCAGCGACGTTGGAGCCGCGCCCCAGAAGCTCCTGGGCAATCCGGGCGCCGTCGACCACGCATGGCGCGTCGAAGCACTCCGTGATCTCGGTCAATCGTCGCTGCAACGTGTCCGTCATGGTCGCGTTCATCGTCGTACTCCTGCGTGGAACTACTCGTGTAACGTCGTTCGCATGCATTTCGATTTCGCACGATCGATGCCAACGCACAAGGCGCGGCCATCGATCGCCCAATGCCGCAGCATCGATGCCGCTTGCAGACTGTTTGCACCCGTGAGCGGGTAGACACTTTAGACGCGGAGCTATACGGTTCGAGCAGGATCTAGCCTCCGAGATAAGCATGCGCAAGCCGACCGTCGTTCTGGGTTTCGCTGGTACCACCCTCGACGCGGGCAAGACGGCGGCACGCTGGCACAAGTGGCGCCCGACCGTCTCCCTGTTCCAGCACGACGACTTCGTCGTCGACAGGCTCGAACTGTGGCACCAGCCTGGTCACATCGCGTTGGCGAAGCTGCTGCGCGACGACATCGCGCAGGTCTCGCCGGAGACGACCGTCAATCTGCACCCGCTGCCGATCGAGGACCCGTGGGCGTTCGAGGAGGTCTTCACGGTCCTCGCCGACTTCGCGCACGCGTTCCCGTTCGATCCGGACAATGAGGACTACCTCATCCACATCACGACCGGGTCCCACGTCGCGCAGATCTGCGAGTTCCTGCTCACCGAGGCGCACTGGCTTCCGGCGCGCCTCATCCAAACGAGTCCGGCCTCGCGCGGCCGGACCGAGCCTGGCCACACGATCATCGACCTCGAGCTCAGCCGCTACGATGCGATTGCGCAGCGGTACGCTCAGCAGGCGGAGCTCGACGTCTCGTTCCTCAAGGGCGGGATCGACACGCGCAACGTCGCCTTCAACAAGCTCATCGAGCGCATCGAGCGCGTCGCGCTCAAGTCGGACGCCCCGCTGCTGCTCACCGGCCCCACCGGCGCGGGGAAGACGCAGCTCGCCCGCCGAATCTACGAGATGAAGAAGCGCCGCCGGCTGGTGCACGGCGACCTCGTCGAGCTCAACTGCGCGACGCTGCGCGGCGATCAGGCGATGTCGGCGCTGTTCGGCCACCGCAAGGGCGCGTTCACGGGCGCGGTCTCCGATCGACCCGGTCTGCTGCGGGCCGCCGACGGTGGCATGCTGTTCCTCGATGAAGTCGGCGAGCTGGGCGCCGATGAGCAGGCGATGCTGCTCAAGGCGCTAGAGACGGGGCGGTTCCTGCCCGTCGGCTCCGACAAAGAGGTCGCGTCGCAGTTCGTGCTCGTCGCCGGCACCAATCGAGATCTTCGTGCCGCCACGCGTACCGGCGACTTCCGCGAAGACCTGCTCGCGCGCATCAACCTGTGGACGTTCGAGATGCCGGCGCTCGTCGATCGACGGGAGGACATCGAACCCAACCTGCGCTTCGAACTCGACAAGTGGGCCCAGCGAACCGGCCAACGCATCTCGTTCAATCGCGAGGCGTCGGACCGCTTCGAACGCTTCGCCGTCAAGGAGGCGACGTGGCCGGGCAACTTTCGCGACCTCAACGCCGCTGTCACGCGAATGGCGACCCTCGCCCCGGGCGGTCGGATCGACCGGGAGACCGTCGACGAAGAGATCGAGCTGCAACGCCGCAATACCGCTCGCGCTGGCAGCACGGCGCCTTCGGAAGACTACCTGTTCGAGCTTCTGGGAGAGGCTGCCGTGGCAGAGCTGGACCTGTTCGATCGGCTGCAGCTCGCGCAAGTGGTGGACGTCTGCCGTGGCTGCCCCTCGATGTCCGAAGCGGGCCGCCGGTTGTTTGCGGTCTCCCGCGCCAGCAAAGCGAAACCCAACGACGCCGACCGAATCCGAAAGTACTTGTTGAGGTTCGGCATCGACTGGGCGGACCTTCACCCCGCCGGCTGAGCCGCTACGCCTGGTCGGTCAGCGCGGGCTGTCGAGCCTTCGCCGACTCGATGTGGATCGTGTTCGTCCACTCCTCGAGCTCGGCGGCGGGGAGCTCTCGCAACACCTCGAGGTGTGCCGAGATCGGCGCGAACAGCCGGGCGGGCCTCCACTGACGGATCACCGGTGACGGGCCGAGGAGCACCACGCGACGACCCCGGATCGGTCGAATGTCGGCCGGCACGCCGTCGTTCCAGATCGCGTGCTGGGACCCCTGGTTGAAGTAGCCGTCGGGCACCGTTCCGTCTGGCGCCAGCGCCGTCCAGTTGTAGAGACTCCAGGTCCCCATCACGTGCTCGTCGAGCAGCGGCGGCCCCGCCCCGCTGACCACGTCGACGACATGCGGTTCCGGCGCTTCGCCTTCCACCAGGCCGCCTCCGATGAGCGCATCGGCGAGCAACAGATGGAATTGAAAGTTGTCCGCGACGCCGTCCATGCGGACTTCCCAGCCCGTGGACAGGTTGGGGTCGATGACGATCAAGGATTCGTCGTCGAGCATGCTGAGCAGCGCCCACACGAAGTACGCTCCGGGCTGATGAACGGACAACGTGCCGACGAGGTTCACGAAGTCGACGTCTTCGGCCAAGACACGGCGCTGCGCGGGGTCGCGCGCCAGCACCGAGACCGTCGGTCGACAAAACAGGTCCAGCGCAATCCAGGCCGCTTCGCCTTCGGGGAACACGGCGCTCACCGCGGCGCGGACCTTCGGCATCATCACATCGGTCTCATCCTCGCCGGGCCCGCAGATCTCGCAGACCGCGTCGGGGCTCAGGATGTGCTCTTGGAAGTAGTCGCGGCATTGCGCCACATAGCGGGCGGACGTCTTGGTGACTTCGACAAATCGCTCGACGATGTGCTCGGTCGCGAGCGTCGCGTCCGCGCCCTTCTCCACCAGCGCGCCGCACACGATCGCGCCGATGCCGGCGCGCTCCTCGTCGGCCGCGCAGACCGCGCCCAGCAAGATACGCAGGGCGCCGTTGGCCTGATCTGGTGCGGCGTCGGATGCAGAGAGCACGACCCCGGCAGCATCCATCGCGTCCTCGTAGGTCGCGTCGGGATGGTTGACGATCTCGGCCAGCTTTGTTGCCGCTTCGAGCAAATCCACGAGGCCTCCTTCACAGACATGGCGTAGCGAGCGATAGTGTCGCCGATCTCGCCGAGAAAGTCAGGCCACGGTGACCGAAGACCGCGCACATCTCGCCCCCGTCGCCCTGATCGCAGGCGTCGTCTCGATCTCGTTCGCGGCGATCTTCTTCCGTCTCGCGTCGCCGACACACCCGCTGGGGTCGGCGGCGATTCGCCTCGGCATCGCCGCGATCCTGTTATCGCCGTTCGTGATTCGCGCCCGCCTCAATCTCACGCTGACGCGGCGTATCGCCATGCACGCGGTGATTGGCGGGCTCTTCTACGCCGTACATTTCGGCACCTGGGTGTGGAGCCTCGAGCTCACCACGGTGGCCGCGTCGGTGACCCTCGTGACGGCTACGCCGCTGTTGCTCGCGATCTGGGGCGTCGCCACCGGGGTCGACAAGCCGGACCGCGGCCTCTGGATCGCGCTGTTGCTGGCGCTGTGCGGGGTGCTCACGATCGGCGGCGTCGAC
>JBFIHF010000022.1:0-37097 GCA_041601915.1 Bradymonadaceae bacterium
GACCAGCGGAGCAGCGGATTCTTTGGGCACCCTGAAGCTACGAGACTAGCCGGTAGTCTAGCGCACGGTGATCCAGACCGCGTAGGCGAGCGCCGCGACGAACGCGACGAAGAGCAGTTTCATGACCAGCGTGGGCCGCCACGGTTCTTTGATCGGGACGGGCGGCCCGACGACGGCCTGGAGCTGCCCGGTGCCGGGAATGCCGGTCGACCGGGGCTGCGGCGGTGGCGGTGGCGCGGACGGGTCGGTCGGGTCCGGCTCTGGCTCGCGATTCAACTCTTCGGGCCGCCACGGGTCTGGTTGCGTCGGATCGGCGGTGACGAGGTCCAGCAGCTCCGGCGGCTCCTCGGGGTCGGTCGTGCTCTCCGCTTCGTCGGCGCTGAGAACACCGGTGTGCGATTCGTCGGCATCGGAGTCGTACTCGTCGTCGTGGTCGTCGTCCTGCGCGACCAGTGGCCGGGGCGCCGGCTCGAACGCCTCGAGATCGATCAGGGCCTCCGCGGCATCGCGCGGGCGTCGCGCAGCGTTCTTGTTGCACATCGAGCTCACCCAGCGGCGCGCCCCCTCCGGGATCTCGATGTCCGTCGGTAGCCGGTACGGCGTGGGGTCCAGATGGCGCAGTACGATGTCTGCGCCGTTGCGGGCGTCGTTTGCGGGCCGCCCGACGAGGAGCTCCCACGCCACGAGCCCCACCGCATAGACGTCCGCGGCGGCGGTGACCTTCTCGCCGCTCAGGCTTTCCGGTGAGACGTAGCGCGGAGTTCCGAGGACCTCACCGGTCTCCGTGAGGCTCTTGCCGTCGCCTTCGTCGAGGTGTGCGACGCCGAAATCGAGCACCTTCGCCTCGCCGCCGGGCGCCAGCATGATGTTCGACGGCTTGATATCGCGATGAACGATGCCGAGCGCATGTGCCTCGGCCAGCGATTGCAGGACCTGGCGTGCGATCTTGGCCACGGTCGCCCACGGAAGCGGCGCGTCTCGGCGCGCGACCTGGGCGAGGTTTTCGCCGGCGATGTACTCGAACACCATGAAGAATCGACCGGAGTCAGCACGGTCGAACTCGATCAGGCGGACCGTGTTCGGCGACGACAGGCGCGAGACGACGCGACCCTCTCGAATGAAACGCACGCCATCGCCGTGGTCGTGCAGAAGCTTGATCGCGACGCGTCGCCCGGTGGCGACCTCGTCGGCGCGGTAGACATTCGATTGCCCACCGGTACCGAGCTGCCCGACCACCCGATATCGTTCCTGGAAGAGTTCGTCTGGCTCCATGCCGCATTCTACCCATAGAATGGCCCATTCGCGTAGGACGACTCTAAGGTTCAGGGGTGGAAATGTGGCGCAAGATAGTGCTGGTGAGCGTGGGATTGATCGCGGGATGCGGGACACCGGCCGAAAACAACGTTGTTGTGATCAACAACGACGACGGCACCTCGAATGGGACGTCGGACACGGGGTGCCTTGCGATGACGCGGGCGATCGCGCGCAGTGACGGTACATCGTGCGCGGTGAGTGAGTGCGAGGTGATCCCGTGCGCCTGTGCGGATGGCAGTACCGTGAGTTCGTCGAGCTGCGCGAACGACATATGTCTGGCCACGCAGGCGTGTCAGCGCGCATGCGGCACGGTCGCGCAGTGCGATCAGATGTCCCCGAACAACGACCCCGATCCGGATCCGGATCCGACACCGAACAACGTCAACCAGATGCCGGGGTCCGATTCCGGGATGCAGGGTGACGCGTGCACCTGTGAGGACACGAGCAGCGGCGTGCAGGACGATCGCTACAAGCTGTGTTCGGGGACCGAGGACGGATGTGCGGGGCTATTCGGACCGTTGGAGTGCATCTGGAACCTTCGCAGCAAGGCGGGCACCTGCCGCGTCGATTGCAGCGAAGACGAGTTCGGGACCCAGGGTCCCTGTCCGAACGGTAGCGTGTGCTCGCGATTCCCCTCAATCGTGCACGACGAGTTGAATCCGAACTACTTCCACGCCTGCGATTGACCGCGGTCAGCGAGTGATGGTGGCGCGCAGGATGTAGTCCACGCCCCCGAGTGCGAGGCCGGGACGGACGGCGAAACGGATCGACTCGACCGGTTGCGGGTCCGGCTGGTTGCGGACGATGATCGTGATGCGTTCGGCGCCGTCGACGGTCTCGCAACGGACGTTCTGGTTGGAGCAGTCGTAGAGCCCCTCCTCGATCCGGAGATCGCCGCCGATCGTGCAGGTGTCGGGCGTGGTGAGGCTGATCGCCAGCCGATACGAGCTGCGCTCGCAGGCGACATACTCGATGATGAACTGGTCCACGTCCCCAGCGCACACACTGTCCTGGTGGATCACGGCCCACTCCTCCAGCCCAAACCGGCCGCAGCCCTCGGCAAAATCCGACAGGTAGAACGCCGTGTCTTCGGTGTCGTTGGGTTCGGCGGCCCCGCATGTGGCGATGGTCGGGCAGTCGTCACCGTCCATGTTGTTGGGGGAGCCTTGATCGGGCCAAGGGACGGGGTCGACGCCATCATCGGTGGGGTCGACGTGGGTGCCTGCGTCGCGCCCAGGCTGCTCCTCGTCGGGTGCAAGGCAGACGTGGGTCGATGTGCCGGCGGGTCGCGCGCAGCGTGATCCCGGCAGACAGTCCTCGTCGCCGCTACACGGCTGGACGTCGAATGCGCAGGCGTGGGCGAACACAAACAGGCACCCGAGGACGGCTCGGCGGATCACCGTCACGGCTCCCGGACTACAATGCGCAGGTCGTAGTCGAACTGCAGGTCCTGGCGATCGGGCGTCTGCAGGCTGAATCGAATACTCCCGACGACGGGGACGCTGGAGCCGGGCCAGATGATCGAGATCTTGCGCTCGCCAGTCACGAGCGTCTCGCAGCGAAGCAGCTTGTTGCTGTCGGGGTTCGGGTCGGCGCAGCTGGTGCCGATCGACTCCACGTCGAACCAGATCAGCGCGGGGTCGCAATCGTCCTTCACGTCGAGGGTCGCCTCGATGATCATGCCCGGCTCGTCGGCATCACATTCCACGACGGTGAGGTAGTACTGGTCCTCGGGGTCCAGCGCGCACTGTCGGCCAGAAACGGTGGCGTCGAGCGGCACGAACCCGCTGGACTGACAACCGCGGGTCATCGTGGCAAACGCGACGCCCGGAAAGTCGTTGTTGTTGGAGTCCTCGTCGTCCTCACAGATGCCGAATGGGTCGACGACGCACACGTCATCGACGACGGTGGATCCATCGGGGTCGGTGCCCAGATCCGGGCGGGTGACGTTGTTCGTCGCGACGGACATGTCGTTTCCGGGCGGTACGCCTTGGTCGGGCCCGGGGCCCGGGCCGTCGTCGCGGTCGCTGATCGGCATGTCGCCGGACATGGCGTTGAGTGCGGACTGGGGCGCACCACAGAACCCGTCATTGCAGGTTTCGCCCGAAAAGCAGTCGCTGCTCGTCACACAGGGATCGGCTTGAGAGCAGCCGACGAGCAATAGAGCGGCGAGAACGAGTGTACGCATCACTACTCCCGCACGATGATCTGAAGGTCGTAATCGAACTGCAGGTTTTCGGCGATCGGGGTGATGTCGATGTATGGCGACGTCACGCTGTTGTCCGGTTCCAGAAATCCCGTCGCGCGCTTGCTCCCGTCCGCCAACGTCTCACAGCGCATCTTGCCATTGGTCTCGATGCAGTCGTTCCCTTGGAGACGCACGTTGAAGCCCCAGTCATCGGGGTTGCACTGCTGATGCGGGGTCACGGTGACCTCGACGATGAACGTGATGTTGTCGCACGGGATGAGGTTCGTATTGAACTTGTCCGCGGCCTCCAGTGGGCACAGCGTTTGGTTGAGCAGGTTGAACTCGCCGCCCATCCAATCGTCGCCGCCGCCCAGGCAACCCCGTCCGGTCTCGGTAAACAGGTACTCCCAGAAGTCGTCGTTGTCGTCCGCCGGACACATCGCCGTGAATGGGTCGACCTTACACATCCCCGTGATGCTGTTGTTGGGCGTCGTGTTGTTGGGTGTGGTGTTGGTGGTGTTGTTGGTGGTGGCGTTGTTGGGGGTCGTGTTGTTGGGGGTGTTGTTGGGCGTGGTGTTGTTGGTGGTCGTGTTGTTGGGCGTCATATTGTTGGGAGCGGTGTTGTTGCTCCCGGGCGCCTCACACACCTTGTCGACGCAGACTTCGCCGCGGAAGCACTCGTCATCGGTGACGCACGAGTTCGCCCCGTCCCCGCAGCCGGCGAGCGATAGAATCAGCGGGAGCAGGTAGGCAGGAGTTCGGTTCATCGGCGCACACTCACTCGAATTCGGTAATCGAATACCACATCCGCGCCGCGGTTCGTGACCTGCACGTACGTGGACTGGAGGTTCTGAAAATTGTTGGTGCTCACGATCATACGGATCGTGGGCTTGCCGTCGACGGTCGTGCAATCCACGAACGGCTCGTCGCACTTGTAGCTCAGCGGCTCAAACGCGATGACGGACGGGTCGCAGTCGCTTTCGAGCTGGACCTGCCACTCGATGACATAGCTGGAGTCCGCGCACGGAAAGAAGTTCACGTAGTACCAGTCCGAGCCGTCCAGGGGGCACATCGTCGCAATGTAGCTGGAATCGTGCGCCACAAAGTCGGGATTGCAGCCCAGCGTTTGAGGGAGCAGGCGTTCGCCATTGATCCACGTGTCGTTGTCTTCGAAACTGTCGTCGCTGCACGTGAACGTGAAGGGATCGACGGTGCATTGCCCAAGCGCTGCGTCCACGCCGCCGGCGTCCGGATGGCCGGCGTCGTCGACCGCAGCATCCGCCGTGGAGCTGTCCGAGGAGGTGGCGGCGTCCGGGGTCTGGTTGTTGGCGTCCAAGCCGCGGCCGGCGTCGGGGCGTGCGATGAGTCCTTCATCGGGTGGTGTGGTGTTTGCGGCATCGTCGGCGATGTCGGCGTCGCCCCCGATGCGCGTGCCCACCGAGCACACTCGCTCCGCGCAGATCTCGCCCGCGAAGCAATCTTGATCGATCGAGCACCGCGCCTGACCCGAACAGCCGGCGATGCCGGCGAGGGTCGTGATCAAGGCGACGACTGTGGCAACATCGTTCATCGTTCATCACCGCGGGGGTGCGTGATCTAGCGAAACGGGCGTCCCGAATCCAACAGCACTCTTTCGAGTCCGCCGGGCGAAGTCATCTGAAAGAGGCTGAAAACTTGGGCTCGAACGGCTATGTTGCGCCTATGAACGTGATCGTAAACGGTGAGCCGCAAGATTTCGACGACGATGAGCTGACCATCGCGGAGCTCCTGATCCGGCTGAATCTGATGCAGCCGGCCGGCATCGCGGTCGCGCTCAATCTCGCCGTCGTGCCACGCAGTCGTTGGGGAGTGGAGCAGGTCAGCGACGGGGACGCGGTCGAGATCGTGCGGGCGACACAAGGCGGCTAATGCAGAGCGACACACTGACAATCGGGGAGCTGGTGCTGGGGAGTCGCCTGATCCTCGGTACAGCGCGCTTTGCGAACTACGACCTCATGCTGCGGTCGCTAGAGGCGAGTGGGACCGAAATGGTCACCGTCGCGATCCGCCGGATGGATCTGGCGGCGGCGAAAGATGGCGGGATCTTTGAGGTGCTCGGTGGTCGGTACAAGATCCTGCCCAACACCGCGGGTTGCTTTACGGCGCGCGACGCGGTCCTGACCGCGCACCTCGCCCGCGAGGCGCTGCAGACCGATCTGATCAAGCTCGAGGTGATCGGCGACGACCAGACACTGCTCCCGGACGGCGAAGAGCTGCTCAAGGCCGCGCGAGAGCTCGTGCGCGACGGCTTCACGGTGCTGGCCTACGCCAATGACGACCCGGTGTTGTGCGGGAAGCTGCAGGACGCGGGCTGCGCGGCGGTGATGCCGCTGGGCTCACCGATCGGCAGCGGGATGGGGATCCAGAATCCGTACAACTTCCAGATCATCCGCGCGCTGCTCGAGGTGCCGATGCTCTGCGATGCCGGCATTGGGACCGCCTCGGAGGCTGCGTTGGCGATGGAGCTCGGGTGCGACGGCGTGCTGCTGAATACCGCGGTGTCCGGCGCCCGGGACCCGGTTCGCATGGCGCGCGCCTTTCGTGACGCGGTGCGGGCTGGCCATGACGCGCGCGCAGCGGGTCGAATCCCGCGGCGCTTCCACGCCCAGGCCAGTTCGCCCACCGAAGGCCGCGTCCAGACGAACGACTGATGCTTCCACGACTCTACGTCATCACCGATCGGGCTGCGGCAAAGCGCGGGTGTGGCAGCGTCGTCGAAGCCTGTCTGGCGGCCGCGGATGCCGGCGCCCGGTTGTTCCAGATCCGCGATCATCTCTCGACGCCGCGGCGCCGGTTCGCCGACGCCGACGCGATCACCACGGCGCTCGCACCTTATGGCGCGTTGGTGCTCGTCAACGATCGCGCGGACATCGCCGTTGCGCTGGCCTGCGACGGCGTTCATCGCCCTCAGGCGGGACTTCCGGTGTCTGCGATCCGACATCTCGTCGCGGGCAAGTACCTGGGGGTCAGCTGTCACAGTGTAAAGGAGTTGCTCGAAGCGGACGGTGACCGCGCGGACTTCGCCACGTTTGGCCCCGTGTTTCAGACGTCGTCGAAACCCGACGTGCAGCCGAGCGGCCTCGCGGGCCTCTCGGCCGCTTCGAAGCTGGTCGACATGCCGGTGTTTGCGCTGGGCGGCATCACGCCCGAGAACGTCGGGAGCTGCCTCCGAGCTGGCGCGCACGGGGTTGCGGTCCTGTCCGGGATCATGGCGGCCGCCGACCCCTACGCGGCGACGCGAGCGTACCTGTTGGCGCTCAGCGAATAGCTCGCGGCACTTGGATCGCCGGGCCAACCGAACCCGGCACCGCCTCGAAAGGATTCACGGACCGTCACGTTTGTGGACTCGCGCATCGTGGCCTCCTACTGCACACCGCCATCGGCAGGTCCTGACAACCCAAGAAGCGTGCCGTGGGCTTGAATGTCGCGGATCGCCAGCTAACATGCGGCACTGCGGAGTCGAGGTCCCGACGCTCGTGTGGGCGCCGCCCGACTTTCATTTCATAGGTGGAGTATGCTTACGCGCATTGTTCTGGGGTGCCTGGTGTTGTTGCTCGTCCCGGACGTCGCGGCAGCGCGAAGCTTTCGGGTGACCCAGGTCCCCAATGGCAGCCGCTTCGGCTGCGGGCTCTGCCACGCAGGCGGACTTCGTGGCGGTCCCCGCAACGGCTTCGGATCGCAGGTCGAGAGCAGCCTCATCGGCGATCTCACCTCCACCGCACCGGTCAACTGGGCGGCGATCTATGACCTCGATGGCGACAGCGATCGGTACTCCAACGGCCGGGAACTGGGCGACCCTGACGGCACGTGGAGTATCGGGATGGCGAGCCCGCCGGGCGCGGTCTATGCGCCTTACGATCGCGCGCAGAGTCCGTGTGGGGACGGCGTATTGGAGACCCCGCCCGAGGAGTGTGACACTGACCAACTGCCGGCGGACGTGTCCTGCGAAATGTTTGGGTGGGGGCCGGGCACATTGACCTGTGCATCGACGTGCCGGATCAACCAGGAGCAGTGCGAGGGGTACGTCATCGAGGTCCCGAACAACGCCAACCCGCCGGCGACGAACAACGACGCGGGGACCAACAACAACGAACCGGATGGCATGACGGCCGCCCAGACGAACAACGTGACGCTGATCGAGGACGGCGAAGGCGAGGGCTGCGCGACGGGCGGTTCGCCGATCGGATCGGTGTGGGTTCTGGTCTTTGTCGGCGCACTCGCCCGACGCCGTCAGTCGATCATCTGATCGAACAGGTCCTGCAAGCTATCGATCGACCGCAGGGATGCGGGTCGATCGGACGCGTACATTCTGGACGGGCCGGACAGTGAGCCCGTGCACTCAGCACCGGCCGCGTCCAAACAGGTGCGGGTGACCCAACGTTCCTGCACCACGAATCCGATCGCGCTGTTCCGCAGTAGCCACGACGCGCGCAGACCGCCGGTGGTCTGCATGACCGCTGCGGCGGCATCGCGCGCGAGGCCGGCTTCGTTGGCGGTCGTGCGCAGCACTCCGCTGGGCATCGCGCCGCCGTAGAGCCGCCCGGCGAGTTCTTCGAGCTCGTCGACGTCGGCCCCTTGTGCGTTAACTCCGCTGAGCCCGACCGGCCACATCGGCCGAGCGCAGTCCTCCAGCGGCTCGATCATGGTGCCGTCGCACGACGAGTTCGCGATCGGGTTGTCGAGCGCGAGGAGTCCCTCTTTCAGTGACCACCACGCCACGCGCGCCGCCTTGGCGAGGCGTTGTTCGCGCGTGCCTTCGATCCGCGTCACGACGCGCTTTCCTACGTAATGAAGCCATCCGCAGGCGGGTTCGCCCGTGTCGCGGCCGTTGACTACGCAGCGCAGGCGTTCGCCGCCGCAGTTCGAGTCGATCGTCAGTTCGTAGGCCGCGCCGACCGGAACGGAGGTCTCGAAGTTCGACGCCAGCGCCGCCGCGCTGGTGATGTAGACGACGATCCCGGTGGCCTGTGCGGTCTCCACGACGAGGTCGGCGGGCGAGGTGGCCGTGACTTGGAACGGCGGCCTCACGGCGCCGATGTCGCCGTCGAAGAGCACTTCGCCGTTGAGGCGCGCGAGGACGATGACGGGCGTCCAATCACCTCCGGTAGTGGTCACGCGGATGTTGGTCAACGCGCCGTCCCACACCATCGACGAGTACGCATGCACCTCGAACTCGCCGACGAAGTCGTCGACTTGCGAAAACGTCGAGCACGGCGGCCCGCCGAGCGGAGACTCGCGACACACCGTGGCTTCACACGGGGCGAGGACCTGGGGCGGATCAGGGATGGCGGCGTCGGCGACGCCGGCGTCTTCGTCAGCGCCTGCATCGCTGGCGTCCGCGAACTCGGCGTCGGCGTCGATGCCCGCATTGAGCCCGTCCTCCTGGCTGCACGCCACGAGCCACACACATGTCAGGAACAGGCACCATCTCATGTAGGGCAATCTACCACACGCGGTTTGGGATTGGAGCAGCCTCACCGCATCACGAGCGTGCGTGCGCCTATCGGCAGCTCTGCGTCACTGCTAGTATCGCGGCATGCGATGGAGTTTGCTGTTCATGCTGGTGCTGAGTTGCTCGACGGAAGTTCCGGACGCGGTGCCGGATCTCGCTACGGCTGACGTCGGGGACAGTCCCGACGCGGCGTCGCCTGAGGACGTATCCGCTGTTGCCGACATCGCGGACACGGCCGCTGCGGCCGACCTGCCGGCCACGTCGGAGTTTTCGTTGCGGCTGCAGTCCGGAGCCACCGACGTCGCATTCGATCATGCGCGCTACGGGCTCACGGCGCCGGCCGTGTCGACGTCCGGACAGTGGGAGATCTACGTCGAGGCGTATCGTGGCGGCGCCGCAGGGTGTCCAACCGCGACGTCGCCGACGCCGGATCAGACCGTGATCATCAGCGGACTGCTCGCCGATCAAGCGCCCGGGGTGGTCGAGGAGGGCGACGGGCTCAGCGTCGTGATGTTCGATTTCGAAGGCCTGATCACGACGGAGCCGATCCTGCGCGCGACGGCAGAAGCTGCGACGATCGACACCATCGTGGTCTGTACGGACTGCGTGCCCGACGAAGATCCCAACGGGTACGTGGCGTTCGCCCTCGCGGCGCCGCTCGACAGCGCCGACCTCAGCGGTGTGGTCGTTGCCACCCACTGTCCGTCACTCGACACGCTGCAGTAGTCAGTCCGACCACGGGCCTTCGACGCACAACTCGGTGTGTCCGTCGCGGTAGTCGCCTTCGTCGCAGCGTGTGCTCAAGTGGAAGAGCGTCGAACAGATCGGCATCACCGTCTCGCCGCGGTCTAGGCATTCGCGACTGTCGCAGTGCACGGTCGATGTGCAGGGATCGCGGCAGATGGCTTCGAAGCAGTACCCACTTTCGCAGTCGCCGTTGAGCGTACAGGAGCTCCCGGACGAAAAGCCGCCCCGCGCCAGACAGATCCGGTCGCCGTTCAAAGCGGTGGCGCAAGTCTGGTCGGAGTCGCAATCGGCGGTCCGCAGGCACCCGATGGCGCTGCACGTGCCATCGACACAGCTTCCGAACAAGCAGTCGTCGTTCCGCAGGCACTTCTGGCCGTCCCCGGGTTGCGGCCCCGGTTGCGGCGGCTCGACCGTCACGCTGCCGTCTACAATGCACGCGCCAAGCTCAGATTCGCACGCCGTGCCTGTCGGACAGCCGTCCGCGCAGTCGACGCCGCGCAGCACGCACTCGCCGAACCAGCAGACGGTGTTGAAGCGATCGTCGCAGTCACAGCCCGCTTCGTCGATCGGGTAGCAGTAGGTGTAGTCGGGACAGACGGGGTCGCTGGCGCAGACTTCGCCGGCACGACACTCGGCGTGGACCTGGCAGTCGTTGTAGCTGAAGGCGCTGGAGGTGTACCCGGGGCCGCTCACCTCGGGTGCCGGAGCCGTCAGCGCCTGTCGCACCGCGGCGGAGCCGTGATAGCCGTCCTCGTCATCGTAGCTGTAGTCGTCGTAGCTGTAGTCGTCATCCCAGTAGTCATCGTCTTCGGTGGAGTAGTCGTCCTCCTCGTAGGAGTAGTCGCCGCCACCGAAGTTCATGTCCGTGGGAATGAAGCAGCCCATGCTGATCAGCGCCAGCACCGCGCCATACACGCACATCCAGGTCTTGTTGTTCATCGATTCCTCCATCGTCAGGTCAAGTTCGCGTGGCCCATGAGCAAGGGCCGTACCAGCGCGAATCCGCGGCGGAATCAGGTGATGCGGGCGTCAGGGGTCCCGAGGTGTGAGGGAGGGTGCACAGTGGTGTGCAGTCAGCTGCTGATGCCACCGTCGACGTCCACGCAACGCCCGGTGAAGTAGTCGCACTCGATGATGAAGCGCGCGGCGGCCCAGATTTCCTCGGGCTTGGCCGCGCGGCGCAGCGGGACCGCCGCGAGCATGCGATCGAGCACCTCGGCCCGCATCGCTTTGAGGATCGGCGTCTCGACAAACCCCGGTGCGATCGCGCCGACCCGGATCTTGTGCGGCGCGAGCTCCTCCGCCCAGACCCGCGTGTCGGCCGCGAGTCCGGCTTTGGCGGCCGAGTAGTTCGTCTGTCCGCGATTGCCGTGACGGCTCGAGGAGCTGATGTTGATGATGACGCCCGGTGTCTCGGTCTGCACCATTCGTGCGGCTGCCTCGCGCGCGCACAGAAACGGGCCGGTGAGGTCGACGTCGATCACGCGCTGCCACTGCTCCAGCGGCATGGTGCGTATCTCGCCGGTCGCCCGATCTTGGGACACCAACATCCCGTCGCGGAAGATCCCGGCATTGTTGATGAGCCCATTCAGCCCGCCCATCGCTTTGTGCGCGGCGGCGACCATCCAGGAGACCGACTGCTCGCTGGTCACGTCGCACTCGTGAATGGTGCCCCGGTCACGGAGCTGCTCGCTCAGCGCCGCGAGGCCCGCGGAGTCCACGTCGCAGGCGGCCACCTGAGCGCCCGCTCTCGCCAATTCAGTGGCGAAGCACCACCCCAGACCGCTCGCGGCACCGGTCACGATGATCTTCATCTCGTCGAGCTTCATGTTCTCTCCGTGTGGGTCGGTTCATTTCGGCAACGGACGGGTACGGATATCGTGCAGGATGCTTCCGAGATTGTGGCTGTGTTCAAAGCTGAGTTCGCGCCGGGCGCGGCGGTCATCCACCATGCAGACGTATTTGATGTGATCCATTTCGGGCCACGGCCAGTCGCTCATCTTCAACGACCACCCCATCTTGAGCATCGCGCGCACCACCGGTTCGGGAAGCGGGCGCGGCGCGCGCTGCAGCTCGGACAGGATGAAAGACAACGGCACCGGGGATGGTCCGGCGACGTTGTAGACGCCGCGAATCCCTGGGGTCAGCGAGCGCTCGATCGCGGTGATCACGTCTTCGACGTGGATGAGCTGCATCATCGGATCGAAGCCCAGCAGCGTGATGGGGTGCTCGATGCGCAGGTAACGGCTGGGCGCGTTGTTCACCTCGCCGACGATGTGGACCGGCCGCAGGATCACGGTCTCGATCTCGGGGTGACGCCAGAAGAACGTGTTGCAGAACATGTCGAGGCCGATCAGGTCCCGGATCGCCCCGAAGTTGCGCCCACCCATCAGCGGCGCGTCCTCCTGCAGAAACTGGGGATTGCGCGCGTCGGGCCCGTACACGTTGGCGCTCGACAGCACGACGACCTTGCCGACGCGATGCTCGGCGCACAGCTCGAAGATCTTCTTCGTGCCGTTGATGTTGAAGTCGTGGTGCTCTTCGGACGACGATCGCGGGTCGTGCATGATGTTCAGGTGCACGACCGCGTCGATGTGCTCGCGCCGGAAGACGTCTTCGAAGCGCCGCCGCCGGATGTCGGCGCGCTCGATCTCCACGTCCTTGGGCAGGTGTTCGACCTTGCGGCGGTCGACGCCGATCACGTCGTGCTCGCGATGAAGGCGCCGGGTCAACGCACGCCCGAGGCGCCCGCCAATTCCGGTGATCACGATACGCTGCTTGCGTGCGCGTCGGCGAGTCGTCACGGGTTGGTCTCCATGGTCAGACACGACGTTAGCGGATTGAGACTCAGAAGAAATAGCCTTTGCGTTCGTCGAGTCCGCGCGCGAGCAGCTTCTCGATCTGACCCTTCACGAGGTTCACTTTGGACCGGATCACCTTGTCTTCGTCGTCGGGTTTGCCCTCGAAGTGCATCGGCTCGCCGAAGTACAGGCGGTACTTCACGGGCAACGGCATCGGCCCGGTCGGCGAGATCGGGAACGCGGGCAGCCCCATCATTTTCGCGAGTGGCTTGAAGTTGTAGATCGATGGGATCTGCTCTTCGGCGCCGACGATCCCGACGGGCACGATCGGGGTGTTCATCTCCAGCGCGAGGCGCATGAACCCGAGGCCGAAGTCCACCAACTGGTACGCGCGATCATAGGTCTTGCTGATCCCGTTGACGCCTTCGGGAAACACGGCCAGACAACCCTCGCGATCGAGAATGATGCGGGCGTTTTCCCGCGTCCCGGTGACCTGCCCCGCGCGTGCCAGCATCCAGGACACAAACGGGATCGTGGGCACCCAGTATTCGACCATGCTGCGGATCATGCGCGGCGGGTTCTTGTCGAACAGGCACGCACTGCCCATCACGAACCCGTCGATCGCGACCTGCCCGGAGTGGTTGGCGATCAGCATCACCCGGCCCTTGTTGGGGATGTTCTCGATGTCGTGGGACTCGGCGCGGAAGTACTTCGTGTACATCCAATGGGCCGGCGCTCCGATGTACTTCAGAAACTGGGGATCGAAGCCAAACGGGTCGAACCCGTACTCGTTTTGGCCCGCGTCCATCGCCTGGATACGCGCCCAGACATCGGCCGGAATGCGCTCGACGAGCTTGTCGTCGAGGACCCCGCGCAACCCTGACTTGAGTCGGCTCATCGCTCAGTCGTAACACAGACATTCACGGGCAGGTAGCGCGGTGCGGTGCTCGCCCCGTACACTGTTGGCATGGGAACCGTACTTCGAGGTAGCGGGCACTACGTGCCGGAGCGCGTCGTCACGAATGCCGAGCTCGCGCCGCGGATCGGCACCACGCCGGAGTGGATCGAGCAGCGCACGGGGATTCGCGAGCGCCGCTACATCAGCGCGGGGGAGTCGAACACGTCGTTGGCCACCGCGGCCGCGGGGATCGCGCTGGCGGACGCCGGGTGGACCGCCGCCGACGTCGACATCATCGTTCTCGGGACGCTGTCCGCGGACGCCGTGTTTCCGGGCGGTGGCGTGATGCTCGCGGCGGAGTTGGGCCTGCGCGGCACGCCGGCATTGGATGTGCGCAACCAGTGCTCGGCGTTCCTCTACGGACTATCGGTCGCGGACGCCTGGCTCGCCACCGGCCGGTATCGGCGCGTGCTCCTGGTTGGCAGCGAGGTCCATTCGACGTCGCTGGACTACTCGCCGGCGGGGCGAAATGTCACGGCACTGTTCGGGGATGGGGCGGGCGCGGTGGCGCTGGAGTGGGACCCCGACGCGGACGCCGGCCTGATCGATGTGCGGCTCGGTGCCGACGGAACCGGTGCGCAGATGTTGTGGTGCGAGGTTCCGTCGGCCGCGCTCCAGCCCAGCACCAGCGCCGCGTTGCTGGCGCAGGGTCGGCAGTACCCACAGATGCACGGCCGCGCCGTGTTCAAACGCGCTGTGGAGGTGCTCGAGCGCGAGATCAACGTCGTGGTTCGCGATGTGCCACAGCTCGCGGCGCTCGACGAGGTGTTGTTCGTGCCACATCAGGCCAACGCTCGAATCAACGAGTTGGTCGCCGAACGTGTCGGCCTCGAGGCGTCGCAGATCGTCACGACGATCGATCGGTTCGGCAATACTACGGCGGCGAGCATCCCCTCCGCGCTCGATGTCGCTCGCCGGGATGGTCGCGCCCATCCCGGTCGCGTGGTGCTGCTCGCCGCGTTTGGGAGCGGCTTTACCTGGGGCACCGCCGTGTGGCGCATGTGATCGCACCGCCGTACAATCGGGCCACGATGCGCGGTTTCCTCAGATCCATCCTCCTTGTGGCCGGCCTGTGCACGGCGACTCCGGGCGCTGCGGCACCCCCACCGGCGTGCGCGTTGGACGTGGTGCGAATGCATGCCGGCGCGGAGCTTGCGCGCACACTCGTGCGGAGCGAACGCCAGATTCCAGCTCATCGCCACCGCCTCCGCATCGACACGATCGTGATCGATCCGGGCCATGGCGGGTCCAACAAGGGCGCGATCGGGGTGGCCGACGTGCGCGAGAAGCTGCTCACGATGGAGCTCGCCTACCAACTCCGGGCCGCGATCGAGGAGCGCTATCCGGACGTACGCGTGCTGATGACGCGATACTGGGATCGAGAGGTCGACCTCGATGCACGCATTCAGTGGGCGAACGACGTCGGCGCCGACCTGTTTCTCTCCCTGCACTACAACGCTGCAACCCACGATCGCGCGCTCGGCTACGAGACCTACTTCCTCGCCGAGGCCACGATGCAGGAGACGGCGGAGGCCGGAAGCCGCCGCCGCCAGGACGCGAGCAAGCCCCAGCGCAGGGCGTTCAAGTTCATCGACCGCGCCCGGGTGCGTGCCCACGCCGCCGCGCGCGATTCGCTGACGTCGCCCCATGAGCAGAGCAAGGTACTCGCGACCCTGGTTCAGGCGGAGCTGATCAAGCGGCTGGATTCGGTGAATCGCGGGGTGAAGGAGGCCAACTTCGCGGTCTTGCGCGGCGCGCGGATGCCCGCGGTCGTGATCGAATCGGGCTTTCTCACCCATCCTGAGGAGGGCGTCGCGGTGCTCACACCCACACATCGCGGTGCCGTGGTCGCCGCGCTGCTCGCCGCGATCGAGTCGTTCGACCAGACCTTGGCCGTCCCCGCACCGCCGGTGGCAACCGCGCAGTGAGTGAGCGGACTATTGGAACTCGACCGGCGTATGGGTCAGTACGGCTTCGATGCTGCGGTTCAGCTGCGTTCGATCGAACGGCTTGGCGAGGATCGGCACATCGTTCGCCGCGAAGAATTCCTCGACCTCCGTCGTGAACGCGCCGCCGGTGATGAACAGAAAGCGGCTCGTCATCGAAGGTCGGTTCTGGTTCAGCCACTCGAAGACATCGACTCCGGACCCGTCCAGCAACATCGTATCGCAGACCACGAGGTCGAAGTGTTCGGCGGACAGCGTGGCGAGTGCCTCGGCCACGGAATCGGCCACCGTGACACGGTGCAACGGCATCAGCGCCGCTCGAGCCAGGCGTCGAATGACCTCCTCGTCGTCGACGAAGAGAATGGAGTACAGGTGGTCTTCGGGGGCGAGGTTCGGTTGAGAGCGCGGCGCCTTTCGAACGGCGTTTGGCTGCGGCAACGTGACGCGAAAACGCGTGCCAGGGTTCTCGTCGCGGAGCAGCTCGAGGCGACCCCCCATCTCCTCCACCAGTGAACGTGAGATAGAGAGGCCGAGCCCCGTGCCGTCCCGGTTCGTCGTAAAGAACGGATCGAAGATCTTGTCCGCGATGCGGGCATCGACTCCGGGTCCGTTGTCGGCGACTTCGATCACGACGGTGTCCTCGACGTCTCGGGACGTGACGACGATCGAGGCGTCGACCGCCGGCTGCACAAACGATCGACCCGCGTTGAGGACGAGGTTCAGCACGACCTGCGAGAGTCGCCCGGCGGCGGCTTGCAGAGTTCCGCGTGCCTGCAAGTCCAGCGAGAGCGTCGCGCGATAGCGGACTTCGGGCGCCGCCATGCGCGCCGCCGCTTCGATCGCATCGGTGATGGGCGTCGCGGCGTCGGAACGGTCCCGGATCTTCGCGAACGTCATCAGGTCACGCACGATGTCGCGCACGCGCCCGGCCCCGTGTTGGATCTCGTTCATCTCGGCGATGAGCGGCGCGTGGGCCTCGGCGTCGCTCTGTTCGAGCTGTTCGCGCACGCTCTCGAGGCCGAGAAAGATGTACGCGAGCGGATTGTTGACTTCGTGAGCCACGGCGGCCGCGAGCGTCCCGACCGTCGCAAGGCGCTCTCGTTGGGCGAGTTCGGCTTGTAGGACGCGTACTTGCGCTTCGGCGCGCTTGCGTTCGGTGATGTCGACGAACGACACCACGGCGCCCGAGGGCTGGCCGTCGCCGGGATCGAACGGCAACGCGGTGAACACCGCCCAACGCACCTCGCCGATCGGTTGGCGGACGCCGATCACCCGCGGCGGCTGAGGCTCTTGGGTCACGAGGCACCGCGTCACCGGGTAGTCCTCGACGGGGCAAATCGATCCGTCGTCGTGGTAGGTCTCGCCGGCAAAGTCGACGATGTAGCGATTGGTGCTCTCATCGAGCCGGAGTCCGAGAAACTCCTGAGCCGGCTGATTTGCCAGCAACAAGGTCCCGTCGTGGCCGACGTAGACGACGCCGCCGGGGACAGCCTCCAAGATGCGCTCGTAGAGCGCCACTGTGCGACCAGGGACTGCCGTCACTTGTCCTCCTGACATCGTGGCGGCCCGCAAAATAGATCGAGCACCCGGTTCGAATCAACAGTGGCTTCGCAGCGGCGCGAACCGTGCCGCGCGACCGTCGATGCTGGACGTTGGGGCGCGCAGTCGCTATGAATCCCGCCAGAATAGGAGCGAGTGACGCCATGAGTGTAAGTGCCGGTATTGTTGGATTGCCGAATGTGGGGAAGTCGACCATTTTCAATGCTTTGACGCGCGCCGGGGCCGACTCGGCGAACTACCCGTTCTGTACGATCGACCCCAACGTCGGCGTCGTGCCGGTGCCCGATCCGCGCCTCGCGGTGATCCACAAGCACATCACCACGACGACCGTGATCCCGGCCGTCGTCGACATCGTCGACATCGCCGGCCTCGTCAAAGGTGCCTCGCAGGGTGAGGGTCTGGGCAACAAGTTCCTCGCCAACATTCGCGAGACGGACGCGATCCTCCAAGTCGTGCGCTGCTTCGAGGACCCGAACGTCGTGCACGTCGAGGGCAGCGTCAATCCGGAGCGCGACGTCGACATCATCGAGACGGAGCTGATCCTCGCGGACCTCGGCACCGTGGAGAAGCGATTGGACAAGGCGCGCCGCGCCGCCAAGTCGAACGACAAGGTCGAGGCCGCCCGGCGCGACGCGTTGGAGAAGGTGTTCGCGATGCTCAACGACGGGCAGCCTGCGCGGGCCGGAGAGTACAGTTCGTACGACATGCCGTTCGTGAAGGAATCCTGCCTGCTGACGATGAAGCCGGTGCTCTACGTCGCGAACGTGGACGAGGGAGATCTCGGCGGGAAGTCGCCGTTTGTCGAGCAATTGCGTGAGATCGCCGCCGCGCGCCGTGGGCAGGTAGTCATCGTGTGCGGGTCGATTGAGGCCGAACTCGCCGAGCTCGAGGACGACGAGCGCGACGAGATGCTCGAGGGGCTCGGGATCGAGGAGCCGGCGCTGAACGTGCTGATTCGGGCGACTTACCAGCTGCTCGGGCTGCAGTCGTTCTTCACGGCTGGCGTCCAAGAAATCCGCGCCTGGACGATCCCGGTCGGCGCGACGGCTCCGCAAGCCGCCGGGGTGATCCACACCGACTTCGAGAAGCACTTCATCCGCGCGGAGGTCTTCACCGTCGCGGCCCTCGACGAGCACGGCGCCGAGCCCGCAATCAAGGCCGCCGGCAAGTGGCGCCTCGAGGGCAAAGAGTACATCGTCAACGATGGCGACATCATGCACTTCCGCCACACTGCCTGATGTCGGTCACCAATCTCGCCTTCTACAAGTTCGCCCTCGTCGACGACCCCGATGACCTCGTGATCGAGGTCGAGGAGTCGTGTCGTGAGCGCGACCTTCTGGGCAAGATCGTGGTCGCCCATGAAGGGATCAACGGGATGGTCGCCGGCAGTGATCGATCTTGTGAAGGGTTCGCGACGTGGCTCGCGGCGATGCCGCGCTTCACCGGGATCGACTTCAAGCGCTCGACGAGCGCCGACGCGCCGTTCGCGAAGCTCGTCGTCCGCCACAAGCCCGAGATCGTGACGATGCGCGTGGACGGGGTCGACGCGGTCTCGTCCACCGCACGCCATGTGCCGCCCGAGGTGTTCCGTGACTGGCTGCGGGGCGGTGAAGCGATGACCCTGATCGATGTGCGCAACGACTATGAGGTCGGCGTCGGGACGTTTCGCGGCGCGATCGACCCGCAGACCGCGTACTTCAACGAGTTTCCGGCCTGGGTCGAAGCTCGCCGCGAGGAGCTGGCCGGCGCAAAAGTCGTGATGTTCTGCACCGGCGGCGTGCGGTGCGAGAAGGCGACGAGCTGGATGTTGGCCCACGGGTTCGACGACGTCTGGCAGCTCGACGGCGGAGTCTTGAACTACTTCGACCGCGTGCCCGACGCGCAACAAGACTGGTCCGGCGAGCTGTTTGTGTTCGACGAGCGCGTTGCCGTGGACACGAGTCTGAAGGAGACGGACACCGAGCTGTGCTCGCGTTGCGGCGACCCCGTCGTGGGCGGTGATGAAGCCCTTTGCGGCTGCGGCCGATGACCCCCGCTGAGCCGCGACGATGAAGGCGATCGACGCGTTGCGGGTTTACACGGACCCGCGGATCGCTGGGATCGGCTTCCTCGGCTTCTCCAGCGGGCTCCCCCGACTGCTCGTGTACTCGACGCTGACGTTTTGGCTCCTCGAGCACGGCTTGAGCATCACCGCCGTGGGCCTCTTCGCCGCGACGGGACTGCCGTACAACCTCAAATTCGCGTGGGCTCCGTTGCTCGATCGCCTGCGGATCCCGGTCGTGACGGAGGCGCTCGGCTTGCGCCGCGGATGGTTGCTCCTGATTCAGCTCGCGCTGGTCGCGGCTCTCATCGCGCTGTCCGGGACGAACCCCGCCGATGCGCCGGGGACAGTGGCCTTGGCGGCGTTGGTCGTCGCGTTCTTTTCCGCGAGCCAGGACGTCGTGATCGACGCGTTTCGCGTCGAGATCCTGGAGGATGACGAGCAGGGGGCCGGCGCGGCGGCCGTCGTGTTTGGGTACCGAATCGGCATGCTCGCGGCGTCCGCGGGTGCGCTCTACATCGCTGACGCCACATCGAGCTGGCCGTTGACCTATCTCGTCATGGCGGGCTTGATGAGCGTCGGCATCCTGACGACGCTGCTGATGGCCGAACCCGCGACGTCGGCGGCGACCGTGGCCGACGACCGGCCGCTGGGCCGACAGATCTCCGACGCGCTCCTCGGACCGTTCCGCGACTTCACGCGCCGTGAAGGGACGCTGCTGATCTTGGCGTTCATCATCTTGTACAAGCTCGGCGACGCCCTCGCGGGCACGATGACGAATCCGCTGCTCATCTCGCTCGACTTCGAGAAGACGACCATTGCGAACGTCGCGAAGACCTTCGGTCTCGTCGCCTCGATCGCGGGCGTCTTTCTGGGCGGCGCGTTGGTGCGCAAGCTCGGGGTCGTGCGCGCGCTCTGGATCGCCGGGTTCCTGCAGATGGGGTCGAACCTGATGTTCACCGCGCAGGCGCTGGTTGGAAAGAGCGTCGCGGTGCTGGTGCTGACGATCGGGATCGAGAACCTGTCCGGTGGGCTGGGGACCGCGGCGTTCGTCGCGTACCTGTCCGCGCTGTGCAACAAGCGCTACACCGCCACCCAGTACGCGTTCCTCACCGCGGCGTCGTCGGTGCTTCAGACGGTCATCTCGACGTCGGCGGGCGCGATGGCCGAGGCGCTGGGCTGGCCCGTCTACTTCGCGGTCACGACGGCGTGTGCGATCCCGGGGATGGTGCTCCTGTGGGTTCTGCAGAAGCGCGCGCAGTAAAACGTCGAACGCCGCTCTCGAAGGAGCGGCGCCGATGGTCGAATCGTGGTCGCCAGCGCTACTTGAGTGCGGCGGCCTTGTCGGTGTTCTCCCACGGGAACCCTTCGCGACCGAAGTGGCCGTAGGCCGCGGTCTGCTTGAAGATCGGGCGCAACAGCCCGAGCTCGGCGATGAGTTTCGCGGGGCGGAAGTCGAAGAACTCGCGCACGAGGCCTTCGATCTCGTGGTCGGACTTCTTGCCGGTGCCAAACGTGTTCACGTTGATGCTCACGGGCTCGGCCACGCCGATCGCGTAGGCGACCTGCAGCTCGCAGCGGTCGGCCAGCCCAGCGGCGACGATGTTCTTGGCCGCGTAGCGGGTGTAGTAGGCCGCGGACCGGTCGACCTTCGAGGGGTCCTTGCCACTGAATGCGCCGCCCCCGTGGCGTCCCATCCCGCCGTAGGTGTCGACGATGATCTTGCGTCCCGTGAGGCCGGAGTCCGCGATCGGGCCGCCGAGGACGAAGCGTCCCGTGGGGTTGATGTGGTACTTGGTGCCCGCGTGCAGCAGGTGAGCCGGCAGGACCTTCTTGATCGCGTACTCCTGGACCGCCTCCTCAATCTCCTTCTCCGACGCGGACGCGAGGTGGTGCGTCGAGACGACGACCGCGTCGATCGCGACGGGCTTGTGGTCCGCGCTGTAGCGCACCGTGACCTGCGACTTCGAGTCGGGCCCGATGAACGGCAGTTTACCAGCGTGGCGTGCGGCGGCGAGCTCCTGCACGAGGCGATGCGAGTAGTGGATCGGCATCGGCATCAGTTCGGGCGTCTCGTTGCACGCGTAGCCGAACATCATCCCCTGGTCGCCCGCGCCCTGCTCGGCGACGGCGCCCATTTCGGTCACCACCCCTTGCGCGATGTCCGGGCTCTGCTTGTCGAGCGCCACCTGGACCGAGATCTGGTCGGCGTCGTAGCCCCACTTCCCCTGCTCCGTGTATCCGATCGCGCGGATCGCATCGCGCACGACCTTCGGGTAGTCGACGACCGCCTCGGTCGTCACTTCGCCAAAGATCATCGCCAGACCAGTGTTTACGCACGTTTCGCAAGCAACCCGCGCCAGCGGGTCCTGGGCAAAGATCGCGTCCAACACGGCGTCGGAAATCTGGTCGGACACCTTGTCGGGGTGGCCTTCGGAAACGGATTCGGAGGTGAAGAGGTATTCAGACATCGTTAATCTCGGCGCTGGGATTGGCCGACAGCCCGCCCGCGGAGGGTGTGACTCGTCGCAGAAAGAATCTCGACGTCGATGAGGTCGCCCGGGGCGGTCTCGAACGTCGTCGGTTTCGGAAATACAGTCATTTTGAAGTCATCAGATCGCCCGCACAGCTCCTCGCTGTTACGGCGCGACTCGCCGTCTACCAAGACTTGCACCGTGTTGCCTACCCGCGATGCGAAGATTTCGGCACAAATCGACTCTTGAAGCTCGATGATCTGGGTCAGGCGCGCTGTTTTCAGCTCGTCGGAGATCTCGTCCGGCGCGTTGCGCTTCGCCCACGTGAAGTTGCGCTCGCTGTACTTGAACAAGTACGCGAAATCGAACCGCGTGGTCTCCAGCAACTCGACCGTCGCCTGGAAGTCCTCGTCGGTCTCGCCGGGGTAGCCGACGATGATGTCCGTCGACATCGCGATGCCAGGGATCGCGGTCCGGATGTCGCGGACCAGTTGGTCGTACTCGGCGCGACTGTACAGGCGCCGCATCGCCTTGAGCAGGCGGTCCGAACCGGATTGGGCGGGGAGATGCAGGTACTTGGGCAGCTTGGGGTTCGCGGCCATCGTCGCGATGAGCTTCGGGGTGAAGTCGGTCGGGTAGGGCGACGTGAAGCGGATGCGCTCGATGCCGTCGACTTCGACGAGCTCCTCCAGCAGGTCCGCGAAGTCGTGGTCCTGCCAGCGGTAGGAGTTCACCGTCTGCCCGAGGAGCGTGATCTCTTTGAAGCCCGCCTCAGCGCACTCGCGCGCCTGCCGCATAATGTCCGTCGCCGGCACCCCGCGCTCACGGCCCCGCGTAAACGGCACGACACAGAAGGTGCAGAACTTGTCGCATCCGCGCTGCACCGTGATCCAGCTGTTGACCCCCGGCTTGCGCTCGATCTCGAGCCCTTCGTAGTTCTCGAGTCGGTCCAGACGCACGTCGACGAGCGGATCGCCGTCGTCGGTCTGGGCGTGGTCGATCAGCGTCGGCAGGCGGCGATACGCGTCGGGCCCGATCACGAGGTCGACGTACGGCGCGCGGTCGATGATCGAGTCGCGTAGGTGGTTGGCCATGCAGCCGGTGACACCCAACAGCAGATTGGGGTTCACGGATTTGAGCGCCTTGAGCTGCGACAATCGACCGAACACCCGCTCTTCGGCTTTCTCGCGGACCGCGCAGGTGTTGATGAGGATGACGTCTGCCTCTTCGCGCGACGCGGCGGCCTCGAAGCCTTCCTGGGCGAGGATGCCGCCCATGAGTTCTGAGTCGGCGACGTTCATCTGGCAGCCGTACGTCTCTATGAAGACGCGCTTTCCGGGGCGGCCCGTGGTCGGCATGTCGTTTCGACTGCCGTCGTGGGCGTTGGGGTCGCGTGCGTCGATGTCGTACTGCGTGGCCAAACTTCGCCTCCCCGGCGGAAGGACGGAACTCTAGGTATTGGCCCGCCGCGAGTCAATCGCCCCGCGGTTGCTACCTCACTTCCCTTGCATGGGCGTCTGGCGCGGCGAGCACCGGGAGCGCGGGCGCGCTCAGGTGTACCGCGACGGCCAGCAGCATCGCCATGAAGTAGGCGAGCATGCGGTGGCCGAAGTCGCGGTGGGTCGCGCGACGGGACAAGGCGAGAGCCCCCGTCGCGATGAGCGCATAGCCGGTGGCGACCGCCACCAGCTCGTGGCCCACACCGGCCAGCTCCCACGCGAACGCGGCCGTTCCGCCGACGGCGAATCCCAGAGAACCTCCGAGGACCACGGCGTGTCGATGCAGTTTTTTCACGACGACCTCCACTGCAACGACTCTGGCAGCGAGATTTCCAGATCAGACGGAGGAGGTGTGGAGGTTTTGTGGTTTGTACGCGAGCGTCGCCAGAAACCCCGGAAAATGGGCGTCGGGAAAGACGCCCGAGCCCCACGAGTCTTCGTAGAAGCCGGCGAGCAGGAATCCGGCCTCCAACTGCCCCCCGATCTGAGCCGCGAGCGTGTGGCTGAACTCCAGCGCTTCGCCGTCGCGCACCACCTGCGCGACATATGGGTCATCGAGGTGGTCGACATCGCGGTACGGCAACCGATACTTCAGCTGAGGGTCGCCCGCTTCGATGCTGGGCCAGTCGAAACAGTAGCTGACCGGGTTGTTGAACCCCGCAACGAGTCTGCCGCCCGGACGCAGGACGCGGAACGCCTCACGCCAGACGGGCAAGATCTCGGCGACGAAGCAGTTGGAGCACGGGTGAAACACGAGGTCGAACGACGCATCGCGGAACGCGGTGAGATCGCGCATGTCGCCCTGCACGGTCCGCAGATCGAGCCCCTCCCGGGCCGCGACGACGCGATCCTGTTCCAGTTGGCCCGCGGATGCGTCGAACACCGTGACGCGGGCGCCGGCCGCGGCAAAGAGAGGTCCCTGTTGCCCGCCGCCCGAGGCCAGGCACAGGAGTTCCGCCCCCGGCAAGACTCCGAGCCACTGCGCCGGCACGAACTTCGTCGGTGTGAGCAGCACGTCGACCTGCCCGTCGCGGGCCCGCTGAACTTCCTCAGCGGACACCCCCACGGTCCAGCGATTGCCGGCGCGAACCTGCTGGTCCCACGCCGCTTGATTGTGTTTGAACGCGTCCATTTTAGAGCCTCGGTTTGGAGTGCGTGCAAGTCTGCTGACCCCTCCCGTTATTCCAACCCATCGACGGCAATCAACGCGACCGCCGATGCCTTGGAACTTTAGCGACGGAGGGTTTGTTGTTACTGTCCTCGCGTCTGTGGAAAAGGTCCGGAATGTCGAAATTTGTTCTTCTGGCTGTCTTGGTCGCACTCGTCGTGCCCGCGCAACAAGCCGCCGCACAGGACTTCAACATGTCCCTGAGCTGCGCCGCGCTTCCGCTGGTTGCCGACGGTTTCCTCGGCCAGCACGTCAGCGGCGCGAAGGCCGATGATGCGTTCGCCAAACAAGTGGCCAAGATCTGGGCCGAGGCGCTCGACCCGACCGAGACGCTGTTGACCCAGGCTGAGTACGATAAGCTCGAGACGCGGCTGTTCGCGCTGACCAAGGCCGTTCGGGAGCGGGAGTGTTCGGACTTCACGCGCCTCAAGCAGGACCAGGTCGCGTGGCAAACCGAAATGGCCGCCCACGTGAAAAAGGTCGTCGGCGCCAAGGGCTTCAAGATCAACAAGAAGCGCGAACTCGAGCTCGACTCCAAGAAGCGCGACCGGCCCAAGACGACCAAGGAGCGCGATAAGCTCCGGCGCGCCCTCATCGACTTCCAGATGGCGAACTACCTCGCCAGCGACGTCGCAGAGAAGGAGGCGCGCGAGAAGCTCATTCATCGATACGAGCTCTTCACGAAGCGCATCACCGAACAAACCGAGGCCGACCTGTATGGCCTGTTCCTCAACGCGTACGCCGCTGCCCTCGATCCCCACTCGACGTACTTCTCGCCGGAGGACATGGAGGACTTCCGGATCCAGATGCAGTTGTCCCTGACCGGGATCGGCGCGGTGCTCTCCAGCCGCGATGGCTACACGGTCATCGAAGAGATCGTGCCCGGCGGTGCCGCCGACGATCACGGCAAACTGCGCCCCAAGGACCAGATTATCGCCGTCGCCCAGGGCGATAAGGGAGGCGGCGAAGTCGTCGATGTCATCGACATGGATCTGCGGGACGTGGTGCGGCTGATTCGCGGGAAGAAGGGCACCAAGGTGACCTTGACGGTGCTGCGCAAGGGCACCGAGACCGAGCGCTTCGAGTTCACCATCGTTCGAGATGTCATCGATCTCGCGGAGTCCGCCGCGAAGTTGACGTGGCAGACCGTGAAACGCGGGGAGCGCACGGTGAAGGTCGCCGTCATCGACCTGCCGTCGTTCTACATGGGCGACAAGCCCGGGGCGCGGGACAGTGCGGTTGACGTCGCGCGCCTGATCGCCGAAGCCAAGCAAGGGAAGGCCGACGCGATGGTCCTCGACCTGTCTCGCAACGGTGGCGGGGTCTTGCAGTCCGCCGTCTCGATTTCGGGGCTCTTCATCGAGCGCGGCGCGGTGGTCGCAGCGAGCCAGCGCAATCAGAAGACCCCGGAGATCCTCGAGGACAAGGACCCCGACGTACAGTGGGGCGGTCCGCTCGTGATCCTGACCTCCAAGGTGAGCGCGTCGGCTTCAGAGATCCTCGCCGGTGCACTCAGCGACTACCATCGCGCCGTGATCGTGGGCGACGAGCACACCTACGGCAAAGGCAGCGTGCAGCAGCTCAGCCAGCTGCCGCCCGGACTCGGGATGATGAAGATCACGACGGCCCTGTATTACCTGCCCGGGGGGCAATCCACGCAGAGCGCCGGCGTGCGGTCCGACGTTCTCGTGCCGTCGGCGTTCTCCACGCTGGAGATCGGCGAGAAGCACCAGCCGCACGCGCTGGCGCCTTCGTCGACGAAGAAGTTCATCTCCGGTCTGGCGAACAAGTCCAAGAAGTGGCAGCCGGTCAACGGCGCGACGGTGAAAGGACTCGCGTCGAAGAGTCAGGCGCGCGTCGCGGCGAGCAAGGAGTTCAAGGAGCTGCGCGACAAGCTCGCGAAGTCGAACCCCAACGAGACGAAGATCAAGATCTCCGAGATCTTGGACGACAAGAAGAAGAGTGATTCGGAGGCCGAGACCCCCGAGGAGAAGAAGAAGAAGGAAGAGCTCTCGATCCAGGCCAAAGAGGCCGCCGAGATCGCTGCGGACCTCGCGGTCGCGCCCTGACCTCAAGCGGCCGTTCTGCTCCGCTGGTCCGCCGGTCTGCTGGTCCGCGGTCCGCTGGTCCGCTGGTCCGCTGGTCTGCTGGTCCGCTGGTCAAATTCAAACTAAGACCCACACTCGGTTCATGGAGCCACCACGCGAAGCGTCCAGCAACCTCGCGCCTGCTGGTGAACCGCGGCCTCCCCCGTGAAGCGCGAGTGCCTCGGGCGCTTCGCGTGGTGGTTCTCTAGTTGGTGTGGGGGTCTTAGTTTGAAATTGACCAGCAGACCAGCGGACCAGCAGACCAGCGGACCAGCGGATTCTTTGGTCGTGGGTGATCACGTGTGCGCAAAGGCTAGCGGTGGAGCGCGCGCTCGAGGCGCTCCAGCGCAACGAGGGTGCGTGCCACGTAGTCCTCGCGTTCTTCGTCGCTGAGGAATCGCGCGGCGACATCGCAGAGCTCCAACCCGTTCGTGAGCTCGTAGAACGCCACGTCGGCCGGGCTTTCGGTGGTCTCCCCGAAGGTGCGGCGGTACCCGCGCACAAATGGTTCGAGGGCGCCGGGGCAGGCCTCATCGAGGCTGGCCCACGAGACGCGATCGAGGAGTGGATCACCGGCCACTGCCCACTCGAAGTCGAGAATGCCGACGATGTTGTCTCCATCGTGCAGTAGGTTTCCGAAGTGGTAGTCGCGGTGCACGAGCCGCGCCTCCGTCAGCTGCTCGAGGTTGGCGGCGGCTGCGTCGATCGACTTGCGCATGCGCTCCAGATCGTGGGCGTCGAACAGGTCGGTGCAGGCCACGAGCCAGTCCATCGCGCATTCACCCCAGAACGCGCGCTGGTTGTCGTGCGTCGCTCGAAACACTTCGCCGAATCCCGCGAGTTTCTGCTGGTGTAGACGCGCCAACCACGTGCCGGCTTGCTCTGCGAGCCGCACCTCTTGGCCGGCGTCGAGTTGGTCCCACGTCGCCTCCAAGTTTTCGCCGGCGATGCGGTGCGTCACGAGCACCGGGTAGGGCGACATCCGCGAGTTGTCGACACGCCCCACGACCCGCGCGACCGGAAATCCGCGATCGTTGAGCACCCGCATCGCCCACTCTTCGCGGTCGAACTTCGGCAGTTCGGGGTCGCGTGCGTTGAAGCGCACCACCACGTCGCGCCCCAAAAAGCAGACGTTGACCCAGCCAGCGGTGTCGAGCTCGAACGGCTCATCGGCGCGCAGCCCCAGTGAACGCAGCACCGCGGGAAGGGCGTCGCGGCACGTCTGGCGGATGTTGTCGGCGTCCGGGTGGCGCACGTCTCAGGCCGTGTTCGAGTCGTCGGGACTACGAGTTTGCACTACAGTGCCGCAGATGAGCACCGTTTCCATACGAAAAGCGACGAAAAGCTTTGGACGCCGTCAGGTTCTGAGCGAGCTCGACCTCGACGTCGAGCCTGGAGAGGTCGTTGGCGTCGTCGGCCCCAACGGCGGCGGGAAGAGCACGCTGCTCCTCATGATGGCGGGTCTGCTCAAGCCGACGACCGGTGATGTCACGGTGTGCGGCCTCCCCGCCCACCGCCTGGCGCTCGAGTCCGCCGGCCGGGTGGGCCTCGTCATGGCGCGTCCGGGGCTCTACCCGCTGCTCACGGGCTGGGAAAATCTCGACTACTTTGGCGGCCTGTTTGGGCTGAGCCGCGCCCAGATCCACGACAAGACGGGCGAGATGCTCGGCCGCTTCGAGCTGGGCCCGCAGATGGATACGCGGCTGTCGACGTGGTCGACGGGCATGCAGCAGAAGCTGTCGTTGCTGCGGGCCTTGCTGTTGTCCCCGGACCTGCTGTTGTTCGACGAGCCCGCGGCGAACCTCGACCCGATCGCGGCCGCGACACTGTACGACGAGGTGCGTGCTCGCGCGGACGATGGCCTGGCCTGCGTGCTCGTGACCCACAATCTCGCCGCCGCCGAGGCGATCAGCGACCGCGTCTGCTTGATTCGCGGGGGACTCGTGGACGAACTCAAGGGCAGCGGCGGTAGTGCGCTCCCCCAGGGACCGCTGATGGATGCCTGGAAGCGGATGGAGGCGCCATGAAGCGGGTGCTCCACGTCGCGCGGACCGAAGTCCTCGAACACAGCCGCCAGCCCGCCATGATCGCGGTGCTCGCGGTGAACTACCTGTTCTGGGGCGGACTGTTCGTCTTTGCTCTCACGGTCCTCGACAAGGCGGCCCAGACCCCCCAGACGCTCGCGCTGATCAGCGCGCAGGCTGCCGATCTCGGCATCTGCGACGGCGAGTCGGCGCTCGATGCGCTCTTGCGGCTCACGACGTCGACATTCGGCGCGCTGCTCTTCACGAATCTGCCTCTCTTCGTCGCGATCATGTCCGGCTACTCGGTGCTCCACGATCGCACGAACAACGCGCTACCATTTCTCATGCTCGCCCCGCTGTCGCGGTACCAACTACTGCTCGGCAAGCTGCTGGGCGCCCTGGCGATCCCCACTGTGCTGCACATCGTGGGCGCCGGCGCGGTCAGCGCGATGGTGGGGAGCCTCGACATCATGCAGTCCCGCGCCGGCCAATTTGGCGGATCGCCGGCCTGGTGGATCGCGTTCCTCGTCGGCGCACCGGCCTCCGGGCTGCTCGTGGGAAGCCTCGGCACCGTGATCTCCGCATTGTCGAAGGACGTCCGCACCTCGATGCAGTTCACGTCCTTCTTCATCGGCATCCTCAGCCTCGGGTTCGGTTTCGTGCTCTTCGACGGGATCACGTCGGGCGTCGACGTTCAGCTCGGCTTCGCGCTCGCGGCCACGTCCCTCGCCTTGCTGATCCTGTTCGCCGGTAGCCGCATCGTGAGTCGTGAGCTCAACGGCACCTGAGCATGAGATCTCGCGGGCCACCGCTCGTGACATCGCGGAGGCGTGCGATTGCTGACGGGTTCGAAACTTGCACCGAACGGATCCCGTTCAGGTGCCCAAAGTTCGCGCTCGACCGCATGGTTACTGGTCGAGTTTGTTCGTGTGTAGGTGCTGTGTTAACGTTTGAAGCACCCAAATTCCTCGGAAAATTGAGGCCTGGCCCATGAAGCGTCAAATTTTCGTATTGCTGGGATTCATCCTCGCGCTCGCCGTCTTGTTATCGAGCTGTGGGCGTACGCCGTTGGCGGCGCGCTGCCTGCAAGACACGGACTGTGAGTCCGGGGCGTGCATCGGAAACATCTGCGCGATCGGTGAGCCTCAGTGCGCCGATTCGACGGATTGTGCTGAAGGTGAGGTGTGCATCGACGGGGTGTGCGACGGCGGCTGTGGCACCGACGAGGACTGCCCGGCCGGCGAGTCCTGCGTGGACGGCACGTGTGGCCCCGGCGAGTCGTGCGAGGAGAACGCGGACTGCGCGCCGAACGAGATCTGCGAGGAGGGGCGCTGCATCGAGCCCTGCCTGTGCGCCAGTGACACGGACTGCCCGATGGGTACCGAGTGTGCCGATTGCGAGTGCATCCCGACCGGGTGCCGCACCGACGATGACTGCAGTGAGCCGGGCTTCATGGGCCGCACGATCTGCGAGGACGGCCAGTGCGTCGGTGTCGAATGCGCCGAGGACTTCGACTGTCCGCCGGACATGCAGTGCGAAGGCAACGTCTGTATCCCGCGCGTCGCGTGCTTCAACGACTTCGATTGCCCGGACCAATTCTTCTGCTTTAACGGGACCTGTGAGCCGCTGCCGCCGGAGTGCCGCGGGGAGCAGGACTGCGCACCGGACGAGGACTGCATCCGCGGTCGCTGCCTGCCCGATGGCCGCGAGTGTAACGGCGATTTCGATTGCCCGGACCTCTTCGCCTGTCAGGGCGGTTTCTGCGAGTTCGTCGGCGAGTGTTTCATCTCGCGCGACTGCCCGAACGGCCTCGTCTGCCGCGACTTCTTCTGCCTGCCGCCTCAGTGTCGCAACGACCGCGATTGCGGGCTCGGCGGCAGCTGTATCGACGGGTTCTGCGAGTTCCGTCAGTGCAACTTCAACGACGAGTGCCCGCGCGGCCAGGAGTGCCGTGACCAGTTCTGCGTGCCGACGAACAACTGCCGCGATGACTTCGAGTGCGCGCCGACCGAGTTTTGCGCGCCGAACGGCGAGTGCTTGCCGAACAACAACTGCGAACAGAACGGCTGCCCGCCCGGTTTCCGCTGTGAGAGCGCCCCCAACGGGCGATCGACCTGTGTGCCGGACGGTCGGTGCTTCGACAACGCGGACTGCCCAATGGGCGATGTGTGTCGTAACGGCCAGTGCCAACCTCGCAACAGCTGTAACGTCGACTTCGATTGCGGACCCGCTCAGATCTGCTTGAACGGGACCTGCTTCTTCGTCGGCGACTGCCGCTCGAACGGCGACTGCAGCCCGAACGAGCAGTGCATCAACTTCCGCTGCGAGGTCGTCGATTCGTGCAACCTCGTGAACTGCCCGCCGGGCTTCTTCTGTGACGCCGGCCGCTGCTTCCCCACGGACATGTGCCAGGTCGATTTCGACTGTCCGCCGGACTTCCGCTGCATCGGCGGCGTCTGCGAACCCGGGGTGCCGCCGGAGTGTTTCTCGGACTTCGATTGTCCGCCCGATGAGCAGTGCATCAGCGATCGCTGTGTGTTCCCCGGCGACTGTCGCGTGGACCTCGACTGCAACCCGGGCGAGGTGTGCGAGAACAACTTCTGCCGTGCATCCGGCGGGTGCCGCCGCGACACCGATTGCCCGATGGGCGAGCAATGCGAGCCGATCTCCCGCACCTGCATCGCCGACGTCGACTGCATGTCGAACGCCGACTGCTCGGCGGGCTTCCAGTGCGTGGGGAATCGCTGCGTCGACTTCCGACAGTGCATGGTCGACGCGGACTGCCCGGCCGGCGCGATCTGTAACGGCTTCTTCTGTCAGCCACGCCCGGAGTGCCGTCAGGACTCCGACTGCGCGACCGGCGAGCGCTGCGACTTCCAGAGCTGTGTCCCGCTGGCGTGCATGACCTCGGCGGAGTGCCCGCCGTTGTGGATGTGTAACGCCAGCCGCTGCACACCGCCGATCCCGTGCGTCGACAGCAGTACGTGCCCGCTGCCGGGAATGGAGTGCATCAACAACACGTGCCAGGTGCCCAACGGCTGCATGAGCGATGCGGAGTGTCCGGGCTTCCTGCGCTGCGTCGCTGGCGCGTGCTTGCCGTTGCCACCTGATCAGTGCCAGACCGACGTGGACTGCCCCGCCGGCGAGGCGTGCGAGTTCGGCTTCTGCATCCCGGACTTCGGCTGTCGCTTTGACGACGACTGCTCACCGGGCGAACGCTGCCTCAACTTCCAGTGCCAGACGATCGCGCAATGCCGCATCGACGGCGACTGCGATCCCGGCGAGCGATGCGTCAATCAGGTGTGCCTGAGCGCGGGCCAGTGCGTCACCGATGCGAACTGCGCCCCCGGCGAGGCCTGCATCAACCGCATGTGCGAGCCGGTGGTCAACATGTGCTTCAGCGACTTCGACTGCGCCCCCGACGAGCGTTGCCAGCAAGGCGTCTGTATCTCGACGAACAGTCAATGTGCGACGACCGCCGACTGCCCGCCGGGCACCGAGTGCCTGATCGGTCAGTGCGTCGTCCCACCCGCCTGCCGCGCGAACACCGACTGTCCGCCCGGCGAGTTCTGCGACATCTTCTCCGGCACCTGCAACAGCAACGGACAGTGCATGAGCCAGGCGGACTGTCCGCCGGGTCAGACCTGTATCGGCACCGCGTGCCGCACGTTCAGCGGTTGCATGGACAACTCGGACTGTCCGTCGGGTACCTACTGCAACGGCGACACGTGCTTGCTGCAGCCCAACTGCGCCAGCGACAATGATTGCCCGGCGACCGAGCGCTGCGACTTCGGGTACTGCCAGCCGTTCCAGTGCATGTCCGACGATCAATGTGCGAGCGGCTTCGAGTGCATCGCCGGTCGCTGCATCATCGGGCCGTTCTGCGGCATGGACAGCGAGTGCCCGAACCCGGCGCGCTGCATCAACTTCACCTGCCAGAACCCCGGCGGCTGTACCAGCGACGCGGGATGCCCGCCCGGCCAGCAGTGTTACGCCGGCTCGTGCTTCTCGCTGCCGCCGATCGAGTGCAACCGCGATGTGGACTGTCCGCCCGATGAAGTGTGCGACTGGGGGAACTGCCAGCCCACGCAGCCCCCGGCGTCATGCCAGATCAATGCGGACTGCCGCGTCGGTGAGCTCTGCATCTTCAACACCTGCCAGCGCGGTGTGGAGTGCATCGACGAAACGGACTGCGCGTTCCCCGAGCAGTGTGTCGCCAACCAGTGCGTCACCCCCTAGCGACCCTCATAGGTGATCACTTAACGTGCCAACGAATCCGCTGGTCCGCTGGTCCGCTGGTCTGCTGGTCGCCGGTCAAACTCAAACTAAGACCCACACTCCAACTAGAGAACCACCACGCGAAGCGCCCGGAGCACTCGCGCTTCACGGGAGGCCGCGGCTCACCAGCAGACTCGAGGTTGCTCGACGCTTCGCGTGGGGGCTCCATGAACCGAGTGTGGGTCTTAGTTTGAAATTGACCAGCAGACCAGCAGACCAGCGGACCAGCGGACCAGCGGAGCGGCCCACTTGTGTTGAGGACGCCTTAAGTGAGCGACCCCTGGCGACCACGAGGCGGTCGCCGCGTTTTCGCCGTCTCAGCGATGTGTTACGGTCGGGTTCCATCGACTCGACTTGATGACACCGGGATCTGAGGACCCGCCGATGGCCGACGATTCCGCTGAGTACGACCCAATGGAGGCCACCAACGTGCTCGGGAGCACGGAGAATGCGGACTCCATGACATCGACGGCGATGCTGCCGACGTTGCTGATCGAGGGGCTCGCCAGCGAGGAGTTTGCGGAGCCCGACGCCCTGACGGTGGCCCTGGTGCGCCAGTGCCCCTCGTGCGGCCTGATGTACTCCGCCGACTATGACAACTGCGCGGTGGACGGAGCGCCGCTCGCCGCGCTGATGAAGGGGCTCGGCGGCTCGTTGCCCGGCGGGGTCGATGCCGCGCCCCGCCTGCAGCTCCAAGAGGATGACGCCTACGACTTCGACGACACGTCGGTCCGCCAGATCCGCGACGATGAGCTCGGGGCGGTCGTGGACGAAACGATCCGTGGCACGGTGCTCGACGGGCGGTTCTACGTCGAGGAGTTGATCGGCGAAGGGGGCATGGGTCGCGTGTATCGCGGCTCTCAGTTGTCCGTCGGGCGTGTCGTGGCGATCAAGGTGCTGCACCGGCGGATCAGCAACGACGCCTCGATTCGGGAACGCTTCAATCGGGAAGCCCGACTCGTCTCCGGCTTCTCGCATCCCAATACGGTTCGGCTCATCGAGTTTGGTGAGGCGAACGGCCATCTGTACATGGCGATGGAGTATGTCGAAGGGGTGTCGCTGCAGGCCTTCGCGGGGCGCGCGCCGCTCAACGTCGGCTTTGCGCTCGAGATTCTGCGTCAGGTCTGCGGTCCGCTCGCCGAGGCGCACAAAGCCGAGATCGTCCATCGCGATTTGAAGCCCGAAAACCTCTACATCACGCGCAGCGCCGACGGCCGGCTTCAGGTGAAGCTGCTCGACTTCGGCGTCGCGCACATCGACCCCAGCACGACCGCCGATCAGGCGGACACGTATCGGGAGCTCACGAAGCAGGGCGTCGTCATCGGCACGCCGGAGTACATGGCGCCGGAGCAGGCGCGTGGGGAGTCGGTCAGTACGACGACCGACATCTATTCTCTGGGCGTGCTGCTGTACCAGATGCTGTCCGGGGAGCTGCCCTTCTCCGGGCAGACGCCGATGCACACGATGTTTCAGCTCGTCACGAAGCCGGTGCCGCCGATCACCGATCACATCCCTGACTGTCCGCTGCCGTTGGTGCAGCTCGTCGAGGAGCTACTCCAGAAGCAACCCGATCGCCGCCTGCGCAGCGTCGTTCAGCTCGCACGCCGCATTCGTGAGGTCGAGTTGGCGTTGAAGCTATCGCCCTTGGCCGAGTTGGAGAGCGGGGATCTGCAGGCGGTGCTCGCGGGTCTGGTTTTCGAGGATTCGGCGGCTCAAACGCAGCAGTTCGCGCAGCCGGAGCACTGGATTCCGGACACGGAGAAGACGCCGGCCGTCGAGTCGTTCGACCTGACGCCGCAGGCATTGCCGGCTGACGAGCAGGCGACGCGTCCGACGCCCGTGCCCGCGTTCGAGCCCCGGCCAGACCCGGAGCCGTTGGCCGCGGTGCTACGGCCGGCGCGAGCGCCGGTGACACTATCGGAGGGCGCGGTCGAGCCTGAGGCGGCGCCGCCCAAGCGCGTGGCGTACATCGAGCCGACGGCCGAAGTCGCGACGACCCGCCCGCGCAAGACGCAGCAGGATCCGGAACAGCCGCTGCGCGTGCGGGCCAACGCCAATCCGACGACCGTGAAGCCGTATGTGCCACCGGACGTCGCGACGGAGGCGATCCCGAGGTCGCGGGCCGGTCTGCACCTCCGCATCATTCTTCTCGCGCTGCTGCTCGTCGGTGTGACCGCGGCCGTGGGCTGGGCGATGACGAGCCTGCTCCTCGAGTCGGCGCCGCCTGAAGCGCCCGCCGTGTTGCCGACCGAGCCCGCGCCGCCGGCGAACGTGCCCGCGGCAGCTCCGGCCGAACGCGCTCCGGCGGCGGTGGTGCCACCGCCCATGGATGAGCCGGCCGCGGCGCCCGAGATCGCGCCGGTCGAGAAGGTCGCGCCAACACCGGCACCGAAGCCGAAGCCCCCCGCCGAGGTCGCGAAACCGGCGTCGGTCGAGAAGCCGAAGCCCGCGGAACCGGCGCCGGTCGAGAAGCCGCCGCCCGCGAAACCGGAGGCAAAGCCGGAACCAGAGGTCGAGCCGACCACCACCACCGCGAACCCGCCCGCGCCACCGGTGGTCATCCGGGACCCCGAACCGGACCCGCCGAAGGTCGACGAGCCCGAAGCGGACGATGCGCCGACGCCGTCATCGACGAACGGCGCCGAAAGTGCACCACCGGCCCTCATCATCGAGGGAGGCGACGACCCGGTGCCCGACGATGCGGCCGAGGAGTAGCCCCCGAAGCAGGCTTCGTGCATAATCGAGCCATGTGCAGGCTTTTTGGTTTTCGTTCCGTCATTCCCAGCCAAGTTCACTCGAGCCTCGTCAGCGCGGAGAATGCGCTCGTCGTGCAGAGTGAGGACCATCCCGACGGTTGGGGGGTCGCGTACTACGTCGCCAATGCACCCCACGTGATCAAGAGCGCGACCGGCGCCGTCTCCGACGGATTGTTCAAGCGCGTCAGCGGCATCGTGTCCTCGGAAACCGTCGTGGCGCACGTGCGCAAGGCGACGACCGGTACGTTGTCGATCATCAACTCGCACCCCTTCCAGTACGGGGCATGGGTCTTCGCGCACAACGGGGACGTGCCGAACTTCGCGGAACATCGTCCCGAGCTCGTGTCGCTGGTGCCGCCCGTCTTGCGCCGTTTCATCCTCGGCGACACTGACAGCGAGGTGATCTTCTACCTGCTGCTCGGTCACCTGGCGTCGCGCTTTGACCTGCATCGTCCGGGCTACCCGGTGCGCGACCTGTTCGACGCGATCCGCGCGACCGTCGACGACATCGAACGCGTGACGGGCCTCGATCCGTATGACCCCGACAACAAGTGCTACCTGACGATGTTGGTCACCAACGGGCACGTGATGGCCGGGCACCAGGGGGGCAAAGAGCTGCTGGTGTCGACGCACAAGCACCATTGTCCCGAACGCGACACCTGTCCGTCGTTCGCCCCGCAGTGCGAACTCGCCACGAAGTCCGGCTTCGTTTCGCATCTGCTGCTGTCGAGCGAGATTCTGCAGGGCGACAACGTCTGGAACACGCTGAAGCCGGGCTCTCTCGTGGGCGTCAATGCCCGGATGCGCTACTCGGAAGAACTCCCGGCCTAGGTGACTGGTGTTTTTTGCATGGCGCGCCTGAGGAAACAGCCGCGACGATGGCTGCGTCGTCGCTCGTCGACGATGCCCCTAGCGATCACACGACCATCGGTACTTCTTTCTCGACCGGGTCGGCTTCGGGGTCGAGGTTGCCCCGTTCGGCCTGGCGCAGCAGGCGCCAGATGTGCGGTCCGAGCAGGTCGATCTCTGTCGAGATGAACTGCTCGCCGCCGAACTGCCGGATCGTCTCCGACTGCACCTTCAGGATGTCGGCGTCCTGCTTGAGGATCTTCATCGCCAGCGGTTCGAGGACCGGTCGGACGACCCATCCCGGCACGCGGACCTTGAACTGCACGGTCGAAACCATCTCCGTCACGAAGTCACTGACCGGGGTCAGTATCGTCGTGACGACCACGTGGTTCTCCACGCCGAGCTTGTACTCGACCTGCGCCACCGACGGCAGGAAGAAGCGATCCCAGTGCTCGACGATGCCGCCCGACGGCGACAGAAGCTTGCCGATCACGCCGTCGGGGCGTGGTTCACCGATGTACTCGGCCTCGACCCGATCGGACCAGCGTCGCACGCGAGCGGTGATGGCATTGGTGGGCCCCGTCCCGCGGAATAGACCCGAATGCAGGTAGGCGGTGTGCGGGACATCGAGCACGTTCTCGGCCGTCGACCACACGGTGCCTTCGACCTGTAGCGTCTGATGCACGGTGGTGTAGCCGGCGCCAAGGGTCGGCAATGCGAAGGGTTCGCGGTGGGGTTCGATGTCCGGTGCGCACCACACCCAGATGAAACCATCACGCTCGAGCGTCGGGTAGCGCGTCACCGCGCGGCCCTTGGAGTCCGGGTCACCGACAAGCCCCGGCACGTTGGTGCAGGCGCCGCCAACGTTGAAACACCAGCCGTGATAGCTGCACTGCAGCACGCCTTCGTCCGTCAC
>JBFIHF010000023.1:0-37084 GCA_041601915.1 Bradymonadaceae bacterium
CGAGGCCTCGTCGCCGTTGGTCAGCACGATCTCGGCGTCCGCGCGCACCTGAATCACGTTGCCGGGTTGCACGGCCTTGCCGCCGACGATCAACCCGCTACCGGCAAACAGATACAGGACCCTTGTCGATCCTTCGCGTGCCGACGGAAGCGTCCACGTCGCGCCGGGCTCGAACTTCAACGTCCAGACCGCGACGTCGGACTCCGGGTTGCTCGCCCAGGAATCTGGCGGTGGTGACGGTGGAATCAGCCCTTCGAGCTCGCCGGCTACGATCGTGACGCTCACGGTGCGGCCCGCGTCGTCGACGAAATCTCGCGTCGGGATCGTGTCCGCCCACAGCATCGTGAAGTGCGGCTTCACGAGCTTCTGCGCCCGCGGCAGGTTCAACCAGATCTGGAAGAGCTCCATCGGGTTCTCACCGTCCGGGTCGAGCAGCGGGAACATCTCGGAGTGCTCGATCCCCTGCCCCGCCGTCATCCACTGCACGTCGCCTTCGCCGAACCGGGCCGTGGCGCCGAGCGAGTCGGAGTGGTCGATCAGCCCGCGGCGCACGATCGAGATCGTTTCGAAGCCGCGGTGCGGATGTCGCGGGAACCCCGGCACAACGTCGCCGTGATACATGCGCCAGCCGTCCTTGCCTTCGAAATCCATCCCGATGTTGCGCCCCGCCAACGAGGCCTGGGGGCCCAGTTGGTCGTTGCCGGCCGGGTAACGATCGTCGTGGTGCACGCAGAACAAGAACGGGTCCAACGTCTGCCATGGGAAACTAAAGGGAACCACGCCAATGATGGGATCTTCACTCATGTTCGCCTCCTGGTGTTGCCTACTACTACGCTGGGAAGTCAGAATGCTCACGCGTCATCGAGCACGCCGCTTGGACGCCTCGGAGCCGCGCCGGTTTCGTGCACACACGGAAACAATCATGTTCGAATGAGGGCACTTGTTTCCGGCGAGTTCCGATTTATCATTGGGCCCGATGGATACGAAGAAACCAGCACCAGTCATTACACGACGCGAAGCGCTTCAGGTACTCGGCGGCGCCGTCGGCGCCGTCGCGCTGGCCGCGTGTGACCCTATCCCAGGAGCCGTCATGACCGATCAACCCCACGTTTCGGCGCGAATGCCCGCCGTGTTTCTGCCCCACGGTGGTGGACCGTGGCCGTTTATGGACGATGCCGCGTTCGGCAACCCGGGCGGCTACAAGTTGATGTCGGAGTACATGCACAAGCTGCGTATGGTGCCGCCGAAGCAGCCCGCCGCGGTGCTGGTTGTCTCCGCACACTGGGAGGCGGCAGTACCGACCGTCATGACGAGCCCGCGACCGCCGATGTTGTACGACTACTCCGGCTTCCCCAAGGAGACCTACGAGGTGCAGTGGCCGGCGCCCGGCGCACCGGAGGTCGCCGGTCGCGTACGTGAGCTGCTGGAGTCGGCGGGATTCAAGGCCGCGGTCGATGCGGTGCGCGGCTTCGACCACGGCGTCTTCGTTCCGCTCGCCCTCGCCTACCCCGACGCCAATGTGCCGACGTTCCAGCTCTCGCTGAAGGCGGGCCTCGACCCGGCGGAACACATCAAGATCGGGCGAGCGCTGGCCCCGCTGCGCGATCAAGGCGTGTTCATCGTCGGCAGCGGGATGAGCTACCACAATCTGCGCCGCTTGTTCGCCAACATGAGGCGTCCCGACGCGCCGGTGATCCCGGAGTCGAAAGCGTTCGACGAGTGGCTCGCCGAGACGATGTCTCTGGAGCCGGCGGCGCGTGAGACGCGCCTCGTGGAATGGCAACGCGCGCCCGCGGCACGCGAGAGTCATCCGCGCGAGGAACACTTGTTGCCGCTGATGGTGATCGCCGGTGCGGCCGAGAATGACACGAGCTCACTCCCCTATCGCGACATCGTGATGGGCGCTCACGTCTCGGCGGCGCACTTTGGATGACCGCGGTCATCGGCTGGCGTAGGCGAGAAGAGTAGAGGACCGACGCGGTTTCGGGTATATCGGCTGCGTGTGGCACGAAGGAACAAAACTAGTCAAAGAGACGAGCCCCGAGCTCGGCGTCGGAGTCGTGCTCCGCGTCGATGGGCGGTTCATCGACGTCTTCTTCCCCGACGCGGACACTGAGCTGCGCCTGTCGCCTGATGCGGCCGGCATCTCACCGCTGACGCTCGCCGCCGGCGACGCCGTGCGGATGCCCGATGGCCAGATCACGACCATCCGCGGGGTGCTCGGCGAGGTGGCGGTGCTGACGAACGGTAAGCGTGCGCGCCTCACCGAGCTCTGGCCACACATCCCGGTGAAGACGCCCGTCGACCGCCTCGCGGCCAGCTACGTCGACCCGTTGTTGCAGGTCCTCAACCGACTCGACGGCCAGCGGCTGCTGAACTACCGGCGCCGTGGCGAGGTGGCGAGCCTCATCGGCGGACGGGTGGAGCTGTTTGGCCATCAGGTCGACACGGCGGCGCGTGCCATCGAGGACGAGGCGGTCCGCTGGCTGCTCGCCGACGAAGTCGGCCTCGGCAAGACGGTCGTCGCCTGCATGATCACCGCCGCGCTGGTGCGCATGGGTCGGGTCGATAAAGTCGTCATCGTCACGCCAGACACGCTGACCGTGCAGTGGCTCGGCGAGCTGTACCGCAAGTTTCATCAGGTCTTCGTGCACATCGACCCTGAGCGGCTGGTGCATGTGCGCACCGACTTCGGGTCCGACGCGAACCCGTTTGGCGTGCACCAGCTCGCGATCGTGTCCTCGGAGCTGCTCGCCGCCGAGCCGGGACTACTCGCCGCGCTGGAGCGCGACCCGCCGCAGCTCATCGTGGTGGACGAAGCGCATCAGGCGTTCAACGACGAGATCGGCGATGTGCTACTGCCGGTCATCGAGCAAACCGAACACGCGCTGTTGCTCACCGCGACACCGTTCCAGATGGGCGAGGCCGGCTTCTCGACGCTGGTGGACGCCCTCGGCCTTCAGCAGGGGGACAAGGACGGCGTACGCACCGTGCCGCGCGTCAGCGCCGTGACCCGCAAAGAGCTCGTGGCCCTCGCGGCGCGGCTCCCCCGACCGGTGGACGTCGAGGCGGCCGGTGCACTCGACGGCAAAGACCCCCGTGTGCGCTGGCTCGTCGAGGCGATCAAGGGCTGGCAGGACGCCGGCGAGAAGGCGCTCGTGTTCGTGAACACGGCCGCGGCGGCGCGCAAGCTGTCGGAGACGTTGACGCGGCTCACCCGCAAACGCGTCTTCACGTTCCACGAAGAGATGGGCACCAAACAACGCGATATCGAGTTGGCGCAGTACCGCATCGCGCCGACCTGCGTGCTGGTCTCGTCGGGCGCCGGCGGCGAAGGGCGCAACTTTCAGTTCTGCGACCACATGGTGCACGTCGAGCTGCCGCGCGACCCCGTGGTGCTCGAACAGCGCATCGGCCGCATGGACCGCATCGGGCGCGTCGACGACATCCCGATCCACTACTTTCGGATCCCCGGCGACGAGTTGGCCGACGTCTACGCGCGCATCGGTATCTTTGACGACGCCTCGGTCGGCTCATCGCCCGCGATGGCGCACCTGCGTAAGGCGCTGCTCCAGCCGACGTGGAGCCCCGAGGAACTCGACACCCTCGTCGTCGACGTGCAGACGCGCCTGGCTCGCGAAGCGGGTTCGTGGAGTTTCCCGGACTCGCACAAACGCGCCGATGCCGAGAGCGCGCTGGCCCGGATCCCGGACGATCTCGACGAGATGCTACAGCGCTTTTGCCTGGATGCCGCGGACCACATCGGGGTCGACGTCGTGGAGAAAGAAGGCGAGTCGATCTTCTACTTCGAGTACGGCAAGTCCGTGGAGGTCGACTCGATCCCGGGACTCGCAGAAGGCTCCCGGTTCCTCGGCACGTTTGATCGGCGCACCGCGATCCAGAACGAGGCGCTGGACTTCTTCTCCAACGGCCATCCGCTGGTCGAGGGGCTGATCTCCGAACTCGAGGATAGTCCGCGCGGTCGCGTCGGCGCCGTGCGACTGCCTCGGCGCCACTCCGACAACCTTCATGGCCTCTACCTGCTGCTGGTCGAAGGCCGAGAGGTCGTCACGACGCCCCGCATCGTCCCGCTCATGCACGCGAGCGGCGTCGACCTCGCCGCGATGGACCTCGCCGCCGAGGCCGAGGCGCTCTACGAGGCGTTGGATCTCGGCATCGAGCTCGAGGACGACCGCGTGAGCGCACTAATGGGTCGCGTCGCCAACCAGCCGGTGCTCGACGACCTCGACGCGTCGCAGGTCATCCAGGCGATCCTCGTCGTGATCATGGACTGAGGCTCGCGCGCCTCGCCGATCGCGGCATTTGCCACACAGTTTGCCCCCGCAGAGCGCCGCAGAGGGCCGATTTCAGCCGTTTTCGACTGGCACGATCGTTGCGATGTCTTCGCACATGATTCGATGGCTCCCGATACTGCTCCTTCTCACCTTCGCCGCGTGCGAAGGCACCATGTCGCTCGACGACGACTCCGCGGCGCTGCAGGACGGCGCCTCGGCGCTCGCACCGGGGGCCGACACGACGCCCGCGCCGACGTCGCCCGCCGACACGACGCCCGCGCCGACCACCCCTGCGCCGACCACGACGCCGACCACGACGCCCCCCGCGGAGCCGGAGCCCGAGGTCCCGACGGAGCCGGATCCCGAACCGGAGCCCGAGGAGCCCGCGTTGCCCGAACTCGGCTCGATCGTCGAGTTCCAGATCAGCCCGGGCACCGGCGGCGGCGCCTGGAACACGTCCGCCGATGCCGTGGTCGTCTACGTGGGACAGGTCCTGCGGATCACGAACTTCGACGACCGCGACCACACGATGCACGCCGCCGATAACGCCGCTGTGGACCATGGCAACACGATCCGCCCCGGGCAGTCTGAGGACCACGTCGTCACATCACCCCAGCCGGTCGGCACCGAGGCACGGATGTGGGACCACGGCGAAGGCCGCGCCGCCGCATTCTGGGTCGAAGCGCGCGACTACCCGACCCCCTGAGCAAGATCTTTCGGCCCCGCCGGACGAAAATCGAATCTTTCCCGGGTTACGTCCGTTAACAACCGCGACGCTCTCCCTCCGAGGTATTTTCGATGATTCGCCCCCGCACCCTCATTCTCTCTCCCCTGCTCACCATCGGTGGTGTGTCGGCCGTCTTGATCGGCGCGGCGCTGTATCTCGGCCAGCAGGACGCCTACGACTACGACTACGAACCGGTCTACGACGCGCCCGTACAGGCGTACGTGGAGCCGGTCGTCGAGGCCGACCACGGCATGCTCACCATCGCCGAGTTCCCTCGCCACTTCGGCGGGTCGTTCACGTGGGACGGCGACCGCCCTGAGGATCGGCAGGTTCTGGCGCTCGACGTACAAGAGCTGAACGAGGCCGGCGAGCTCATCGTGGCGACGGGCCGCGGCACCTACAACGCGTTCTCGCGAAACATCGACTTCACGTTCCGCATCGAGGCGAACCCGATGACGGGTGCCTTCACGATGTGGGAGTCCAATCCCAACGTGTCCGCCGGGTTCGTGACCGAAGGCCGCCACGAAGCGACCTTCACCAACTCGCTCGATAGCGTGACCGCGCGCTGGATCGGCGACAACGGCCAAATGGGCAACCTGACGCTGCACGCGCGCACCAACTCGGCACGCGTCGGCTCGCTCGACGTTGACGGGCGCGGTGTCGTGGCTCCCGGCCGCCACCAGCTCGACCACGGCGTCGTGCTGGAGAAGCGGTTCGCCGGCAACTCGAACGACTGCGTGCGCAGCAACAACGACCTCGTCACCGTGCACTACTCCGGCTGGAACGACGCCGGCGTGTTCGACGACTCCTGGCAGCGCGGCAAGCCGGCGAGCTTCCGACCGTCCCAGGTCATCAAAGGCTGGACGCTGGCGCTCAATCAGCTGTGTGTCGGCGACTACGCGCGGGTCTGGATTCCGGCAGCCCAGGCCTACGGTTCGCACCCCGGCGCACGGGTCTCCGGCGACCTCACGTTCGACATCGAAGTGCTCGGAATCGCGCACTGAACGAGGTTTCGGCACGAAACCGCCTCACTCATACCTCTTGCGGAACGCCGTCCAGTACACCACTGTGCGCGCGTGTGGAGAGGAGAAGTAAGTGAGCGACGACGTACAATCCGGCTTTCAGCAGTTCAATCTCGGTGACGCGCTAAACACGGCGATCGAAAACCTCGGCTTCGAGGAGCCGACGCCCATCCAGCGCGAAGCGATCCCCATCCTGCAGTCCGGTCGCGACATGATCGGCGGAGCCCGGACCGGGTCCGGCAAGACGGCGGCGTTCGGCATCCCGCTGCTGCAGCGTGTCAGCGGCGGCGGCTCGGTGCGCGCGTTGATCCTCGCGCCGACCCGTGAGCTCGCGATGCAGGTCAGCGCGGCGCTCGCCTCGTTCGCCCGACACATGCGCCTCGATGTGCTCACGATCTATGGCGGCGCCTCCTATCAGACCCAGCTCCGCGGCATCAAGCGCGGGTGCACGGTCGTCGTCGGGACCCCGGGCCGCGTGATCGACCTCATGGAGCGCGGCTCTCTCGACCTGAGCGCCGTGGAGTTCTTCGTGCTCGACGAGGCCGACGAGATGCTCCGCATGGGGTTCGTCGAAGACGTCGAGAAAGTCCTCGCCGCGCTGCCCACCGAGCGCCAGATCGCGCTGTTCTCGGCCACGATGCCGGAGCAGATTCGACGGCTCGCGCAGGCCTATCTGCGCAACCCGGTCGAGATTCAGGTCGAAGACGAGGCGCTCTCCGTCGGCCACATCGACCAGTCGATGATTCGCGTGAGCGAGCGCGACAAGCAAGCCGCCCTGCTCCGCCTGCTGGCTGGCGGACCTCCGGGCGCGACACTCGTGTTCGCACGGACCCGCAAGCGCTGCGGCGAAGTCGCGGAGTTCCTCATCTCGCAGGGCATCTCCGCGGACGCGCTACACGGCGACCTCAATCAAGGGCAGCGTGAGCGCGTGCTCGGGCGGCTGCGGGCCCACGGGCTCGACGTGGTCGTGGCGACGGACGTCGCCGCACGCGGGATCGACGTCGACCACCTGTCCTGCGTCATCAACTTCGACATCCCCGACGACGCCGAACTCTACGTGCACCGTATCGGCCGCACGGCACGCGCTGGCCGCGACGGCATCGCCATCACGCTGATCGGCCCGCGTGACCGCGGCCGCATCAAGCACATCCAGCACGAGCTCAAGGTACGGATCCCCGAGGGCACCCTGCCCACGAACCAGGAGATTCAGAGCCTGCGCCGTACGGAGCTGCTCGACCAGATCTCGACCGATGTCGACGGCGACAAGCCGCTCAAGGACGTCAAGGACTGGCTCGCCAAGGAGATCGAGGCGCGCGGTTGGAGCGCGATCGACGTCGCCGCCGCGGCGGTGAAGCGGCTCGGCTCGGAGTTGAACTTCGAGTTCGACGAGCCACCACCCGAAGAACAGCCCGACTTCACGGCGATCAATGCCGTCGAGATCGTGGTCGCCGCCGGTCGGCGCGACGGGATCCGCCCCGCAGACATCGTGGGCTCGCTGGCCAATGGCATCGGGATGCCCGCCTCACAGATCGGCAAGATTTCGCTGGGCGCAAATCGCGCGTTCGTGGGGCTGTCTGCCTCGGCTGCTGAGTCACTGCTCAAGGCGCACAAGACGATCGAAGTCCGCGGCCAGCAGATCCCCATCGAGATCAACTCCGACGGGCCACGAGCATCCACGCCGACTCGGTCGCCGTCACAGTCCCGCTCCTCGAAACCGTCACGTTCGTCGTCGTCGTCGAGTTCCTCGTCGTCGGGCGCGTCACGCGCATCGTCTTCGCGGTCGAAGCCGTCGCCGCGCAGCACGCGCTCCGCACCAAAGCCGGCTGCCGTGGAACCCACGTCCACCCCGACGGCCACCGCAAAACCGACCCCGAAGCCGGCCGCGGCGCGTGCCCCCAAGCCTGCAGCCCCGGAAAAGCCAGCGCCGAAGCCACCCGCCGATGCACCGACGACGCCAGCTCCCGCGAAGGCTAACGACGGCGCGACCGAGCCGCTGCGCCCGCGCAAGAAGAAGGCCTCGGTCACCAAACCGGGCTCCTACACGACGAAGCGCCCCAAACGAGACAAGAACAAGGGCGCGCCGGGTCGGCACAAGAAGCGCGGCAACACCCCCAAGAAGAAGAAGTAGGTCAGTGGAGCGTGGCGGCATCGCCGTTCCACGCCGCCCGGACCAACGCCCGCAGCGGCGCGCGTTCCAGCGGGCGCGGGTTCGGATACGGCCGCACGAAGACCTCGTCGACGACGCGATCGATGTCGGACTCCGCCATCCCCAAATCCCGCAGTGCCGTCGGCGCCATCGCGTCGCGACGCAGGCGCTCGATCACGGCGACCGGGTCACCGCTCAGCTCGGGCTCCAGCCGACGCATCGCCTCGGCGGCGTGGCCGCGGTTGTAAGCCAGCGAATGGGGCAACAGGACCGTGTGGACCGGGCTGTGGGGTAGCGCCAGTGTCCCGCCGAGCACGTGGGCCAGCTTGTGGTGGAGCCCCATCTGCGCGGCGTCGAGGGCGCGCCCCGCATGATAGGCGCCGCGCAGCGCGGCTTCTCGTGCGATCCGATCGTCATGGTTCGACAACGTCGAGATCGCGTCAGCCAGCAGCCGCACCGACGACGAGGCATCTTCGATCACTTCGGGGGTCACGTCCGGCGCGTACATCGCCTCCACGGCGTGGGCGAGCGCGTTGAACAAGCTGACAAAGACGAGCGGCAGCGGCATCGAATCCACGACGTCGGGGTCGTAGATGACGAGGTCCGCCCGCGCGCGGTCATCGCGACCCGTCGTCTTTTGGCCGTCGGCCGACACGGCCCAGATGTTGGTCATCTCGGACCCCGAGTACGTCGTCGGCACATACACCTTGCGCAGCGAGCGCCGCAGCGCGAGCGCCTTCACGACACCGATCGCCGAGCCACCGCCGAACGCGACCGCGCCGCTCACCCCGTGCTCGTCGGCCAGCGCAGCCGCGGCCTCCAACGTCTCTTTCGGGACGTGCTGCGGGACATCGATGAAGGTCGCACAGCGGCGCCACGCAGCGTCGAGGTCGCTGAGCGTGGCGTCCAGCATCGCGACGCGACCTGGCGTTGCGACGATCAGCACCGGCGTGCCCGCCTCGAACGCTGTCGCCAGCCCCGCTCGCTCCCCGCGCCCGAACACGACGTTCGTCATGGGCGGTACGGGTTCTTGGGCCGTCGATCCGACGACAGCGACGGGGTCATGTCGCGCTGGATCTTCTCCAGCGCCAGCGCGATGTGCTTCTCCGAGATGTTGTAGTCCTCCGACGCCACGCGGAACTGGTGCGCTTCGTACATCAGGGTGCTCGCGGAGACGCCGGGCGGCAACGCGAACTTGTACGAGGCGAGCTCCACGCGCAGCCCCAGCGGGTCGCGGAAATAGCACGACCACATGAAGCCGCGATCCACCCGACCGGTGTGCGAGACGCCGCGTTCGGTCAGGCTCGTCAGCGCCATGTCGAACGTCGATGCCGACACGTTGAACGCGATGTGGTGGACCGAACCGATGTCTTCGGGGGCCGCAGCGGGGTCCGGCTTCCGATCCTCGTTCGTGAAGATCGTAATCAACACCCCATCGCCCGGGTCGAAGTAGAGGTGGCTCTCCTCGGGGCTGTCGAGGTTGGGCTGCTCGAAGATGAACGGCATCCCCAGCACGCCCTCCCAGAAGTCGATCGAGGTCTGACGATCCGCGCCGATCAATGTGATGTGATGTACGCCCTGCGTTTGAATCTTGTTCATCGAGGCACCTTGAGAACATGCAGCATTTGGTTGAGTGTTTCGATCTCGGAGGGTCGGATCGTGTGCTCGACCCCGGTGTAGATCAGCGCTTCCACCGCGGCTTCGAGGCGCTCGAATTCGCGTACCGTCTCGGTGAACCGTTCGATGGGAATCCACGGATCGATTTCACTGCACGCCACGAACACCGGGGTGCCGGACAGCGTCCCCTCGTGGTCGGACACCGCACCCAGCGGACCGATCAGACCGCCGCTGAAGACGACCAACCCGCCGTAGCGCCGGGGATTGCGCACGACCCATTCCGCGACCAGGCATGCTCCCTGTGAAAATCCGCCCAGCAGCACCTTCTCCGGCCCGATGCCGGCGGACGCGCAACGGGTCACGAGGGCCGAGATGACACCCAGGGCGCTAGACAGGTCCGGCTCGTTCTCTTCGGGTGGCACGAGGAACGCCTTCGGGTACCATCGCCCCTCGGCTGCGGTGGGCGCCAGCACCGCCGTACGACTCAGGTCCAGATGTGAGGCGAGCGCGAGCATGCTCGATGGGTCGGACCCGCGGCCGTGCATCAGAATCAGCGCCACCGCCGCATCCTCGAGCGCGACGCCTGCGGTGGCCATCGGTTGTTCCATGTGAGGGTCTCTCATTGTCCACCTCCTCGCAGTTCGACGATCGAATTCCGGGGTGCAACGGTCTACTACAGATACGAAACGTCGCGACGGATGTCGCGAGTCAATGAGTGAGCGAAAGAATGAAACGAGAATACGATATCATCATCTGGGGTGCGACGGGGTTCACGGGCGGGCTCGTCGCGGAGTATCTGACGCGCCAGCGGGGGCTGAAGTGGGCGATCGGCGGGCGGTCGGCGGACAAACTCGCCGCGGTGCTCGGCGGGCTGAAAGCGATCGACGGGAGTGTCAGCGAACCCGGGATCGTCGTCGCCGACAGCACCGACGAGGCGTCGCTCGCCGCGATGTGCGCGCGCACGCGCGTCGTCGCGTCGACCGTCGGACCGTTCTCCAGCTATGGCGCGCCCCTCGTCGCGGCCTGTGTGGCCCACGGTACGCATTACTGTGACATCACCGGCGAACCGCAGTTCGTGCGCCGCATGATCGATCTCCACCACGACGCGGCGGTCGCGGCCGCGGTACGCATCGTGCACTGCTGCGGCTTCGATTCGATCCCCTCGGACCTCGGCACGCTGTGCGCGCAAGTGCACGCCGGCGAGCGCGACGGGGTCCCCGCTCCGCGCGTGTCGACCGAAGTCCGGCGTCTCAAGGGCGAGGCCAGCGGCGGGACGATTGCCAGCATCGGCCAGGTGATGGACGAGGCGCGTGCCGATCCGGAGATCCGCAAGATCGCCGGCTCACCCTACTCGCTGAACCCGCCGGACAAGCGCAAAGGACCTCGGGCGGACATGCAGGTTGGGATGCGCAAGTCGCCCAGCGGTTGGACGGCCCCGTTTCTGATGGCCGGCATCAACATTAAGGTCGTTCATCGGTCGCACGCGTTGCTGCATCCCGACGCACCCCACCTCGAGTACACCGAAGTCAGCGCGTTTGGCGGCGGCGCCAAAGGTCTGCGGCGCGCCGCGGCCGGCACCGCGATGTTCGCCGGCGTCGGCCTCGCGCTGGGTGTCCCGGCGCTGCGAAACCTCCTCGTATCGCGGGTGCTCCCCGCGCCCGGCGAAGGTCCGACCCGCGAACAGATCGCCGCGGGCGGGTTCGAGATCGTGGTGACTGCGCATGCCGTCGGCGGCGACGTGACCTGCACCGTGATCGGCGTGCAGGACCCCGGGTACGGCGAGACCTCGAAGATGCTGTCCGAGGCCGCGATGTGTCTGCTGGAGAAGCCGGGAGCCGGCGTCGCGGCCGGCGGTGTGCTCACCCCTGCGACGGGCCTTGGCATGCCGCTCGTCGAGCGTCTGCGCGACGCCGGCATGCGCTTCGACGTCTCGCTTTGAACTGCTGTGCGAGAGGATGACCCCATGCACCCGTTTCGTCGCCTGCTGCTGTACGCCGACGCACATCGCCCCACGATTCTGCTCGCCAGCGTCTACTCGTTTCTAAACAAGATCTTCGACCTCGCACCGCCGGTTCTCATCGGCGCCGCGGTCGACATCGTCGTGCGCCGTGACGAGTCGTTCCTGTCGACGCTCGGCATCGCCGACGTGCACGAACAGTTCTGGTGGCTGCTCGTCGCGACGCTCGCCATCTGGGGGTTCGAGTCGCTGTTCGAGTGGCTCGCCGCGCGCACGTGGCGCAACCTCGCCCAGACACTGCAGCACGAGCTGCGCGTCGACACGTACACCCATGTGCAGGGCCTCGAGCTCGCCTACTTCCACCGCGAGAGCGCGGGCGGGCTGATGTCGGTGCTCAACGACGACGTCAACCAACTGGAGCGATTCCTGGACTCCGGCGCCGACACCCTGGTTCAGCTCACGACGACGACGATCGTGATCTCGGCGGTGTTCTTCGTGCTCGCCCCGACCGTGGCGTGGCTCGCGATGGCGCCGATCCCGGTGATCCTGTGGGGCTCGATCACCTACCAGCGGCGCCTCGGCGCCCGATACGCGCGGGTGCGCGAGCGCGTGAGCGACGTCAACGCGTTGTTGTCGAACAACCTGCGCGGGATCGCGACGATCAAGGCGTTCGACACCGAAGCCGCCGAGGTCGAGCGCGTCCGCGCACACAGCGAGCTCTACCGCGACGCCAATCGCGGCGCGATCGCGTTGAGTTCGGCGTTCAGCCCGCTCATCCGCATCGCAATCGTCGTGGGTTTTGGCGCCACGCTCGTCTGGGGTGGCTTCATGGCGCTGGACGGCGAGCTGGAGGTCGGCGTGTACTCGGTGCTGGTGTTCATGACCCAGCGGCTGCTGTGGCCGCTCACGCGACTGGGCCAAACGCTGGACCTGTACCAGCGAGCGACCGCGTCCACGGCGCGCATCATGAACCTGCTCGACACGACGGCCGGGATCGTCGAGGGCACCCTCGATCTCGTGCGCCCGATCCGCGGCAGCGTCCAGTTCGAGCACGTGCAGTTCCGCTACGACGAGCGACGCTCGGTGCTCGAAGACTTCGACCTGTGCATCGAGGCCGGGCAGACCGTCGGCATCGTCGGTTCGACCGGGGCAGGCAAGACCACCGTCGCGAACTTGCTGCTGCGCTTCTTCGATCCGTCCCAAGGCCGCGTGCTCATCGATGACGCCGATGTCAGCGATCTACGATTCTCCGAGATTCGCGCGGCGACAGCGCTCGTGAGCCAGACGAGCTATCTGTTCGCCGGCACCCTGCGCGACAACGTGACGTATGGGTCTGCGGACGTCGACGACAAGCGGCTGTTGGAGGCGGCACAGGCCGCCGAGCTCGATGAGTTCGTCGCGTCGCTGCCCGACGGCTGGCAAACGGTGGTCGGCGAGCGCGGGATGACGCTCAGTGGCGGTCAACGCCAGCGTGTCTCCATCGCGCGAGCGATCCTCGCCGATCCGCCGATCCTGGTGCTCGACGAGGCCACGTCGGCGGTCGACAACGAGACCGAGGCCGCGATTCAGCGGTCGCTGGAGCGCGTCTCCAAGGACCGCACCACGATCATCATCGCCCACCGGTTGTCGACGGTTCGACACGCCGACGAGATCATCGTCATCGACGCCGGCGTCGTCGCCGAGCGCGGACACCACGACGATCTCGTCGCGCTGCGCGGGATCTATGCCAGATTGTGGGACATTCAGACGGGGGCGGCCGCGACCTAGAGGTCGAGGTCCAGTGCCTCATCGCCACCGCCGCCTTCACCACCGCCGCCGCCGCCGGCACCCAGCGCGACGACCGCCTTCCCTTTGTTCCAGGTCACGGTGTAGTCCAGCGTGAACTCACCCGTCTTGTCCTCGACGGGGACCTTGGCGCTCTCGAGCTTGATGCACGCACCGTAGGCCGCGATGACCTGCTTCTCTCCGGCCGCGCGCTCCGCGGGCGGTATCGCGTCGAGCTGCTTCTGGTCCTTGAAGAACATCGCCGTCGTGGGCGTCGCGGTGCCGTTCGAAAACTTCGCACGCCCGTCCTCGCGAATCGTCCAGGTCGCCGACCCCGTGACGTCGGCGAGATACGGGCGACGAACGGTCGGCCCGCTCAAACACGTGGTGTGTGCGGCCGTCAGCTGCTTGAGGAACACCGCTTCCATCGCTTGCGTCTCCTCGGCCGTAAACGTCTCCTCGACCTCGACCTCGGCCTCCTCATCCTCTTCCTCGCCGGCCTTGGCTTTCCCCTTCGCCTTGCCCTTGTCCTTCTTCTTGTCCTTCTTGATCACGGGCGCGCTGGGGTCCGCAGTCTCATTGAGACGTTCAATGACGATCTGGGCCGAAGCGACAGTGGGAATCGCGACGAACGCGACGACGAGCAGGGTCAATTTGGAAGCATTCATGCCGAGACCATACCTCGACGCCCGGCTGCGATTCCAGAGCGATGTCACTCGACCACAATCTACAAGTCGCTCGTCAAAACGAAGCGCCAGTCCCACGCGTTCATGCCGTGGTGCATCACGTTTGCGCGGCCGCTGGGACCCAGCCCCGCGTCGCTCAACGCCCGCACGATGCCGTCGGTCGCGGGGGCGCAGAACATGTGTGAGTGCCCAGCCCGCGGCGACTGCTCCTCGCGCTGGGCGCACGGTCCGAACTGGACGTGCATCAACGGCATCGCGCGCCCGGTGCTGCGCATGATCAGGTCCTTGCGGCCGGTGAGCGACAGATAGCCGAGCGGACCGCGGTGCGCCTCGACGATCGGCGCGTAGCGCGACATCTGGTCGGCGTCGAGCGTGTAGATCAGCAGCTCTTCACCGACCGTCGAGCCAATGACGCGGATGTGTGACGCCAGCCGCACCACCGGCGCCGGGTTGCCGTCGGCCGCACACATCGCCACGCCGTACCCGCGGCGGCAGCGGCGATACTTCGTCCGCAATGCGGTCATCAACAATCGCAGCGGCAGCCGGCGGCCGCGATGCGCCGGGGCAACCTTGAGGTCACAACCGTACCAGGCTTCGGAGACCACACCTCCCGAACGCGCGACCGTGCGCAGCACACAGGACACCGCGGCGACCAGCTCATCGTCGTCGAACGCGACGAATGTCGCGCTCGCCCCCAGTCGGTCGAAGAATTGAAAGTAGTCCGGCCCGTGATCGATCTCGAAGCGGTCCCTGCCCAGCGGGTAGCTGATCCCGCGCTCGAGACCGCGAATCATCGGACCGATCGTGGCGCGCTGAGCCGGCGAGACCTCGAACACCCGCACGCTCATTGGCTGAGCCCCCGGTAGAACTGGTCGAACGCATAGGCGCCGAGCCAGAGGCCGCGCTCGAACGCCGCGCGCGCGTCGCGGCCTGCGTCCCAGCCCCTTCGCGCGATCTCGAAGAACTCATCGGCATGCTCGAGGTCGAGCGTCTCGTGGGTCGCGTAGTGCACGAGCTCCTCGCGGGCGACCCATCCGCGCTCGACGACCGACGATCCGATCACCGCGGAGATGTCGGCGAACATACGTTCGATGATCCCCAGGGCCGCGACGCCCGCGAGCGGCTCGTCGGTGCCGCAGACCCCCGCCAGAGTCGCGTTGAACATTCCCACCGCGGGACCCGGCGCGGTGATCGACGGCTCCGCCCCGATCAGCACGCCCAGGAACTTTCGGAACGTCGTCCCGTGATGGAACGCAAGGTTGCCCTCGCCGTGCTCCTCCCACACGTTGTGCAGGATCGAGACCCGCTGCTCCGCGTGCGGCAGCCGCGACGCGAGCACTGCCATCGGGCGGCTGAAGTAGTCCACGGCATGGCAGAACTGCAGCTGGGATCCCACGAACTGCTCCCGCGACATCGTACCGCCGGTCAGGTCGCGCAAGTAGGCGTTCTGAGAGACCGCGAAGCGCGAAAGCACAGCATCGACGAGCTCGTCGACTCGATGGGGGGACGTGGCGTCACGTACGACGGCAAACATGGATTCTCCGGTAGAAGAGGCTTCGATCACGGGCTCGAAGCGATTCGCCCAACTCGTGAAACGTCTGAAAGTCCGAGCCCAGCAGCTCGTACAGCGGTCGGTCGTTGTTGAGCTGACGGAACATCACGACCGTCCCGGGCCTGGTTTGCGCGGCGACGCCGGTCATCAACGCGCGGAGCGCCGCGTCGTCCATCCAGTCGACGACGTTCGATAGCCCGATGAAGTCGAACGCCCCGAAGTCGGCGTCCTCGATGACGCCGTGCTCGAACCTGATGTTCCGGGCGGGCACGCCGCCGTAGTAGTCAGGCTCGCCGCCGGCGAGGTAGTGACCAAGAAAGATGTGGTGCAGGAACGGGTTGTGGCGTGCATCGAGCCGCGACAGCCCGTCTTCGATCACCGCGCGGAAGTAGCCCGGGTAACTGCCGCGGCGAGCGTGCTGAATCGCGGCGGGCCCGAACATCGCGACGAGCAGCGGCTCCGCGAATGCCAGCTCGAACGCGACGTGCCACATCGGCGAGGTCCGCGCATCGTCAAGCGGGCTTGCCGTGGTGCCCGCGAAGTAGTCGAGCCACCGCTCTCCGGGGACGACGACGTCGTGGACGAAGCCGCGCAGCAGGCGAACCAGCGACTCGAAATTGCCGCTCTCGGACAGCGCGCTGTGTTCATCGAGCCCTGCTCCGTCGCGCAATGCGCCCAGCCGGCGGCATGCATGGCTGAGTTGCGCGGGATTCGGATCGATCGCGGTGAACGAAAGCTGTGGGAACCACTGGGCGAGGGCGATCACGCTACAGCCCGCGGAGGCCACCATCAGCGGCCGCGCACACGAGAAGGTCGTCAGGACCTCTCGTTCCAGCCGCGCGTCCTCGCGGACGGCGCCAAATTGTAGGGCATTGTCGCGCATCTCGATCCTTGGTGCTCACCACGTAGTCACTCAGACTTACGTTGTAAGCTTACGCTGTAAATTAATATTCCAGACGTGCGAGATTCACGCCCGGCCAGGATTCACGCGCGATGTCGGAGGGGGCTACTCTTCGAAGAGCGACGAGAAGACTTTCTCGTCGGTGATGCGTACGACGCACCGCGCACCGGCCTTGTGCTGCACCGTCACGGTACCATTTTCGCTGGCCGGTCCGGCCGTCGCCCCGATGGCGGTCAACTCAGTGAGGGTGATCTCGGCGGGTCTGCCCTTCGACGCCTCACACACCTTCTTGAACGTACCCACCCCGGTGGCGCCCGCGTACAGCAGGTAACCAGCGCCGAGCAGAAGCGCCGCCACCGCCAGGGTCACCAGCAGTTTGAAATTCAGCGCGGGACTCTCGTCATCCGCCACGGGAGGATTAGGGCCTGGATCAGTCATGATTTCACCTCGTTCGCCGATTCTACCTCTGCGGGCCGGATAGACAACCTGACCAGAGATGCGAGGGCGACAAACGCCGCGTACACTCCACACATGATCAACCATGGGGTCGACGCTCGACAGTTGCTCGAGCAATGCGAGGCGCTCGAACACGGTGCCGCGCAGGTCGCGGTGGCCCAGGAGGCCGTGCGCCAGGCGGACCTCAGCGGGGACCGCGATCTGCGCATCGAGGCGCGTCGAGCGCTGATCAGCGCTGCCACGTTTGCGGGGCGCGCCGAGCTGTCCCTGACGGCGTTCGCGTGGAACATCGCGCACTACACCCTCGAAGAGCTCACGACCGACGACGTCTGGTACGAGTTTCAATGGCTCGTCGAAGACGCCGCGCTGATGGTGGCGGCGAGTCGCGCGAACTTCGATCACATCCTCTCGGAGATGGATCGCGTCTACGAACTCGCGAATTGGATGCCCTACCCCGTCGACCTCGCCAGATTTCGCAGCGCGGAAGTCTTTGGCGCGACGCGAAGCGAACTCCAATGCCTGTTCGAGGTGTTGGTGAAGTCCGCGACCCCCTATGCGGCGCGCTCCAGCTACGTCACCCATGTGCTGGCGACCGCCCATTTCACGATGGGCCGGTTTGAGCGCGGGCTTCAGATCATCGGGGCCAACTTCAAGCGGGAGGACGGCGGGGAAAGTGAGTACCCGGCGCGGTGCCACGCGATGGCCGTGCTCCCGTTCATGGCCCATGGCGGCGAGATCGAGGCCGATCACCACTTCCGAATCGGATGCCGGATGTCGGCGACAAACCCCGTCTTCCTGCGGTCGATCGCGCCGCTGATCACCCACGCGGCGGCCATCGGTGACGTGGTCCGGGTCGTGGAGCTCTTCGAACGCCACTTGCCGTGGGCGCTGTCGAACTTCGACCGGTGGTCGGCGATGCACTTCTATCTGTGCGCGTCACAGGCGTTGACGCGCTGCGCCCCCCCACAGCTGACCCTGCGGCTGCCGCAGGAGTTCGAAGGCTGGGACGCCGACGGCTCGTACGACCGATCCGAGTTGGTCGAGCTGTTGTGGAGCCACGGCGTCGAGCTCGCGGCCTTGTTTGACGCGCGCCACGGGAACACGGCATGGACCGATCGTGCGGCCGCGCTCCGCGAAAGCGGCGATGCGCTGCGCCTGCTCTACCCGAGCTGACCGCCGTGCAAAAATCGCTCGAAATCGCGATCGGCGAGGACTACCCTGTGCCGTAGAAAGCCCCCCTTTTGACGTTGCAGACGAACCAACGAGGTGTGCTATGGACGTCAGCACCGAAGTCATCGAACGATGGGCGGACCTGATGGGGCCCGCCATTGCTGGAGCAGCCAACCCTCCGGGGCAGGCCGCCGCGATCGATCACGCGCTGTCGCTGGATGGCAATCCGAGTCAACGCCTCGGGATGTGGCTCGCGCTGCTACGCAGTGACGACGTCCGTGAGAAGCACGAAGCGCTGGCCGGCATCGCCCACGTGCTCGCCGAAGTCAGCAGCATCCGCACCTCCACCGCAACGATGCTGTTCGAGCAGCTCTCCGAGGACGACCTCTGGCTGCAGCCCTACGCGGTGGAGCGCTGCCTGAGCACGATGTGGCGCATCGGGGAACTGAACCCCGAAACGCGGCGCGAGGTCGTGTCCTACGCGCTGCTGTTGCTGACGCGGTACGGCACGCGCCATGAGGCGTTCGACGTCATCGCGCGATTCGCAGCGCCAGACCATCGCACGCTGGAGCGCATCGGCACCGAGCTTCCCACCCTGTGCTCCGAATCGCGCCTCACGCTCCTGAACCTGCTGGAAGCCCGCATTCGGGCTGAAGCGCCCCACATGTTCGTGTCGTACGTCGAGACGCTGATGCAGTGGTGGCACGCGTTCGACGCCCTCGAACAGGAGGACCTCCTCGAACGGCTCACGCCGATCCTCAACAGCGAGATCCTGCAGGACTTCACGTGCATCTCCGCCCACGCGTTCGAGCGGGCGGCCAACGCGATCGCCCATGCCGACGGGCTCTCCGAGGAGCTGCGCCGATCGCTGATCCGCGAACTGGTGCCGCATTCGCTCGACCTCGCCGCGCGTCAGCCCCTGGCGCCGCCGTTGCAGGCGCGACTGGAACAGGGACGCCCCGACGTGATCGACCAGGTCATGGTGAACTCCGAAGCGCTCGACCCGCTCGCCGCGGCCGGATTCCTGCTCAACATCGTGCGCTCGCTGCGCAGTTCCCCGTTACGATTCACGCTCGCCGAACGCTTGATCGCCGCCTACGGTGACTGGGATATCGTCCGACGTGCCGCCACCATCGATGTGCTAGGTCGCGAGATGTGGCGCCATCTGGGCCACAGCGCCTCGACCCACGAAGTCGAGGGACTCGCGGAGGCCTCCGAACCGTTCATCGACGCCATGGAGGTCGAGCTGGTCGAACAGCTGCGTGGCGAAATTGATACCCTGCGGTTGCTGTCATTTCCGCGCATCTGATTCAGAGGTAGTCGTCGATCATGAACTTACTCGAGCAGTTGAAACTAATGACCGTTGTTGTGGCCGATACCGGCGACATCGACTCCATCGAAGCCTTTACGCCCCGTGACGCCACGACCAATCCGTCGCTGATCGAAGCGGCAGCGCGCATGGACCGTTACGTCCCCGTCGTGGACGCCGCGCTCACCAATGCCAGGGCCGACGCCGGCCCCGACGCGGCGCCGCGCGAGATTGTCGCCTCGGCGATCGACCGGCTCGCCGTCGAGTTCGGTCAGCGCATCCTCGACATCATCCCCGGACGGGTCTCCACCGAGGTCGACGCTCGCCTCTCGTTCAACACGGAAGCGACGATCGCCAAGGCGCGTCACATCATCGCGCTGTACTCTGAGGCCGGGATCGGCGCCGAACGCGTGCTGATCAAGATCGCGGCGACCTGGGAAGGGATTCGCGCCGCGGAACAGCTCGAGCAAGAGGGCATCCACTGTAACCTGACGCTGCTCTTCGGGCTGCACCAGGCGATCGCGTGTGCCGAAGCGAACGTCACGCTGATCTCACCGTTCGTGGGCCGCATTCTCGATTGGTACAAGAAGGACACCGGCCGCGATTCGTACCCCGCGACCGAAGATCCGGGCGTCGTGTCCGTCACCGAGATCTACAACTACTACAAGAAGTTCGACTATCCGACCGAGGTGATGGGCGCGAGTTTCCGCAACCTCGGCGAGATCACCGAACTCGCCGGCTGCGACCTGCTGACCATCGCGCCGAAGTTCCTCCAGGAGCTGCAAGAGACGACCGGCGCCCTACCGCAGCGACTCAGCGCCGAGCGGGCACGTCAGGAGTCGATCGAGCGGATCGAGATGACCCATGACCGCTTCAACGTCATGCACCTCGAAGACCGCATGGCGAACGAAAAGCTCGCCGAGGGCATCGAGAGCTTCGCCGCCGCGCAGGTCTCCCTCGAACACCTGCTCGAGGCTCGCCTCGCCGAGATCTAAGGATCCGCTGGTCTGCTGGTCCACTGCTCCGCGGGTCCGCGGGTCCGCGGGTCCGCGGGTCGCCGGTCAAACTCAAACTGGACCCGTCCTCAGGCCAGCGGCCACCACGCGAAGCGCCGAGCACCGCGCAGCCTGGCGGCAAGCGGGGCCTACGCGACGCTTCGCGTGGGTCGCTCCCGGGGGTTGAGCACGGGTCTAAGTTTGAATTTGACCGGGGACCAGCAGACCAGCGGACCAGCGGATCTATCAGGCCTAGCTCACCGCTTCGAGGAAGCGACGAAAGCGTTGGTGGGCGTACGGGATGAACCGAATTTTCTGGATCGGCTCCACCGCCAGCGTCGTTGCGGCGAGCGCGTACATGTAATCCGACAGCGGGATCAGGCGTCGGGTCTGTGCGACGAGCTCCGTCACCGACTGTCGGACGTCGCTGTGGCGCAGGTACCCCTCGACGACGGCCGCGATGTCGTCATCGTCGTACGTCGGCTCCACGATGCGGAAGAACGGGTACTCCGGCAGTTTGTGCCGCATGACCGTCTCCGAGAACAGATTCGCGAAGTCGAAGGCGCGGTGGTTCAGACACGAGAACTCAAAGTCGAGCAGGCGAATCTGGCCGGTCCCGAGCAGCATGATGTTCCCGTGATACGTGTCGTTGTGACAGAAGCTTGGCTCATCGCGCGGCAGCTGGGCGTGCACCAGCGCCAGCGTTTCGGGATGCACCAGCGGCAGTAGCTGTTCGCACAACTCCTGTTCGTTGGGTGCGAAGCAGGCCCGCTGCGTCGTGAGGACGTCATGAGCGACGGGGCCCCACCGCTCGTGGGCGAGGTCGAAAAACGGTCGCTGCGGCACAGGGACGCGGACGGCGTGAAGGCTCGCGAGGCGTTCGCCAATCTGGCCGAGAATCGCGTGGTCCTCCAGATCCTCGCGGCCTAAGGACCGGCCATCGTAGAACGCCTCGATTCGGTGATCGGCCTCGTAGGCGAGGACCTGCGCGGCGACACCACCCGCATCCAGTGCTTCGTAGATCGCCCGCTCGGCGGAGTAGCCCAACAGAGCGTTCGGCTTGGGACCCAGATGACGGTAGAGAACGGCACGCGGCTCCACGTCGACGAGGCAGCGCACCGCCATCGTGAACGATGAGAATCCGCGCGGTGGCGAGAACTCGAACTGATCGTGCGTCAGGCTGCGCCACGCCGGCAGCGCGCGCTGGCACCGCTCGAGGACTTCGAGCTCTCCGGCCATCAAGCCATCCGTTCGACGTCATCGGCCGGGAACAACCCTTCCACAGACAGGTACCGCTCGCCGCTGTCGCAGATGATGCAGCAGATCGTCTTGCCGGCGTACTCCGGGCGTTGCGCGAGCTGCTCGGCGACCCAGAGCGACGCACCGGACGTGACGCCGGCCATGACCCCTTCGGTTCGACACAGCCGCTTCGTCATCTCGAACGCCGCCTCGTCGGTCACCGTGATCAGCTCATCCATGCGATCGCGAGCGCGCTTGAAGTTGTCCGTCACGAACCCGGGCCCGATCCCGATGAGGCGATGTTTCCCCATCGGACCACCGCCGTACACCGGACTGGACGCCGGCTCGAAGCCGATGATCCGAATCTGAGGATTCTTCGCTCGAAAGTAGCGCGAGAGCCCTTCGAATGTCCCCGACGTGCCCAGTCCGATCACCATCGCGTCGAGCTTGCCTTCGGTCTGCTCCCAGATCTCGGGCCCCGTGGTCGCTTCGTGGGCATCGCCGTTGCGAGGATTGGAGTGCTGATTGACGAAGAACGCCTTCCCGCCGCTGGCCTCACAGTACGCGATCGCGCGCTCGCGAGACCCCTTGGTGTGCTCGACGCCAGGGGTCAGGATGACCTTCGCCCCGAACGCGTTGAGGATCTTGAACCGCTCTTCGCTACACAGCTCGCTCATGAAGATGCGGACCTTGAAGCCCTGGGCGGCGCCAATCATCGCGATCGCGATGGCGGTGTTGCCGCTACTCGCCTCCACGAGCTCGGCCCCGGGCTCAATCAGGCCATCGGCGAGCGCCTGACGGATGATGTGCTTGACCGGCCGGTCCTTGACCGACATCGGGTTGCAGAGCTCCAGTTTGGCCAGAATCGTCGCCGGCGAGTCCGGGAAGAGCTTCTTGCAGCGCAGCATCGGGGTTCGCCCTACGAGCTCACTAATGTCGTCAATCACTTGCACCGCTTACTCCGCCGTATCCACAATCTCGTGGCTATACAACACCTCGACTCCTGCGCGTTTGAGCATGATCGAGGCCGAACAATATTTGTCGGCGGACAGGGCCACGGCCCGGGCCACCTTCTCTTCGGTCAGACCGACGCCGGAGACGACGAAGTGTAGCCGAACCTGGGTAAACACGCGCGGCGGCTCATCGGCCCTCGTCGCCTCGACCTGCGCGACGCAGCTCGACACCGGCTGGCGCGACTTCTCCAGGATCGAGACCACGTCGTAGGCCGCGCACGAGGCGGTCCCCATCAACACGAGCTCCATCGGCCGCGCCCCCGCATTGGTCCCGCCGCCTTCCACGGCGCCATCCACCGTAATCGTGTGCCCGGAACCCGACTCCGCGCGGAACCGGACGCCCTCTTCCCACACTATTTCCGCGTTCATTGGTCCTCCTCAGGCTTTGTGGATTCGTCCGCCACCGGGTTGAGATGAACGGAACGCCGACGCGATTCATGGATTCGAGATCCGTTGAGGCCGGTCAGCCGGTTTGTTACCCTATGATGAACGGGTCAACCCACACAGGGCAACTATCATGAACTCGAAGGCTATGGCGTTCGCGGCGCTGACGCTCGCGATGATGTCCTGCGGAAAGCGAACCACAGAACCCACGGCCGGACCCGCAACCGGCGCCGAGCCGGTGATACATCAGTTCCTCGAGGGAGTCCCCGCCGACACGCCCTATCTCGCCGCGGCGATCGATCCGGCGCCTCTCGTTCAGATCTTGCCCTGGCTCGCGACCCTCGACGATGCCGTGATGCCGACGCCCGAACGCGTCGAGGAACTGCTGGCGGACCCCGACCTCAAGCCGCGGAAACGTCGGATGCTCGCTCTGCTCGCCGAGCTCAGCGGACACTACTCCGGCGAGGGTCTGCTGGAGCTCGGGTTCGAGACGGCGCCTCGCTTCGCGCTGTACGGAATCGGCGTTCTCCCGGCGCTGCGCCTCGAGATTGAGGACGCGAAGGCCGTCGGCGAATTCCTGGCCCGTGTCGACGCACGCTCTGGTGTAGCAGGCGTCGTGAACCGCAGCGGTGCTCAGGAGTATCGGACCTACCGGATTCGCGACAATCGCCTGTTGGTCGTCGCGATCTCGGGCAACCGTCTGCTGGCGGGTGTGACGACCCCGGGCGCCGAGGACACGTTCGTCGCGCACCTGCTGGGCGTCGCCACGCCGGCAGACTCCTTGGACGAGGCGGACGTCCGCAAGTTGGCGCGAACGTGGGACCTGCGGAACTTCGGCATTGGGTTTGTCGATCTCGCGCGCGTGAGTCAGTTCTTCCTCGCGCCGAAGCCGGGGCTCGACACCGAGATTGCGGACAGCCTGCGCACCCGTGAGCGTGTCATCTCCGATGTCTGTCGCCACGAGACGGCGCAGCTCACCGAGACCATTCCGCGCATTGTCTTCGGTTCGGAGAGTTGGTCGCCGACGAGCTTGTCGTTTGGCGGTGGCGTGGAGGTCCGCTCGGATTTCGCTCCCCTGCTCGCCGGCACAAAAACAGGCGCGCCGCTCACCGAGTCGGCCCATGCCGAACACGCCGCCGGCATCGCAGGCTTTGCGTTCGACGTGCGCAAGGTCGTCGATGTCGTCCGCACCCGGGCAGCGTCCATCGCGGACAAGCCGTTTCAGTGCGAGTGGTACGGCGGGATCAACCGCGGCGCGAGCGCCATCGCGTCGCGCTGGACCATGGTGCCGCCCGCCCTGGCCACCGTCACCGGCGGCACCCTGCTGGTCAAGGACCTCCGCCCGACCGCTGATTTTGCCGAGGACCGACGTCAGTCCAATCTGGATGTCGACGCGGTGGCCGCGATCACGGCCGAGGCGCCCGTCGAAGTGTTCGATTTCGTGAAGCTGTTCAACGCCGAGACCGACCAGCTGACCCTCGACCCGAGCGGTCGTCCGCTGGCCCTGCCGGCCAGTCAGTCCCTCGCCAAACTCCAGTCGCCCCAGATCGCGGCGTATCCGAACGCACTCGTGCTGACGTCGGGTGAATGGGAGCCGCTGAGCGACCAGGAGCTGCTGCAACGCCCCGCGCCGTTCTTCTTCCTGCGCTACGACGCCGAGAAGATCGCCGAACAGCTGCAGCTCGGCGAGGACAGCAAGGCCTGGCGACACGCCCTGCGAGGCAAAGCCAGCATCGAACTCGACCCCACGGCGCGCGGGCTGCGACTGCGCACCACGTACTCCCGCGAGACGTCGGAGTAGCCCGAGCGCTCAGTCCCAGTTGCCTTCGATGCTGCCATCGAAGCGCTTCTTCAGACCCGCCCAACACTCGATGTAGTCGTCTTGCCGCGTGTCGAGCTCCGCGCCGTACCGGGTGAGGTGCTGCGGGATGCGCGTCTCGAACATGAACGCCATCGTGCCCGTCAGCTTCTGCGGCGACAGCTCCACCGACGTCGCCTTCTCGAACCCGAACGCGTCGGGGCCATGCGGGAGCATCTGGTTGTGCAAACTCATCCCGCCCGGCACGAAGCCCTTCTCCTTGGCGTCGTACTGCCCGACGATCAGCCCCATGAACTCCGACATGATGTTGCGGTGGTACCACGGGGGCCGGAACGTATCCTCGGCGACGAGCCATCGTTCCCCGAAGATCACGAAGTCGATGTTCGCGGTGCCCGCCTCGCCCGTGGGGGACGTCAGCACCGTGAAAATCGAGGGATCCGGGTGGTCGAAGCTGATCGCGCCAACCGGCGAGAAGTGGCGCAGGTCGTACTTGTACGGCGCGTAGTTGCCGTGCCATGCCACGACGTCCAGCGGCGAGTGCCCAATCTCGGTGAAGTAGATGCGCCCGCACCACTTGACGATCACCTTGCACGGGACCTCGCGATCCTCGAAGTACGCGACGGGCGTCTTGAAGTCGCGCGGGTTCGCCAGGCAGTTCGCGCCGATCGGTCCACGGTCGGGCAACGTCAGCTTCGCGCCGTAGTTCTCACAGAGGTAGCCGCGGGCCGGGCCGTCGGTTTCGACCCGGAAGATCATGCCGCGAGGCACGACCGCGACTTCGCACGGCTCCACCTCCATCACCCCGAGCTCCGTGAAGATACGGATCGTGCCGACCTGGGGCACGAACAGGAGCTCACCGTCAGCGTTGAACATGTACTCGTCCTGCATCGAGGTGTTCATCACGTAGATGTGCGACGCCATCCCGTTCTGTCCGTTGACGTCTCCCGCCGTCGTGATCGTGCGCACACCTTCAACGAACGTCGTCGGTTCGTCGGGCATCGGCACCGGATCCCAGCGGCGCTGACCGATCGGCATCGCGGCCTCGTCCAGGCAGGGCGCGCTGCGCCACAGGCGTTGCGAAAACTGGCTGTAGTCGCCCATATGCCGGACCGACGGTCGGATCCGGTAGAGCCACGAGCGCTCATTGGTTCCGCGGGGCGCGGTGAACGGCGACCCCGACAGCTGCTCGGCGTACAGGCCATAGGCACAGCGTTGCGGCGAATTGCGGCCCTGCGGCAACGCACCGGGCAGCGACTCGGTCTCGAAATCGTTCCCGAAGCCGGGCATGTAAGTGAATGACATCTTGGCCTCCGCGCGTGAACCTGAACAGCTACGAGCCGCGACGCGTTACGTCAAGACCCACGACGTCGCGACCGGCGGTCCGGGAGTCCGGCCGCGCCGGTGGCGCGCGGCCACACCGCGCTGGTACACTACACGCGGCTTGGCGGCGAGGCGCGATGACTGCAGATGTAGATGTGTTGATCGTCGGCGCGGGCTTGTCCGGCATCTGCGCGGCGCACTACCTCGGCGACCGCTGCCCGGACAAGACGTTCGCGATGTGGGAAGCCCGCGATGAGATCGGCGGGACGTGGGACCTGTTCCGCTACCCCGGGATCCGGTCCGATTCCGAGATGTACACGTTGGGGTTCTCGTTCTTCCCGTGGAAGGGGCAGCACGCGATCGCCGATGGCGGGTCGATCCTCGAATATTTGCGCGCCGCAGCCGACGATCAAGGTGTGACCGAGCGGGTCGAGTTTCGACGGCGCGTCGTCAGCGCCCACTGGTCGTCGGAGCATGCAACCTGGACGGTCAGCGCGGTCGATCCGCACACCGAGGAGCGCCACGAGCTCACGTGCCGGTTTCTGTGGTGGTGTTCGGGCTACTACGACTACGCGGCGGGCTACACACCAGATTTCGCGGGCCGAGACGATTTCGCCGGGCAGTTCGTGCACCCGCAGCACTGGCCCGCCGACCTCGACTGCTCCGGCAAGCGCGTTGTGGTCATCGGCAGCGGCGCCACGGCGATGACCCTCGTGCCGGCTCTCGCTCGCCAGGCGGCCCATGTCACGATGCTGCAACGCACGCCGGGCTACGTGCTCTCGCGGCCGCAACGCGATGTGATCGCTCGCGGGCTGACGTACGTACTCGGCTCGTCGATCGGGTCCCGCCTCGCGCGATGGAAGAACGTGTTTCTCGCGACCGCGTTCTACGAGCTCGCGCGATGGCAGCCGCGCGCTATGCGCGCCATCCTGCTCAGCCAAGTCCGACGAGCGATCGGCAGTGAGGCGGTGGCAGACCACTTCTCGCCGACCTACGACGTCTGGGACCAACGCGTCTGCATCATCCCCGACCAGGACTTCTTCCGGGCCTTCACTGGCGAACGCGCCACCGTCGTGACCGACCACATCGAGCGGTTCACGCCACGGGGCGTTGCGCTGAAGTCGGGCGCCGAACTCGAGGCGGATGTCATCGTCAGCGCGACCGGATTTCGGCTCCAGTTCGCGGGCGGGGCGCAGATCTGGGTCGACGGCGAAACGCTGAGCAGCGCCGATGGTGTCATGTACAAAGGCGCGATGTTGAGTGGCATCCCGAACTCGGCGCTCGTCATCGGGTACACCAATGCATCGTGGACACTAAAGTCCGAGTTGATCGCCGCCTACGTCTGCCGCCTGCTCAAGCACATGGACGAACATGGCCACCGGGAGTGCCGGCCGCGGCGACCGGACGACCTCGTGGTCCAGCCACTCATCAACTTCAGCTCGGGGTACGTCGAGCGCGCGCGCGCCGTCCTCCCTGCACAGGGGACGCGATTGCCGTGGCGCGTCTATCAAAACTACCTTCTGGACAGCTACCTCTTCGGCCACGCTCCGGTCGATGACGGGGCGTTGGAGTTTCGCTGACATGCCGACGTCGAACACAACGAGACACACGATCTGGTACGACACGGCCGGCACCCAGGGGTCGCCCGTCCTGTTGATCATGGGACTCACGATGCGCGGCGAGGCATGGCGATTTCAGATCCAGGAGTTCGCGCGAGAACATCGCGTCGCGTGGTTCGATCACGCGGGCGTCGGACAGAGCGGCGCGACCGTCGTCCGAGATCTCAGCATGCGTCACATGGCTCTCGACGCGCTCGGGGTCATGGATAGTGCCGGCTGGGACCAAGCTCATATCGTCGGTATCTCGATGGGCGGGATGATCGCCCAACACCTGGCTCTTCGCGCGCCAAACCGTGTCCTGTCGCTGACGCTCGCCGCGACTCATCCCGGAGGCCCCGACTTCCGGATCCCCCCGGTGCGTGGACTGCGTCACTTCGCCGCGTCGTACACGGGTGGACGTGAACACCGGCTTGCCGCCCTCGGCCGGCTGCTGTTCGCTCAGGAGTTCCGCGAGTCGAACCCGGCCCACGTCCGAGATATCGTACGCGCCGACTTCGTGCGGCCGCCCCCCGTCGCGGTGAGCGTCGGTCAGATCGGCGCCATCATGCGACATGACACACGTGCCCGCCTGTCCGAGCTCGGGCGCCAGCACACGTTGATCGTTCGCCCCGGACAAGACGTCCTCGTGAACGCACGCGGCAGCGACCTCCTCGCCGACGGCATTCCCGATGCGGATCTGGTCCGGTTCGACGAGTCGGGACATGCCGTACCGCGGCAGTGTGCGGACCGCTTCAACGAGGTGGTCCTGAGTCACATCCGCTCGGCCGATCGGTGAGTCGTGCTCCGCTCACCCCGCTCGTCCTGGGGTCGAGCGCGCTCGTGGCAGTCCTTGCGTTGGGCTGGTGGCTGTCGACGAGAGCCGAGCCACCGTGCGTAGCGACGCTGCCGACACCGCTGATCACGGCCGTCGAGACCACTCCGGCACCCGCCGGCCCCCCGCGCAGCGAACGCGTCCCGCCTGCAGAAGAGATCGCGGAGCCCCCATCGATGGGCTGCGGCACCGAACCGCCGTTCATCGGGACCTCTCATATCCGCGATCCCCGGTCGCTGGGCGGTGCGCAGTAGCTCACGCACATTCCGACCGGATACGACCCCGCCGCGGCCCACCCGGTCGTGATTGTGCTCCACCAGACCAACGAGACACCGCACGCACTATTCGACCTCACCGGGTTCGCCGAACTCGCCGACCGCGACCAGTGGGTGGTGATCGCCCCATCCTCGAACATCACCGGGCCCTGGAAGAATGGCAGCGCGGACCTCCGGCGCATCCGAGAGATCCTCGACGAGACCTCGGACCTGCTCTGTCTCGACCTCGAACGTGTCTACGTCGTAGGACACGGCGCGGGCGGACGTCCGGCACTCAAGTTGTCGTGTGAGGCCTGGGTTGCGGGTGTCGCGACAAACTCGTTCCGTCCGGGCGTCGACGAGACGTTCTGCCACCGACCGGATCCAATCCCCTATCTCATGCTGTCCCCCACCAAGAGTCGCCGCGAACCGATCGACGGCTCCGCCAGTTGTGATGGTGACCTCGGAGCCAGCGTGCACGATCTCGAGGAACGATGGCGCCGCCGCAATCGGTGTGCGCCGGCCGCCGCGGCGGCGTTCACCCACAAACGCAGTCGCTGTCGGTCGTGGGATTGCTACGCGCCGTTCGAGAGCTGTCATGTCGACGGTGGTCACGGCTGGCCCGGTTCGGCGAAGCGGCCCTTCATGGACGAATGCGACGGGGATGCACCGGACTTCCCGACCGGACCGCGGATCTGGGACTTCTTCCGCGCCGCATCCGAGCACTCTGCCACGCCGGATTGACCACCGCGCCCACAGACCCATTGGGCCTACATCGGACCGCTCGACCCCACGGCATTTCCGCGTACACCGCTTTCCATGGGCTCCAACGACAGCCATCCGGGCACTACCTGTCAGGGACACCCGCTCGAACTTCGGCGAAAAAGTCCCAGAGCTTGTCGCGATACGGGAACCTCGACGCCCGGCCCTCGCAGTCCGAGATCCGGTGTTTGGTGCCCGGCAACGGCCGCCCGCCGTCGATTCTGCAGCTGACGAATCGCGACGTGCAGTCCCACGTCACGCACTTTCCGTCGGTGTATCGCCCGCCTTCGGACCGACGCGTCTTCGGATCGCAGCCCTGGATCTCGGCGTACACGCGCTCGTGCTCATCCACCGAGACGATCTCCTCGCCTGCCAGACATCCACTCCCGCCGGACGCGGGGTCGCGCCCGTCCGACATCGGAGCCATGAAGAGGTAGGGCGTGTCGCGGTGTCGACACACACGACCGTGATCGGGCAGTCGATGCGCCGCGACCGCGACGGCGCGAACGCTCGGAATCCGACACGCAAGCTGTTCGGCTGCGTGACCGCCCGCGCCGTAGCCGAACAGATAGATCTCTGCGCGATCCACGCACAGCACGTCTGCCGCCACGTCGAGATCCGCGCGTGCTTCAGCCCATGACGCCTCGCTGTCCCACGGATAGATGATCGTATCGTGGTGCGGGGCAACGATGATCATGCCGTCGCGGTCGGCGAGCGCCTGCACGTCCATCTCCGTGATAAGCTCCGCTGGATGCTGGGAAACATCGTGAAAGAACATCACGACGGGGTGTGGGACATTGGGGTCATACCCCCGCGGGACCCACGCCGTCGTGCTCCGAGAATCGAGGATGCCGACCATCGCGCGAAGCGTCTTCAAACCCCGTGCGGGGAACGTCTTGCCGCAACCTGCCGAGCCCGCATGGTGCTGCGCCTGGCCGACATCTGGCGCCTGCGCCTCCGGCACGGGCGTCGGCGGCTCGGCACCCTGCTTGATGAACTGTGACAAAGCGCGCGAGCGGGGCGGCGGCGCTGTCGCCGGCTCCTCAGATCCACGGAGCATGACCGCGGCGACCGCCGCGAGCGCGACGACCACAACGACCACGCCGAGTGCTGCAAGCGGCAGGCGGCCAGGCGATTGCGCGACCTCCTCTGTCGTCGCAGGAACCTGCGAAACGTCCTCCGTAGAGGGAGGGGCCTGCGGTGGGTCTTGGGTCCACGGCCCTGGCGGGGGCATGATCCCCAGGGGGGCCGACGTGGGTGGTGGCTCGGGCAGTGCGCGTAGGACATCGCGCGCGCTCTGGAGCCGGTCGGCGGGATGCTTCTTCAGCAGGCGCGCCACGACCTCCGCCACCCCAGCAGGGACTTCGACCGTCAGCGGCGGCGCTTCGTTCGACAGGTGTTTGAGCGCGATCTCGATGCCGAGTTTGCCTTCAAACAGCCGATGACCTTCAATCATCTGATACAGCATCACGCCGACGGAGTAGAGGTCCGCGGTGGGACCGACGTTGGTCTCTCCGAGCAGCTGCTCTGGACTCATGTAGCCGGGTGTACCAAACACCTCACCCGTCTTCGTGATGTCTCCACGGCGCGCGCCGACGACACTCGCGATGCCAAAGTCGAGGACCTTGACCGACAAGCGCTGGTCGAAGTCTCGCGTGATAATGATGTTGGGTGGTTTCAGATCACGGTGCACGATCTTCTGTGCGTGCGCGTACGACAGTGCCTCGAGGATCTGGCGAGTCACCACCAGAATGTCGTCGAACGTCGGCCTGTCTCGAACCCACTCATCGAGACGCTCGCCGGCGACATACTCCGTGACGAGAAACGCCCCGCCGTCGTGGCCGAAGTCGAGAAGCGTCAGACAGTTCGGATGCTGGAGCCTCGCCAGCGCCTTGGCCTCGCGGTCGAAACGCGCCTTCGCGGACGGGTCGGCCACGAACGCCTTGAGGAATTTGACGGCGACCGGGCGCGCGACATTGAGCTGTGTCGCTCTCCACACCGAGCCGTAGGCGCCCTCGCCAATCAGCTCCTCGAGCCGATATCGGCCCGCGATAATGTCACCGGTGTGGAGCATGCCGTCACGGTATCACCACGACCATTCTGGACCAACCCGTCGCGCGGCCCGTACCTGCTCACTCCGGCTCGAAACAGACGGCCTCGATGTTGTGCCCCTCGGGGTCGAGCACAAACGCGGCGTAGTAGGCGGGGTGGTAGACTTCACGCGGTCCCGGCGGACCGTTGTCCGTCCCGCCCGCGGCCAGTGCCGCGGCGTGGAACTCGCGCACCGCCTCGCATGTCAGCGCCCGAAAACAGATGTGTGTGACCGGCGTCTGCCGGCCGTTCGCGGCGACCCACAGCACGCCCTTCCGACCACGCCCATACCCCGCGTACGCCACGGTTCCGGACTGCTCCGCCGTGACCTCGCCGATGAGATCGAGCCCCAATGGCGCGAGGGCCGCGCCGTAGAACGTTTTCGCAGTGCCCAGATCGTCGACGCTCAGCGTCACGTGATCCAGCACCAGCTGGAGTTCTTCGCTCATCGGGCCTCCTCGGGTCGATGCAGGGGTAACGCCTGCGCGCCGTGAACGTCAACGTCAAGCTTGCGCAGAGGGTTCACTGACCCCGGTCATTGGGCCTAGAAGCGGAGACTGGGTCCTGCTTCGACGACCCAGTTCACGAGCCAGGGCTTGACGCGTACGAGGTTCTCAAAGCCGTCGGGGTCCGAGATATTCTGAGCGTACCCGGTGAAGTCGAACTGTCGGACTTGCAGTCGACCGGCGAGGTGCAGTGACAGCATGCCGTCGAGGGGAATGTCGACGACCGGGGCCACGCTGAAGAACGGATTGAACGCGGCGTAGCGGTGCCAGGCGTTGCCCGCGGCGAGGGCCAGCGTGACGTCCAGCTCGCCCGGGCGGTCGAGCCAGAGGTGCAGCACCGCGCCAAGGTCCACGGGTTGGATGTTCACGCGGGTCCCATCGAAGTACGGAAACAGCCATGACCACTGAAACATGACGCCCGTGCCCACTCGGAGCATCCCAAACTGCGCGGCCTGCGGCCCGCCCGACGCCTCGAAGATCGTAATCCAACCGGGCTCGCGGTCTCCCGGATTCAACGCCGACATCAACAGGAACGAGTCGCTCCCGCCCGCGAGGAACTTGATCGCCGTCGCGATGCCATCGACCAGCACCAGGACCATCGGGGTGTTCAGATCGAAGAAGAAGTACTTGTTGAGCAGCGTGATGCCGTTCTCGACGTACAGAAAGTCATCCAACACTGGATCCGGATCGCCATCGGAGGTGTCCGTGTAGCGCAGGGTGAGGCGCGCGCGGGGACCGGGGATCTCGGCGGACGCGGGGGCGGCCACGGACATCGCGATCAGAAACAGCACAGCATGGTGCGCGCGTTTCAAACCGCTTCGACGCGAGCCGGGACGTGCTTGTGCCACGGCGTACCCACGAACCGATCGCGGGACTTCGCCGACGTGAGCTCGTTGGGCGCAGTCCCCGTCGTCACGGAGCCCGAGGTCGACGGATAGCTCAACCCCAGTCCGTTCGGCAGCGAGATGTGGCCACGCTGCATCATCGGTGTGACTTCGACCGACGTGACCACCGACCCGCGCGCGGTCACCACGCGCACATCGTCCCCGGAGACGACATTCGCCGCAGCGGCGTCCTCCGGATTCATGCGCAAGGCACCCGCGGCGTCCTTCTTTCGCCACTCTGGATTGCGGATGATCGTGTTCGCGGTGAAGGAGCGACGTTCGCCGGCGGACAGCACGAACGGGTAGTCGGACGGCTCGTCGGGAGTCGCGAGGTCCGCGAGCTCGGCGATCATGTCATCCAGCGCGAGCTGAAGTCGACCGTTCGGCGTGCGGGCAGCCACGTCCGACCATTCGCCGACGGAGAAGATGAGGCCCGTGGGAGTGTCCACGATCGCCTGAAAGAGATTCAGCGCCGCGACAGCGGGGGGGCCCGAAAACCCCGCTCGCGCGACAGACTCCGGGTGCGCCATCGCGAACTGAAACACCAGACCGAGCAACAGCGCGCCTTCCCGCGCCGCGACGGGAAGCGCGGGCCCCAGCGTGCGGTACAGGATCACGGCCGCGAAGCCGCTGAGCTGCGGGTTGCCCAACACGTGTTCCATGAACGCTGCGCCGTACGCCGGCAAGCCCTGTTCTGCGGCGGCCTGCAGCGGGGCCAGCGCGGCGGGATCGTAGACGCCGAGAGCCTCACAGAGGCGCGCGTGGATCTCCGCCTCGGGCAGCGGGCCGTCGATCGGGTCGAGCAGCCGATGGCGGAGCTGAAAGTAGTTGCCCGGGAACTCGAAGTTGAAGAACGTCGCCTCGGCTTTCTCGAACTGGCTCGAGGCGGGCAGCACATAGTCCGCGAGCATCGCCGTCTCGGTCATCGCGACGTCGATCACCACCAGCGTGTCGAGAGAGCTCAGCGCGGTCCGCATCGACGGGCTGTCTGCGAGTGAGTGTGCGGGGTTCGCGGACTCCACGATCATCGCGCGATAGCGCCCCGGGTGGTCGGTCGAGATCTCCTCCGCGATCACGTTGCAGGGGACGAGGCCGCCGATGATCGGTGCCCCGACGACCGGTGAGTGCTTGCCCGTGGCGCCAAAAACAAACGGCACGAGGGGAGTGGGAATGTACTGGGTGCCGGGCTTGCCGAAGTTGCCGGTGAGGAGCCACACCAGCCGGTGCAGGTAACTGACCAACGTCGAGTGCCGGTTCATCTGCACGCCGAGGTCTTCGAAGCTCGCAAACGACGAGGCCGCGGCGATCGCATGCGCGGCCTCTTCGATCTGAGCCTCCGGCACCCCGGCGCGCTGCGCGTACTCGGCGATCGGAGTCGCGCCGAACGCCGCGAGGACCTCGGGGACGCCATCGGCGTGCCGAGCTAGAAAGTCGTGATCGAGCAGGTCGTCGCGGATCAGCACGCCGAGCAGCGCGCTCAGCAGCCAGGCGTCGCACCCGGGCTTCACCTGCAGATGGATGTCGGCCATTTCGGCCGTCTTACTGCGGCGGGGATCGACGACGATCAGCGTGCGGTCCGGGTCCTGCGACATCTCCTGGAGTGTCACGCGGGCCCGCTGGATCGAATGGGAGTGCCACGGGTTCTTGCCCAGAAACAGGCCCACCTGACAGTGCTCGAAATCGCCGCGCGTCATGCTGCCGACCATGCGATCGGCGATCCAGAACTCTCCCGTCTTCTCCTGGGCCAGCGCATTGGACTTGTAGCGGGAACCGAGCGCGCGGCGAGTAGACGTCGCGTAGGCCCCAGGCAGGTGATTGCCTTGTCCGCCGCCCCCGAAGTAGAAGATGCTCGCCCCGCCGTACTCGTCCCGGACGGCCCCCAGCCTTCGCGCGATCTCCGCGATGGCGATATCCCACGACACCTCTTCGAAGGTCCCATCGGTGCGACGTCGCAGCGGAGAGCTCAGGCGGTGCGCCCCGTTCTGATAGAAGTTGAGGCGGTGTGGCTTCTCGCAGGCGTAGCCGCGCGAGGCCGGGTGGCTCTTGTCGCCCCGCAGGCGGGTAAACTGGCGGCCGTCATCGCCGCCCAGCTGAACTTCGATGCCGCAGTTGCACTCGCACAGAATGCACGCGGTCGGATGGTAGGAATCGGTCATGGCACATCGGGGCGCGGGGGCCTCGTCAGCTTAACGCAGCCCACGGCGCGAATCACGCAGGACAGGTCCGACGCCATGACGCGCAAATCGCCGCCGCGGCGCGGACCACTTCGTCATGGGTGGTCCCCCGACCGAGGGTCAGCCGCAGCGAGCCCAGCGCCTCGTCGTGGGGCACGCCCATCGCGAGGATCACGGGCGACGCCTGGTGAGCGCCCTCGTGGCACGCCGAGCCCGTCGATGCGGCCACAATCGGCGCCCCATCGAGCACCTCGGCCCCGAGCACCCCCGGCAAGCGCACGTTGAGGGTGTTCGGCAAGCGGTCGGCGTGACCATTGAGCTGGAGTCCGTCGATGCCCATGGCGAGGCGCCGCCAGAGCTCGTCGCGCAGCGCAGCGACCCGCGCCGCCTCTTCGACCAAATCGCGACCCACAATCTCGCAGGCCTCACCCAAACCCACGATGGACGCCACGTTCTCGGTACCCGGCCGCAGCCCAAACTCGTGCCCCGCCCCCACGACCAACGGCGACACCTTGGTTCCACGCCGAACATACAGCGCGCCCACCCCTTTGGGCGCGTACAGCTTGTGGCCGGCCAGCGACAGCAGATCGACGCCCAGGTGGTCGACGGCGACTTTGCCCACCGACTGTGCGGCGTCGGTGTGCGTGAGCGCCCCAACCTCCCGCGCCGCCTCCGCGATCTCCCGGATCGGCTGCAGCACACCGGTCTCGTTGTTGGCGTGCATCACGGTGACGAGCGACGTGCTCGGCCGCAGCGCGGCGCGGATATCCTCGACCCGAACCCGCCCCGCCTCATCCACCGGGACCGCCGTGACGTCGTGGCCCTGCCCCTGCAGCACCGCGCAAGGTCGCGCGGTCGCCGGGTGCTCGATCACCGAGGTGACGATATGCGTCCCTGGCCCACACACGCCACGAATCGCCAGATTGTTCGCCTCGGTCCCACCGGACGTGAACACCACCTCGTCCGCGTCGCAACCCAGCAACCCCGCCACCTGCTCGCGAGCCCGCCGCACACCAACCCGCGGCCCCTGACCAAACCCATGCCCGCTCGACGGGTTCCCAAAGTGCTCCCGCAAGTACGGCAGCATCGCCTCCACGACCGCCCCCAACACCGGCGTCGTCGCGTTATGATCCAGATAAATGAGCTCGTCCCGCATCCCGACGATCTACACCCCCGCGCCCCAACACGCACCCTCAACCCCCGTCCGCGCACCGCCCGACGGACGTGCATCGCGAGCAATACCGCCGCGATCGAGGCCACGGAAAAAAAGTACGCAACGGAACGGCCGAACGGCCGATTACGTGAGTGGACCATTTACCTGGAGGCCCTCATGTGTACCCCTCGCCGAAACCTCGCTCATCAATGTTCGATGCTCACCCGCCGCTGCACGGACCGCCGCAACTACCTGCGCCCCGACGCCCATATCAACGAGGTCGTGCGCTGGGAGGTCGCCAAGGCCGCCAAGAACGCGCGCTTCGACGTCCACGGCCTCATGGTGATGAGCAATCACAACCACATCGTGGGCACGGACAACACGGGCGACCGCAGCGACTTCATGCGCGACTTCGGCGCGGGCGTCGCTCGCTCGAGGAACCACCACCTCGGGCGCCG
>JBFIHF010000024.1:0-35082 GCA_041601915.1 Bradymonadaceae bacterium
CACCAGCAGGCGCGAGGTTGCTCGACGCTTCGCGTGGTGGCTCCATGAACCGAGTGTGGGTCTTAGTTTGAGTTTGACCGGCGACCAGCAGACCAGCGGACCAGCGGACCAGCGGACCAGCGGACCAGCGGACCAGCGGACCAGCGGACCAGCAGACCAGCGGACCAGCGGACCAGCGGACCGGCGGATAGGGGATTAGTGAGCAGATCAGCGGACCAGCGGATTCGCGGCACCTTCAGGGATCACCCCATGACTCTACTCTAGTCTGGCGGGTCGCGTTTCCAGATCCCGCGGACCTGCGAGGCGACGGTCTGGCCGAGTTTCAGCGCCTGATGGCGGGAGCGCTGCAGCAGTCGGCGCACGCCATCGAAATCCTGGGTCCGGGCACGACGGTCCAGCAGTCCCGCTTCGAAGAAGCCCTCCACGAGGTGGCGACGGACCTTCCCCGTCGCCGATCGCGGGACCGATTGCGGCGAGATGCAGATGATCTCGGACGGCTCCAGACGAAAGTGCCGCACGATGTGGCTGCGCACGAGGGCGACGATCTCGTCCTCCTCGGCGCCGGCTTGGACCTCCACCGCGACGATGATTCGCTCGGCTTCGTTCTTGAACACCACCGCGCTGCCCGCCCGCACCCCGTCCACGCGCTGCACGACGTCTTCGATCAGATGGCAAAACACGCGGCGCTCGCCTGTCTCGACCGTCGACACCTTGCGCTCCACCACGAACAACGTCTCGTCTGCGATGTACCCGAGGTCACCCGTCATCAGCCACTCGCCCGAGATCCGCGTCCCACCTTCAGACCGCTTCTTGGGCCGGTCGAAGTAGCCGCGCATCACGTTCGGCCCGCGCACCGCGATTTCGCCGAGCACGCGATCTCCGACCTCGATGCCGCGATGGTCGATCACCATCACGTCGATGCCTGCCAGCGGCTGACCGACGCCGACGAAGCGCATGCGACGATCGACGCTCACCTTGGGCGGCCGGACCTCGGCGATGCCGTCGGACTCGAGCAAGCGCCGCGATACAGTGTCGACGACCGGCGGTGCCCCCGGGGACGGGAACGAGACGGCCAACGTCCCCTCGGTCAGCCCGTACACCGGCGTGAACGCCTCGCTGCGGAAACCGTAGCCCCCGAACCGACGCGTGAACGCCTCGACGGTCTCGACCGCGATCGGCTCACCGCCGTTGAGTGCCACCCGCCACGTCGACAGATCGAGCCCCTTGAGCTGGGACTCCTGGCAGCGGCGCACGCAGTAGTCGTAGCCAAAGCTCGGCGCCGCGGCGAGCGTGGCGCCATGTTTGGCAAAGCAGTGCAGCCACTCATCCGGCCGTTTCAGAAAGCGGTCGGGGTGCATGAGTACGACGTCGCTGCGCCAGAAAATCGAGTACAACGCGACACCGACGAGCCCGAGGCTGCTGTGCAAAGGCAGCCACGACACGCCGATATCTTCTTCCGTCATCTCGAGACGTCGCCCAATCCCGTGGATGTTCGTGAGGATGTTTCGATGAGTCAGCTCGACCGCTCGCCGCCGACCGGTCGCCCCCGACGTCGGCTGGATGTACGCGATCTCGCCGTGCACGACGGGGGAGGGCACCGCCCCGACCGGCACGCCCTCGACCAACGAGCCGACGTCCATGACGTGCCGCAGTTCGCCGAGTTGGGGCGGTCGCGCTCCTTGATCTTCCAGCGTTCCAAACAATGCCGCGGGGGTCTGCAGCCGCTCGGCCATGCGCAGGACCGCCTCGGCGCGATCGCTGGCATCCGCCGGGCGATCGCGCGGCGGGGGCGCCGTCGGCACCGGGATCGCCCCGATCGACAAGGCGCCGAAGAATGCCGTCACGAACTCGAAGCTCGTCGGCAGCACCAGCAGCACGCGGTCGCTGCGGCCAATGCCGCGCTTCTGCAACGCGGCGCCGACACGCAGCGACGCCTCGTAGAGCTGCGGGTAGGTCCGGAACTCCTGGCTCCCCCGATGATCGATGACGTAGATACCGCGACGTGGACTCAGCTCGGCGGCCCCGCGTAACATATCGACGAGAGTGCGATACGGCGCGCGCGAGTCCGCCATCAGCTCATCGGTTTGTATTCTTGGTCCGCGAAGCATAGATCCTTTAGTGAAATGTCTCGTTACAACCATCGGAACAAATAGGCACCGCCCGGCTGTTGTGCTGGGCAAGCCACGAAAATCGGAGACCCGGCATGTCCATTCTTCTCAGCATCTTCACCGCCATCCTGACCTTCTTCCTGTCCGCGCTGGCGCTCAAGATCGCGTTGCGTTTCCTCGGCCAGCCGTCCGCAAACAACCAGTACGGCACCGCGGTCACCGTCGCGGGCCTGCTCTCACTGAGCAGCCTCCTGCTGGGCCTGCTGCCGTTCTTTGTCAGCTGGTTCGTCTATCCGATCCTTTGGATCGTGATTGTGCGGAGCGTCTACCACATCAGCTTTACGAAGAGCATCGCGGTCGCGGCCCTTCAAGCGGTGATCCGCTTCGGGCTCATTCTGCTGCTCGGCGCGCTGATCTAAGTCGCTAGCACCTAGATCTTCTCGCGGGCCATGATGAGGTCGTTGACGAACTTCGCGAGCTGTCGGCCGATGTACGTCAGCACGTTCACCTCGTTGTTCGTGAACGGCTGGTCCTTGTTCATCAGTTCGATCGCGCCGTACACGCGGCCCTCAAACTGAATCGGGGCGCAGCAGATGTTGCGCGTCGCGTACCCCAGTTTCAGCGAGATCTCTTTGTAGAACCGTGGGTCCTTCTCCGCGTCGCTGATCGCGAGGCTCACCCCTTCGCGGGCACAGAATCCCACGAGCCCCATCGTCATCGGCACGCGGAAGTCCATCACTTCCTGCGCGCGCGGCCCTCGTGCCGTCGCGAAGTACAGCTCGCGACCGTTCACGTCGGCGAACATGATGCTGCCCGCTTCGGCTCGAATCTTCGACAGCGACAGGTCCATCACGTAGTTGATGACCTGTTCCATCGACATGCTCCCCTCGTGGATCTGATTGATCTCGAGGAACACCTCTTCCAACGCGTTCTGGCTGACGGACTCGGGCTCTCGTCCGATGTCGATCGCGGGGCGTTGGCCCGACGGCGCGCGGGTCTCGCGCACGACCTTCGGCTCCGGCTCGTCGCGTTTGAGCGCCTCGAACGTCGCCGATCCGATGCGCATCCGCCCGTCTTCCGACGTCCAACTCCGCTCCTCGAGCCCTTCCTCCATCGGGATGTCCGGGATCGGGTCGCTCACGACTTCCACGACCGGTTCCGGCGCGACCTCCACGGGCGCGGGAGCGGCCGCGACCTGGACCGACGCCGCGGGCGGCTCGGCGTGGGGTCGCGACTCCGCGACCACCGATACCGACGAGCTCTGCGCGATCGGTGGCGGAGCGTGAGCCGGGGGCGTCGTGGGTGTCAGCGGCTGCGTCACGGCGCCCGACGAGACCGCCGGCGCGGGAATCGTCGGAACCGAACCCGACTGTCGCACCACGGGAGGCGGCGCCGCCCCGGGCGGAGGAGCATGCGTGCCCGATGCCGTCGTCGCGCGTGGCCCGGCACCGCGCGGGGACTTTCCGCTCGCTTCCGGCGGAGGCGATGTCGTGCTGACGGGCGGCTTCGTGCGGTGGCGAGGCTGCGTCATCTCGCGAGATTTGTAGCCCTTCGCAAAGTCCGACTTGCCGAGCACCGGTTGCTTTCCCGTCAGCGGTGGCGCGATCGGCGCCATCTTCTGCGTCGCAAACTCCGAGATGTCGTCCTCGCTGAGTTCCTCAGACTCCGTTTGTTCGTCGAGGTGCTCTTCGCGGCGGATGTCCATGATCGTATCGGTCGGACTCTGCGTCAACGACTCCGCGGTGATGTCGGCCGGTTGGTCTGCGGCTACCGCTTCCTCGTCGTCGATCTCTCGCAGGACGAACACCCGAGAGGTGCTCGCGTCCGTCACATGGATCGTGTTGTCTTCCTTGATGTCGCACATGACATTTCGGATGACCTCATCGCCTTGCCCGGTGCGCTCGAGTCCTGATTTGAGGGCCGTCATCCAGTTGTCGGCCTCGACGGTGATCGTGACGTCGAAGCCGTCCGACCCGTTCGAGGGGATGAATACCTCATAGAACATCATGCCTCCGACCCTTGGAAGAGGTGGGTACAGGTTACCTCGAACTCTGCGGTGATCGCCACAAGGTTCAGCGCTCGGGCTGTCGCACGCCGCATTTGCCATCGCGGCACCCGCGATCGCCGGCGGGTTTCGGGGCGCCTTCGACCGGATACCCTGCCGCCACGACCTCCTCGACGGACGCTTCTCGCGCGGAGCCGCTATCGATCACGCGGTCGCAATGCAGGCAGCAGGTGACGAGCTCGTCCGCGACGAGCGCGTACGCGAGGAGGACCTCCTCGTCGCACGTCGGGCAAGCCGCGAGCAGGAATGCGTCTTTCATGGCGTACTCACGTGTCGTGCCGCCAGCACGAGCATCTCATCGACGGTCCGGCTGAACTCGGGATCGTCGACGAGCGTTCGCGACAGCTCATCGACGAGCTCCTCGACCTTCTCCGGCCGAATCTGGCCCTGCCAGCGGTCGCGGACGATCTGTTGCACCACGTCGCCTCGCAGCTGCGACGCATCCGCGTACGCGCCGTCGAGCGCGCGCTGGGCAATCTCCCGCAGGTTCGACTCCAGCGGCGAGACATCCGGGGTCGCGGCACCGACCGCGTCGGCGGGACTCCGCGCCGCGCCGGCGGACGCACCGCTCGGTGTCGCCGCGCTCTGCGCGGCGCTGCGCATTCGCTCGAGCAAGTCATGGGTCTGTGTGGGGTCTATCTTCATCTCATGACCTCAGTATCAAAGCTTGGCCCCCCGTATCAACTTCACCGACTCTACGTTATCGGCCGCTGGGTGCCTCCGTTGCAAAAATAGGTCGATTTTTTGGCCCCCGCGCATGACCCGTTGCCTCGACCCCCACGTGTTCCCTATACTTCGTTCGGGACACACCGAGATCATCATGACGAATCGACTGCGCATTCGAGCCAAGTCTCTGAACCTCGACCTCGTCGGGGAGGCGCAGTACATCATGCGGGCCTACGACGCGATTCATCCCGTCCTCGTCGAACGCTTCGAGGAGTCCGTGGAGGGGGTGCTCGAGGACTCGGCCGGTCCCCCGACGCCGCGTGACCCGATGGCGGAGACGATCCCGATGCACAAGGCGATTGACCCGGCGATGGTCCGTCGGCCGCCCCAACATATCAACGTCGTGGTCTGCAACGAGGTCTACAACAAGATCTATCTCGTCGATCGGGACGAGATCGTCGCGACGCCGTTCCACCGAATCCTCGAACTCGGCGCCGTGAATCGCATCTACATCAATCGGAGCCAGCGGGAGCGGTTTCGCGACTTCTTCAAGTTTGGCAAGGTCTTGTGGCGAGAACTCACCGCGGCCGGACGCGCGGTGGTCAAAGGCGCATAGCGGCGGAGAGTGGCGTGACACGGAGTCGGGCATGACGAAACGCGTGGACAAGATCGAGCTGGTGCTCGGTCGCGACTGGCGCGAAGACGTTCGCTACCTCAGCGAGCTCCGCCCCCACCGGCCCTCGGACTCCACCCTCAACCTCGTCGAAATCTGCGATATCGTGGACCTCGTCGTCGACGGGACCAATCTGACGGCGTCGATCACCCAGGAGTCGGTGTTCGGGTTCGTCGGCCAGCTCATGGAAGGCCTGTGGGCGATGGCGATCGGCCGGAACCGAAAGGCGATCGTCGAGTTCCACTGTGAGCCGTGGGAGTTGTGCGTCGTCGCGGCGGGCCCCGATGTCCGCGTCAGCCTCTACAGCGTGGACCGCCGCCAGCGGGTGGTCGCCCACGACGTGTCCATCGCCGTCACATCGTTGATCGGGTCTGTCGCGCGCGCGGCCGAGGAACTGCTCGCCGATCTGCTCGCGATCTCCGAATCGTTCGCCACCGACCCGTTCGTGCGTCGGTTTTCCAATGTGCTGGGCAAGTTGCGACGCGTGCATGCCGTGCGCTTTCCGGAGCCGGGTCCGCACAGCGCACAGCGGCTGCTGACGTCCTCGACGACGACCGCGCACGGCATCACGATCAGCTACACAATCGACGTCGGCTACGGTGGTCTGATCGGCTACGGCGGCGAGTTTGCGTTTGATCAGCACTCCCTGCTCGTGCCGGGCGCACTGACCTTCGAAACGGCCGCTGACCAGGTCGTGGTGTGCGATGGCTACCCCGTGCTCGCCCTGCGTTCGCTGCTCGATCGCGTTCGGGAGCTCCTCACGTTTCTGGAGTCCTCGACCACACGCTTCCGCTGTGACTCGGACCTCTATCAGCTCCGACTCGACGTCACCGCCAGCGGGGCCGCCTGGCAGGTCGACGTGGGGCCGGACGCGCGAGCAACGACGATCTCGTTCGAGACGCCGCCCAACGCGCTGCTCGATGGGCTGCTGACGATCGCGGAGATGGTCACTGAGGACCTCGCCACAGCCAACGACCACCTCCAGCTCAACCAGCGATTCATGGACCTGCGCGAAGAGATTCGCGAGTTGCGCAGCTGGCACGCCGACTTCGCCGATGCGAACCACTATCTCGAGCACCCCGAGCAGTTCTTGGTCGAGCACGGCGACCTGCGGCCGGTGGAGCCCAGCGCGCCTCCCGCCTCGTTTCCCTGGCCCCTGGGCGATGTTCGCGCGCTGTACCCCGCTCGCCAATGGGAGTTCCGCGCGTCGAAGATCAACTTCTCCGCGATCGCCAGCACCCGCGACGCCCTGTTCGTCCCCAGCCAGACCGAACTGATCACGTTGGATCGTCGGACCGGTGCTGTGAAGTGGCGGCGGGACTCGACCGAGGACGGCGCACTGACGAGCTACGCGCTGGCTGGGGAAGTCGTCGTGGCGGCCGATGACGCCCGGCGACTCCATTTCTTCGACCTGCACTCCGGCGATCGAAGGACGACCTGTTCCACCGAACTCGGCAGCCTCATCGTGGAGGCCGCAGCGTATCAGGGCGGTGAGATTATCGTCGTCGCCGACTTCCACGGTGGCCTCGTCGGCCTTCAGAACAATGGCGAGGAGCTCTGGAGGTTCGAGGCGAGCCACGGCCTGCTCAGTGGGATGGCATGCGCCGGTCCGGTGATCTGCGTCATGTCCAGCCCCGGGTTCGTTCACGGGATCAATCCCGCGAACGGCAAGCTGCTGTGGAAGGTCAAGCTCGGCGGACTCGCCGATGCGGGGCCCTACTTTCATCAAGGTCGCGTCTACACGTTTAGCCACGACCCCCGGACCCGTCAGCTCACCATCCACGCGATGTTCCCTTACACCGGCCGGACCGCCTGGCAGCTCCGATTCGAGGGCTGGTTGGCTGGGCGCCCTGACTTTGTCGGTGATTTTCTCATCGCGCCCGTCGAACGCCACGGCAAGGTCGCACTCGTCGCGATCGACGTCGAGGCCTCGCATCCGGCCGAGCAATGGCGATTGGATGTCCTCACCGCCGGCGTCGATCAACCGACCCGCGTCACGGCGGTCGACATCGAGGGTGAGCCGCATGGGATCGTCCGCACCGACACGGCGGAGACGACCTGTTTCCGCGTATCCGACGGATCGATACGATGGAGAATCGAGCATGCCACGGTCAGCGATCTGCTGTTCCGAAACCTCGACCTCGTCGTGGTGCGAGACGCCGTGCTGTGCGTGGGCGAACGACTGCAACTGCGCAGCCTCGATGACGGGCAGCTCCTGCACGAATTCGGCGAAGTGATGGTCGCCCCCGAGTTTGTGAGTGTCGGCGAGGATCTCCGAATCGTGCTCGGCGAGCGCGGGGCCGATCACGGCGATGACGACTGGTTGATCGCGTGGTCCGCTCACCACTTCCTCGCCGTCGTCGAATAGCCGGAATCACCAAACAACTGGCCATGATCCTTGCAACTCGTTGCATCACGCTGCAATACTCCGCCCCGTTCTGATTTGTGAGTGGTTCATGGATGTCTATCGACGCGTCGCTCCGTTTCGACGTGGCTTGCTCCTCGCCTTCGTCTGCACATTGCTCACCGGCTGCAGCCTGCAACGACTCACCGTCAATCAGACGGCGAACGTCCTGCACGCCGGCGCCCCGGCGCTGGAGCGCGAGTCCGACGTGCAGTTCGCCCGCGAGGCGCTGCCCGCGAGCCTCAAGACCGTCGAGTCGTTCTTGCTGTCGTCCCCCGACAACAAGAAGCTGCTCGAGATCGTCGGCAAGGGGTACTTCTCCTACGCGTTCGGCTTTATTGAATGGGATCTCGAGCGCGGACAGTACGAGCTCATGGAGGAAGACGATCTCCGCGCGCTCAATCGCCGCGCCGTCGTGCACTATCTGCGCGCACGCGACTATGGCTTCCAGTACCTTGGCGACGACAAGCTCGAGAAGGCCGCGAAGTCCAATGACCTCAAGGCCCTCAGCGCGCAATTGAAGAAAGTGAAGCGCAAGGACGTCGCAGGGCTGTTCTGGGCCGGGTATGGCTGGGGCGCTGCGATCAACTTGTCTCAGGACGATCCGGATATGGTTGCCGGACTCGGCGCGGTCGAAAAAATCATGGAACGCGTCACCGAACTCGACGACGACTACTTCTACGCGGGCGTGCACGCGTTCTACGGCGTGTACTACGCAAGTCGGCCCGAAATGGCGGGCGGCGACCCGGTGAAGGCGCTGTACCACTTCGACAAGGCGATCGAGCGTCACGGCGAGTACAACATGATGCTGCATTACCTCAAGGGCAGATTCTACGCGCCCGCGAAGCAGGATCGCGCCGTTTTCATCGCCGAGATGGAGTTGGTCGCTAACGCTGAGATCGTCGGCCATCCGAACGTCAGACTCAACAACGAGATCGCTCGCGAGCGCGCCATCTGGTGGCTCGGCCATATCGACGAGCTCATCTTCGAGTAATCAGGAGAACTATGCGACGCCCTATCCACATCCTCATCGTCCTATTCGTGGCGGCAGCCTTCGCGTTGGTGGCGAATCCCGCCACGGCGCAGGCCAAGTACGAACTCAAGATCGCCAGCCTCGCCCCCAAGGGTTCGAGCTGGATGAAGTCGTTCGAGAAGACGAATCGCGAGATCCAGAAGGCGACCAATGGCGAGGTCGCGTTCAAGATCTACGGCGGCGGAGTGATGGGCGACGAGGGCGCGATGGTCCGCAAGATGCGGACCGGGCAGCTCGACGGCGCCGCGGTGACCAATGTCGGTCTCGGTGACATCGCGACGGAGCTGCTCGTGCTGCAGCTGCCCCTGACGTTCAAGAACTACGAGGAACTCGACTACGTGCGCGAGAAGATGTCCCCGACCCTCGAGAAGATCCTCTCGGACAAGGGCTTCGTCCTGCTGCACTGGGGCGATGTCGGGTTCAACTACCTGTTCTCCAACGCACCGGTCCTGGTGCCCGACGACATCAAGAAGACCAAGATGTGGGTCTGGGACGCCGATCCGATCTCGAAGGCCGTCATGGACGTCGCTGGTGTGAACGGAAAGCTGATGGGCGTACCCGACGTGTTGCCGAGCCTGCAGACGGGCAACATCGATGCCTTCGGCAACTCGCCGTATGGCGCGGTCGCGCTGCAATGGCACTCCAAGGCGAAGTACGTCCTCAATCTCAAGCTCGCGATGGTGATCGGCGGTCTCGTGCTCAGCAAGAAGAGCTGGGACGCGATTCCCGCGAACCATCAGGAGGCGATCATGAAGATCGCCCACGCCAACGGCATCGACCTGCTGGGCCAGATTCGAAAGGACAATCAAAAGGCGATCGGCACGATCACGAAGTCGAAGATCGAGCTGACGCAGCCCAAAGAGATCCAGACCTGGTTGAAGCTCGCCAAAGACGTCGAGGCGAAGCTCAGCGGAACCTTGTTCCCCACGGCACTCGTGGCCGAGATGAAGAAACATCTCGCCGATTACCGCAAGAAGTAACCTTCCACATCGTGAGGTCGGCGTGCTCGACCGACTGCTCAAAATCGAGTCGCACTTCGCCCGCGTCGAGGCGATGCTCCTCGTCTTCTTCGTGCTGCTGATGTTGTCGTTGGCGACGTACAACGTCTTCTACGGCAACGTCTTGGTACCGATTCAGGTCTCGATGTTGGTCGAAGCCGAGGGTACGGCCCCGCCGCCCGCGGTCGAGCGTCCAACGCCCGCGACGACTGACGAACCAGCCCCGCCGACCGACGACGAGTCGGGCGGGTTTGGTGGCGGCTTCGGCGACGAGCGTGCCCCCGAGGACGAGTCGGGCGGGTTCGGCGGCGGCTTTGGTGACCCACCGGCCGAAGAGCCTGACGAACCGGCTGAACCCGTCGCACCGACGCCGGATGACTCGGCAGGGTTCGGCGGTGACTTTGGCGACGAGCCAGCCGCGACGACGACTGGCGCCGCGGACCCCACCGACGGCTTCGGCGGCGGCTTCGGCGGTGACTTCGACGGCTCGGAAGCCACCGAGGACACACCGGCGCCCGTTGCCGAGACCGAAACCGTCCCTTCGGAGCCGAAAGAGGTGCCGTGGTTTGTGCGCGCGATCGACGCGGTGAAGCTCGAGTGGATCGACGTTCTGTTGCGGCAACTCGTGCTCATTGTCGGATTCCTGGGCGCGATGCTCGCCACGCGACGACGCAAACACATCACGATTGATGCCCTCAGCAAGCTGATGCCGGCGGGGGCGCTGCACTGGATCGACGTCGTCACGAGCACCATTTCCATCGTGGTCTGCATCCTCCTCGCCAAGGCCGGCTCCGACCTCGTCGCGATCAGCGTCGAGTACCCCAAGGAGCTGACGTCGTGGGCCGAGGAGTGGCAGTTCCAACTCGCGTTCCCCGTCGGATTCGGGCTCCTCGCGTTTCACTTCTCGATTCGTCTCATCGAGTCGTTCATGTTCGCGACGGGCAAGGCAGAACCGCCGGAACCCAACACCAAGTTGGGAGGTGCGGCATGAGCCTCTTCCTCTCGGGTCTGTTGATTCTGTGTGCGCTGTTCGGGACGCCATTGTTCGTGGTGCTCGCCGGGATTGCGCTCGTCAATTTTGCGCTCTCCGGAAACGGGATCGTCGTGGTCAGCGAGGAGCACTACAAGCTCGCGACCAACCCGCATCTCGTCACGATCCCGCTGTTCACGTTCGCCGGCTTCGTCATGGCGCACTCCAAGGCCGCAGGCCGGTTGGTGCGTGTCGCGCGGGCCTGGCTGGGCTGGATGCCCGGTGGTCTGGCGATCGTCGTCATCGCGACCTGTGCGTTCTTCACGACCTTCACCGGTGCATCGGGCGTCACGATCATTGCGCTCGGCGGACTGCTGTTCCCGATGATGCTCACCGAGAACTATCCCGAGGACTTCTCGTTGGGGCTCATCACGGCCAGCGGGTCCATCGGACTGCTCTTTCCGCCGTCGTTGCCGATCATTCTGTATGGGATCGTCGCAGCCGTGAGCATCGACGATCTGTTTGTCGCTGGCATCATGCCTGGGCTCCTGATGACCTCCGTTCTGTCGGCCTACGCGTTCGTCGTGGCGGGTAAGAACAAGGTCGTCCGCACCGATTTCGTGTGGGCCGAAGCCTTCGCGTCGGTGCGGGCCGCGATCTGGGAGCTGATGGTCCCGGTTGTCGTGCTCGTCAGCATCTACGGCGGCTTCGTCACCATCGCGGAAGCTTCCGCGATCGCGGCGGTCTACGTCCTGTTCGTCGAAGTCGTGATCACCAAAGACATCCGCATCATGCCAGACAAGGACAATCCCGATGCCCCCGACACCCTGGGCGTCGTGGTTCGAGAGTCGATGGTGATGGTCGGCGCGATCATGGTCATTCTCGGCGTCGCGTTGGGGCTCACGAACTACCTGATCCAGGAACAGGTGCCGATGAAGATCCTCGCCTTCATCGGCGCCCACGTCGAAAGCAAGGTCGGCTTCCTGATCCTGCTCACGGTGTTCCTGCTGATCGTCGGTTGTCTGATGGACATCTTCAGCGCCATCGTCGTCGTCGTGCCGCTGATCACGCCGATCGCCGCAGAGTACGGGATCAACCCCGTTCACCTGGGTGTCATCTTCCTCGCGAACCTCGAGATCGGCTACATCACGCCGCCGGTGGGCCTGAACCTGTTCATCTCATCGCTGGCGTTCGATCGCCCCGTGGTCGCACTCTACCGGATGGCACTGCCGTTCTTGTTCTTGCTGCTCGGCGCGCTGCTGGTCATCACGTTGTGGGAAGACTTGTCGCTGTTCATGCTGCGGTAGCGGTCGCTCATAGGTGATCACTTAACGTGCCAACGAATCCGCTGGTCCGCTGGTCTGCTGGTCTGCTGGTCGCCGGTCAAATTCAAACTAAGACCCACACTCGGTTCATGGAGCCACCACGCGAAGCGTCGAACAACCTCGCGCCTGCTGGTGAACCGGCGGCCTCCCCCGTGAAGCGCGCGCGCCTCGGGCGCTTCGCGTGGTGGTTCTCTAGTTGGTGTGTGGGTCTTAGTTTGAAATTGACCAGCAGACCAGCAGACCAGCGGAGCGGCCCACTTGTTTGAGGACGCCTTAAGATCCTACCTATGAGCGGTCGCTAGCAGCCGACCGGGCTGTAGTCGGCGTAGTCGCACACGCCGTCGACGATCGCACAGTTGGCGTCCATCGCACAGCTGTCCACGCTGCGCATCTCACAGGCGACCCCGCAGACGTCGGTGCCGGCCGCGACGAACAAATCGCAGGCTTCGGACTGAAGGCAATTGTCGGCCGTTTGCGTCGCACAGGATAGCGCCGGCGAGCTCGCTGCAGCGACGTTGAGCGGCGCGAGGCCGACCCCCGCGAGAGAGAGCATGGTGGAGAGGACCAAGGTGCCGAGTTCGATAAACATGCTGTGCTCCCTGCGAAGACCAACGACGATCTCAGACTTTGCATGTGTCGTGCCACTGTTCGAACACCTCGTTCGCCCCCTGTTCCGGTCAGCGTGGGCGTCGATCCGTGGCGGCGGTGCCCCGGCCCGATGACCCCAGCGTGCCCCGATCGCCACAGGTCGGCCCGGCGCCACGCCGCGATCGTCTTTTGCCCCGATTGCGCGTAGACTCGCAGCGTTCCGAACATCGGTCTGACACGTTGACGCTCAACTCTGCCATACGCGCCGTGGTTGCCCTGCTGGCCGTGCTCTCCGCGCCGTCCGCCTTTGCCGACGACCCGCACTCGTTGACCTACCGGAACGTCGTCGTCCTGCAGGCCAATCCGATCCTGTTGCGCGACCTGCTCTCGATTGACTATCGCTACCGAATCTACGAGTCGACGTCGCCGTACCTGCGCAACAACTACTTCGGCTTCGCGCTGCGCCCGACGATTTCGCCCGGGTTCGCGCGGCTGGGCGCTGCGTTCGAGTTCGCGCCGGTGTCCGTCGTGCGCCTCGGCGTGGGCTTGGAGCAGATCAACTACTTCGGCGGGTTCGGACAGCTCCAGGGATTCGCGACCCCCGACGCCGACTACTCCGACGCCGCGCTGTCGCAACGCCATCAGCTCGGCGAGAACTACGCGGCCGGAGGCACCGCGGTCACGATGTCGTTGCAGGCCCAGAATCGGTTCGGGCCGTTCATCGTGCGCGACCTGTTCGAGCTTCAGCGCGTCTCGCTCTCGCTGAACACCGGCGACCTGTACTACTACGAGCCGACCTCGGACATGCTCCTCCCCGAGCGCGGCCTCGCGTTCACCAACGACGCGGATGTCCTGTACATCAGCCCGTTCGGCCTCATCATCGGCGCGCGATACACGATCTCGAAGGCCTTCTATCGCACTGGTGAGGATCCGAACGGCCCCACCCATCGGCTCGGTCCGAGTCTCAGCTACGTCGTGTTTCAGAATCCGGGCGCGGCTTTCGATTCGGCGACGGTTTTCGTGTTGCTCAACTGGTGGCTGAAGCACCGGTGGCGCACCGGCGCCGATGTCAGCGCGGGCTTTCCGTTCCTGTCGGTCGGCTTCTCGTTTACCGGCGAAATCCTCTGATCGCCGTTACTCCACACACAGCTCCGCGGCCTTGATCGCGATCCGACTGTTGCTGCCATAGAGCTGGATCGCGGTGAGGCCCGGCTCATCGTTGGGATACAGGTATCCCGTCCAGTCGACGCTGTACCAATCGTAGACGAAGTCGTTGTCGACCGGCCCCCCGAACGTTTCCCCGTACAGCGGCGACCAGACGCGGAAGTTCGCCGAGGACGACGTCGCGTACGAGCGGGCCTGCACGTGCAGGGTCGCGCGGCTGAAGTTCAGCCCGTTCACGTTGAAGCGCACTCGCATGTAGTCGGACCCGTCGAAGATCGGGTACCCATCCGCCGTGACGTCCGGGTCGCAGAAGCCGGGGCAGATCTCGTAGACGTTGCACGCCGAGTTGGGTGCGAACGAGTACGCGCAACTCGCGTCCCATACGTCGATTTGTGCGCTCGTCGAGTTGTTGGAGTAGTGATAGCGGAACAGCGTGAACCCGCTTCCGTTCGCGCACGGGACCGTCAGTCCGGTGGTGTTCGGCACACACACGCCCTGATCGACGAGATAGCCCGGCGAGCACGCACCCTGCGGCACGCAGGCGCCGTCACCGCCATCGTGGGTGTTGACGCAGTCGACCGTCGCGCCGTCGTCGCAGCTCTCCGCGGCCTGCTGGACACCGTCGCCGCAGGTGCCGATATCGACCTCGGCGCCGGCGTCCGTCCCGGTATCCGCGGTTGTTGCATCCTCGGCGGTCGCCGGCATGTCCTCGCCGGAGGTTTCGGCGAAGTCGGGCGCCTCATCGGCCGATGCGTCGTCAGACCACCGGGTCCCCGCGTCGTCGTTTCCGGCGTCCGCTTCGTTCGCGAAACGACCCGGCGGGACGCTGTTCGGCGCTTCGCGCCCATCCGGGTCGCCATCGCCAAAGCCCAGACAGCCGGCGCATCCTAGTGGGGTGAACAGCGCGGCGACGATGAACCATGCGGGTATGCGAATCATGACGATCCAATTCGGGCAGCCTTGGTGGCCAGTCGTAACAGGCGCTCGCGACCCCCACGACTGAAACTTCCTGAAACGTCGCCGAGTTCGGCGCCCACGGTCCGCGGGTGAACTGGAGTGCGCCCCGGCGCCATGCTACGATTCGCGCGCTCTCACCCGAGGCGCGATTGGCCGTCAACCTGCACAACCTGGTCGGAAGTGTCGTCGCTGAGCGTTATCGCGTTCAAGAGAGTGTCGGGTCCGGAACGATGGGCGCCGTATACCGCGCCGAACACATTCACATGAAGAAGACGGTGGCGCTCAAAGTGCTCCACCCCGCGCACACCCGCGATCCGGAGGTCGTCGAGCGTTTCCAGCGCGAGGCCCAGGCCGCCGCCAACGTCGAACATCCCAACATCTGCGCGGCGACCGATTTCGGGCGCATCGACAACAACTTCTACTACCTCGTGATGGAGTTCCTCGAGGGGCGCACGCTCATCGACGCGATCAAGTCGGAGGAGGAGTTTGGGCCCGAACGCTGCCTCCACATCGCGATTCAGATGTTGTCGGCACTGGAGAAGGCCCACGAAATGGGGGTCGTCCATCGGGACCTCAAGCCCGAGAACGTCATCCTGATCGAGCGGGAGGGCGACCGCGACTTCGTCAAGATCACCGATTTTGGTGTCGCGCAGGTCCGATTGTTCAAGGATGCCGCACGCCTCACCCAGGCCGGCGTCGTGTACGGCTCGCCGCTGTACATGTCGCCGCAGCAAGCCGGCGGCAAGGAGATCGACCACCGCGCCGACCTCTACTCCGTGGGCGTCATGCTCTACGAGTTGCTGACCGGCAAGCTCCCGTTCTACGCCAAGAGTCTGATGGTCGTGCTGAACATGCACATCGCCGACCCGCCACCGCCGTTCGCGGTCTCGAATCCCGCGGCCGACATTCCGCGCGAGATCGAGTTCGTGGTCATGAAGCTGCTCGCCAAGGAACCCCAGGATCGCTACCAATCTGCCGCGTCCGTGCGACGAGATCTGGAGCGAATCCGCGATGACATCCGCCAGCCCGCCCGCTCCGTGGAACGGGCCGCCCCGGCGCTGGACGAGGACCGGGGTCGGCGCGTCACGACGGGTGTGGTGCTGGTCTTCGCCGCATTGTGCGTGATCTGGGGCGTCGTCGTGATCGGCAAGGCCGCCACGACCCCCGGCGAAGACCCCGCCCCCGACGGCAACAACGCTAAGGTGATGGCGTTCGAGGGCCACACCGTCGTACGGACCGAGGATTTGCGGCGCGAGTTCGAGGCCCGCCCCGATGTGGCGAAGGCGCTGGCGCTGCTCGCCGCGGACCCCGAGTCATCGATCGGCGCCTTCGGCAGCATCGCCGTCGAAAACCCCGGCAATCCGCATGCGCACTTCCTACTGGGTCGCTCACACTTCGCGGCCGGAAACTGGCCCACCGCGTTTGACGAGTATCGCCGCGCGATCGAGCTCGCCCCGCAGTACGCCGCCGACTCCGCGCTCCAGGATGATGTGATCAGCCGCCTCGAAGAAGGCAACGACGAGGAAGCCGAAGCCGCCGAACTCCTCATTCGACAACAACTGCGCGATGCCGCAAATCCGCGACTGGCGGAGGTCGCCGAGCATCACAACGTGCGTCGTATTCGCAAGCGCGCGCTGCGGATCCTCAAAGAGACCCAGCAGTTCGACACGCTGCCGGAGTGGAATCGACACACCATTCAGCTGCGGCATGCCGTGGGGTGCGAAGAGAATCTGGAGTCGGTAAAGAAGATCGCCGAACTCGGCGATCCGCGGGCCCTCGGTGCACTGCGACGTTTCAGCGCGCTCCCGAAGACCGGCTGCGGCGCTGGCGATCAGGAAGACTGCTACGACTGCTTGCGTTACGACCTGCGCATCGCCATCGAAAAGCTCGAAGCCCCGCCGATCTGATTCACTCGACGAAGTCCACGAACGTCCGGCGACCGGCGGCGCTCTCGAAGACGATCTCGCGACCGTCCCTCGAAATGACGCTGTTCGGGGTCAGTTCGACCTTCCCGCCGCCGTCGGGCAGGTCCACGACAAAGTCCGGGATACCCAGCCCGCCAATCCGGCCGCGCAGATGCGACATGATATCGAGCCCCGACTGCAGTGGTGTTCGAAAGTGGCTGATCCCTTCCGCCATGTCGCACTGCAGCATGTAGTACGGGCGACAACCGGCACGGAGCAGCCCGCGATTCAACGTCATGACCGTGGCGGGGTCGTCATTGACGCCCTTCAGCAGCACCATCTGGTTGCCCAGAATGCAGCCCGCGTCCAACAGCAGCCCCAGGGCGCGGACCGCGTCGGGGCCCAGCTCGTTGGGATGGTTGAAGTGCGTGTTGACGTACAGCGGACGGAACTCGCGCAGGGCGGCGGCGAGCTGCTCCGTGATCCGTTGGGGCAGGGTGACCGGATTGCGGGTGCCGATGCGGACGACCTCGACGTGCGCGATCGACCGGAGCTCGGCCAGAATCGCGGTCAGGCGTTCGTCCGAAAGGGACAGTGGATCCCCACCGGAGATCACGACGTCTCGCGCGGAGGGCGTGCGACGGATGTACTCCATCGCGGCCCGGAGTCCGTCTCGGCTCGCCGCGCTGCTGGGGTCGGCGACCTTGCGCTTCCGCGTACAATGGCGGCAGTACACGGGGCAGTTGTGCGAGGCATACAGCAACACGCGGTCCGGATAGCGGTGCGTGAGACCCGGAACGACCATGTTCCGCTCTTCGGCCAACGGATCTTCGAGTTCGAAGTCGAAGGTGCGCAATTCGTCGGGGTCGGGCAGCGCTTGACGCCGCACCGGGCAAGTCGGATCCAGCGGATCCATCAGCGCCGCGTAGTGCGGGGTCACCGCCACGCGAAACTTCTCCGCCGCCGCCGTCCACGCTTCGCGTTCGCGGGCGCTGAGCTCCAGCACACCCTCAAAGTCAGCTGGACGCCGCATGCGGTTCTGCTGCTGCCAGTGCCAGTCGGCCCAGCTCTCACGCGGCACATCACTGAAGCGCGCCGGGCGCCGTTGCCAGCTATCCATCACACCAACCGGAAGCTCGTCAGCATCCCCACGATTCGCTCGGCCAGTTCGAGCCGCAAATCGACGATGCCCACGATATCGCCGCGCGAGTTGGTCACTTGGCCGGACAAGCGGCCCAGCGAACTGAGTGGCTGCAACGGCGAGAAGCCCGACGACACGAGGCAACGGTGAGCGCCCGCGCCGGTCTCGAACCCGAACTCGTAGGTGAGCTGCCGCGAACTGAAGATCGCGATCTCGATCGTGCCTTCCAACGAGGTGTCCTCGACCAAGTCGTCGAAACTCGCGCGGCCATTGATTCTGCCCGACAAGTCCGCCCGGGATACGCGCGGGAACATCGCTTCGATCTCGAGGTACACGCCGGTCGGCTCCTCGCCGTCCGGCGTCCATTCGCCGACCAAGATTTGGTCGAACGCAAATCCGACGCCCACCGATTCGTCGCGCAGACGAACTTGCGCCTCGGTGTCAAAACGAGGCACCCAGCCGTGCTCCTGGTACCAGTGGATCATCTCCGCGACGCCGTCGACGAACGCCGGGACCTTGGGGCGCCACCCCAGTTCGCTGAGCGCGCCGTTGTCCAACACCGTGTCTTCGGCCACGTAGAACACGACGCTGCGGTCGACTTTCGGGCGCAGCGGCGTATCGAGCCCGTGTCGAGCGCACATCCGCTTCCACGACTGCCGAAGGACCGTTCGAAGGGTCGCGGCGGTGTACTCCCGGTCCACGACCGGGCTAAACGTCATCAGGAAGCTGGGGCTCGGGAACGGCACCAGTGGGCCGATCGTGAGGCCATACGCCTCGATCATCGCGGTCAACGCTTCGCCGAATCCGATCGGCGTATCGTCGGCGACGTTGTATTTGTGCCCGTAGGCCCGTGGATTCCCCAACACGACCATCGCCGCGGCTGCGACATCCTCGACATGCACCCAACTCGATCGCGTTCCGCCGGTGAAAGCCGGCAAGATCGGGGTGAAATTCGCAAGGATCGCCGGCAGGGTCACGAGCCCCGCACCCATCGACTCGCAGTGCGGACCGTAGATGTGGCCAGGACGCAGAACGGTCCACTTCGTGGACCCCCGGAACTGCTCGAAGACCGACTCCGAATCGAGCTTCGTCCGCTCATAGTCCGTCGATGCCTCGACCGGCGCGCGTTCGTCGAGCAGACCTCGCGCCGGTGTGTAGACGCTGCCCGCACTCAGATGCACGAAGTGGCGGACGCCGGCGTCGTTCGCGGCGTCCATCAATCGTTCCACGAGATCGACGTTCGTGGGCCGCAGCTCTTCGTAACTCTCCGAGAGGCCCACCGACGCGGCGCAATGAACGATCGCGCTGCAGTCCGCGACCAGCGCGTGGAGATCCAACTCCAGCAGATCGCCTTGCACCCAATCGACCTCATCGACGTGAATGACCTCGCTCACCGTGCGATAGTCGGGGGCCCGCAGATCCACACATCGGACATCACAGCCCGCGTCGAGCAGGGCGCAGACCACATGCCGGCCCACCCCGCCCGCCGCTCCAGTGACGAGAACCAGGTCCGCAGGGCCCACGTCGCGAGTTTTGGTCGTCCGAGTCATCGAGCAGTGTTCTACACTCCCCGGCCGCGACCGCAAACCTCGCCGCCGAAGTTTCGTTTTCGACGTCTGGGGGTAAGATCGCCGCGATGACAAGTCAAACGCCCGACGACACCCCGCCCCAGGCGATCACCCAACCGGACCCCGCCGGCGTCTCCACCGAATTGCCGGTCGTGGTATTCGGTGACGACGACGCGACACTCGCGTCCTCGGAGTTTCTGCGCGTGCGGTTGCTGCCGGGGCGACTTCACGAGGCTTGGATTCTGTACCCCATCTACGGCCTGAATCTGGTGTCGGGGCTGCTCGCGATGAGTTTTGCGATCGGGACCCACGAGTGGTCGGCCCCCGTCGTCGGACTCGCGTGGTTGCTGCTCGGGGTCTGGAACTGGTTCTATGGCGTCGCCTATCGGTACCGTCGCCCGCTGCTCAAGTACTCCAGCGTCATTGTGATCCTTGGATTGACCACAGCGCTGGTGTCCTTCAGCATCGAGCGCGCACAACCGCAGCTCGCCATGGTACGCGCCACTCAGCTGAGCGAACGCGCGGCCAGCGCCGAGCTGTACTGGGCGGCGGTGGCCACGGTGGTCGCCGCCGGACTACTCGTTGCACACCTCGTGTTCTTGGGACGCGGGTATCGCCAGAAGAGAACGTGACCGCGGCACCCCCAGAGTTGGAGCTCAGTATTGTTGTCCCCATCTGACATCTTTTGGGTCTGTCTGATCTTTGCCTTCGCCTTTGGCGCCATCATCGGCAGCTTCCTGAACGTCGTGATCTATCGCGTTCCCGCCGGCCTCTCGATCGTCTCGCCGGGCAGCCGGTGCCCCAGCTGTGGTTCTGCCGTTCGCTGGTACGACAACATTCCGATCGTGTCGTGGTTCGTCCTCGGCGGAAAGTGCCGCGAGTGTGGGACGGGGTTTTCGATTCGCTACGCGGCCGTCGAAGCGTTGACGGGGCTGCTGGCGGTGGCCGCATGGTGGCAGGTCGCACGGGTCCTGCTGAACGTCGAGGGCTACGTCGACCCCGCGAACCTGTGGCCGCTCGCGATCATGTTTGCGGTACGATTTACGCTGTTCGCGTTTCTGGTCGTTATCACGTTCATCGATCTCGACCACTTGATCATCCCGCATGCGATCGCGTTACCTGGGATCGCGCTGGGCCTGGCCTCGCCGTGGGTCGCGCAGTGGATCCTGGGCCCGATGGCGTTACAGGTCTTGTGGCCCCCGGTCACGCCCATGATTAGCCTCGTGGGCGCGTTGGGCGGGTTTTTCGTGATCGTCGCGCTGTTCTACACCTACCTCGCCCTGCGTGGGGCCGAGGGGATCGGTGGGGGCGACGCGACGCTCATGGCGCTCGTGGGCGCCTGGCTCGGTTGGCCGGCGCTCATCTTCGTGCTGTTTGCGGCGAGTGTTCAGGGGGTGTTGGCGGCCGGCGTCTCGATGCTGCTCGGTGGCAACTTTGCCCGTGACGCCGCGACCGTCTTCGACGACGAGCCCGGTGCGACGGCTGATGTTGCGGTCGTGCTCGAAGACTCCGAGGTCGATGAACCGACCGATTCATCCGAAACCGAGGACGTGGTCGAGGGGCTCGCCGATGACGTCGACCCCAGCGGCGCGGAGCCCGTCGAGGTTGACGCCGATCCCTACGAGGGGAGACTCGCGGTTCCCTTTGGCCCATTCATCGCCCTCGCCGCACTCGAGTACGCCTTGCTTGGACCGTATCTGCCCAATGAGCTCAATCTGATCTACTTCTACTTCTAACGGCTTCGTGCGTTCCTCGATCCCCGGCGGCCTTCGCGCCCAACTCCTACTCGGCTTGTCCGTGTTGCTCTTCGGCAGCTTTGCGCTCGGCGCGGTGCTGGTGGAGAACGTCCTGACGCGTCGGTTGTTGAGTTCGCGCGAGGCACACCTGCAGTCGATCGCGGCGGTCGCCGATGGCGGCCCCCCCGGGGTCGGGGAGACGCTGGTCGCCGAAGGCGTAGTCGCGGCCCTCGTTCGCGGGGAGTACGGCATCGGGGCGCCCTCCGTCATCTCGCGCCTTCGAGAGGGGGGCGCGAGCCCCTACTTTCACGCCGACGGTGTGCAGCACATGCGTGTCCAGCACGGCGAGGTGATCGTCGCCGCCCGAATCGACGACCTGCGCTCGAGCGTCGGCAACGCCCGCTCGATGTTGCTGCTGTTCGGGCTGCTCGTCGCCGTCGTCGTGCTCGCCCTCGGCTACGGGTTCTTCGGCCTCATCGTCGTTCGACCGATTCGCGCGATTGGCGTGGCGACCGAGCGCGCAGCGCAAGGCGATCTCGCGTCGCCGATCAGCGTGCTGCCGCGCAACGAGATCGGTCGAGTCGCGCGCAGCTTCAACGAAATGCTGCGCCGTATCGAAGAGAATCGAGAGGAACTTCAGCGCACCGTCGACGAAACCCAGGCGGCAAACGCCGAGCTCGCCGCGACCCGTGACTCGCTCATCCGGTCCGAGAAACTCGCGAGCGTCGGTCAACTCGCGGCCGGCATCGCGCACGAGATCGGAAACCCGCTCGCCGCCCTGTCCGGCTACAACGAATTGCTGCGCGACGGCGAACTCGACCCCGATGAAGCCCGGGATCTCCTCACCCGAAGTGGCGAACAGCTCGAGCGCATTCGCGGCGTGATCAGAAACCTGCTCGATTTCTCGCGTGACGAGCAGCAGCTCGATCCGACGGCCACGTCGGTTCAGCGATGCGTGGACGAGACCGTGAGCTTGGTTCGAGCGGGCACGCGTGCGCCCGCGATCGAGTTCGAAGTCGATGACCTCGCCGGTCCCGCCGTGTTGGGCGTCGCCTCGCAGATCGTGCAGATCCTCGTGAACCTCGCCATGAATGCCGTCGACGCCATGCCGCCGCACGGCGGACGCATCCGCTTCCGGCGCCTCGATGAGGACGGATGGGCCACGTTGGTCGTCGAGGACGATGGCCCCGGCATCCCGAGCGACGTGGGCCATCGCATCTTCGACCCCTTCTTCACCACCAAGGATCCGGGCGACGGCACGGGGCTCGGCCTGGCCATCTCACTGCGCATCGCGGAGTCGTTCGGTGGTTCGATCGACCTCGGCGTGTCGGACCTCGGCGGCGCACGGTTCGATCTCCGCCTTCGCGCCATCGGCGAGGAGTCCTGATGGGGCGCCTCCTCGTCGCGTTGACCGCCTTGATCGGCGGAGTGGGCCTCGGGCTAGCGCTCGGTTACGTGGTGCTGGTCGTCGCCGCCTTCCTGCCCGGAGCGGGGCGCATCGTCGAGTTTCTGGTCGGCACCGAGGACGGCACGCCCCGTTTCGGGTTTCTCCTTGTGCTCATCCCCTACGCGTTGCTGCTCGCGCACCTCTGGCTACGGCTTCGCGTCGCCGGCATCCTCCTGCGACGGGGCGAGGTCGAGCAAGCCAAGAGGTTCGCGACGCGCCGCCTCAGCGTGAACCCGCTGCGTGCCAAACGGGAGGTGCTCGCGAATCGGGTCGTCCTGATGCGTATCGCGCTTCGCGAGCTGGACTACGATCGCGCGGTCGAGATTGCCGGTGAGGCCCTCCTGCCCGGGGGGCGCGCAAGCGTTGACACGGTCGCGTTTCACCGCTGGCGGCTCGAGGCCATTCTCCGTCGTGAGAACCTCGTCGAGGCCAAGCAGCTTGTCGGGGCCGTCTGGCCGTTCGCCGTTCGCGGTGAGCAGGCCGCAGCGTTCTGCGCATGCGCAGCCGAACTGGCGGTGCGAAATGGCGATCGCGACGCTTTCGAGGAGTGGTGCGAGCGCGCAGAGTACGCCCAGCCAGGCTCCCCGCGATTGACCATCGCGCGAGCGTTCGCCGCCGTGAAATTTGGTGCCACGGGCGAGGAGGCCGCGGCCGCCGCCGACGACCTCGATGGTCCGCTCGATTGGCTGCGCGAGGTTCCCGGTGCCCACGGCGAGGTCGTCGCCGCCCGCGCAGCCTTGCTCGCCCGCGCGGCCCATCCAGACGCCGCGCTCGATCTGCTGAGCGGCGCGCGGCCCGCCGACGACGCACGGTCGATGGCCGTCATCGATCGGCATGCCGCAGAGGTCTCTGAACTGCGCGATCGGCCGCACTCAACGTAGCGCTCCGCGAGGACGGTCCGTCCGAGACCTCCGTGGACTTTCCTCGCCCGTGAGGTATGCTCGGCCTCTCGATCGGAGGTGGGGTCAACCGACGACCCCGTGACTTTTTGGCACGGTCGGCGGATCACCCCAACATCCGGATCGCCGTGTTACGGCGCGCCTCCGGCGTGGAACGCGGTTTGCACAAGATGTTTGGGCCTACCGAGAAGGACGACATGTCTCCAGCACTCAAAGTCTTAGGAATCGTTGCCGCTTCGGTGCTGACGGTCCTCGGAATCACGACCGCCGTCGGGATGTGGACCCTGCAAGCGTGGCCGGTGCCCCTCGCTCCCACCGTCTACCTCGCGTGCGCGCTGCTCGTGGTGTTCCTCGTGTTCGGCGGGATCTGGTTCGTCGTCACCCGCCGCGAGCTCTCCACCGGGATCGGACACGACGGCACGTCGGCGGAAGAACGCGGCCTCCAGCGCTTGGTCGGCCTGATCGGTAGCGTCTTGATCGGGGTCCTCGCCCTGGGCGTCGTCGCCTCATGGAATGTGGCCGGCGTTCGCGCGCAGTTTGTCTCGTCCCGCACCACCCACCGACAGCTGGAGCAGGTCCTGCGCGACCCCAGCCCGCAGGTCCGGCTGGCCGCATGCGAGGAGATCTTTCGCCGCGGCTGGGTGTTCCGATCTCAAAAGCCGCTCATCGCGGGGCTCGACCCGCAGCCAGCAATGGCGGTGACGTGCCTCAGGAACGCCCGCGAGCAGGGGTGGGCGGGCGTCACGTCGATCGCCAACGATCTCAATGACGGATGGACCGCGTCGATGATGCGCTCCCAGGGCGCCGATGCCGCGGCGGCATGCGAACTCGCCCCGTGGAGTCCCGTCGCCTCGGAGCTCGGCGAGCAAGCTCCCGAGCCGCGATTGCTGCACTGTGCGATGGCCGCCGCGACGCCCACCGTCCGACAGTGTTGCGCGCAGACGATCGCGAACCGTGGCAAGCTTCTCGAGCTGCTGGGCGCCCCCACGACGTTCCCCGTGGATGCCGCGAAAAAGGTGTTTGGCGATCTCGTCCAGCACAGCTTCAAGCCGCTCGGGCTCAGCACCGAGCAGCAGAGCGTGGCCGCGCAACTCAAGACCGACGACGAGGGCGTGCGTCGGTGGATCTTTGACCTCGGCTGCCACGTCATCGACCCCACCACCGCACAGCCCGAGATTCTCGCCGGAATGGTGCCGCTCATCGAGGCGGAGAGCTGCCATCTGACCACGAAGGAGGCCGCGAAGTACACCAAGGCGGCCGCGTGGTTGCGACTGTGCGAACATGTCAGCGAAGACACGAGCGAGCGGCCGGTTCAGCAGCAGATTTGCGCAGGTCTCCAGGTCGCTCGCAACGACGAGGCCATCGAAGTCGCCGGGATGCACGTCCATGAGGCTACGCGGGCACCGTTTCTTCAGAAAAACGCCAAGTTCATCGAGCAGGGGATCTACGCGGCAGACCGTGTCGGCGGAGGAAACGCCCAGGACGCCCAAGACCGCGCGGACTACCTGAGCCAGAGCGCGATCGAGACCTTCAAGCTCACGTCGATGACCGACAGCACCTGCCAGCAGGCGCGGGTCACCGCCACCGGCGGCCCGCCCACCGTCACCCTGAGTACGACAACCAACTGCAAACGCTACCGAAATGATCTGACCGTCGGCGAGTATCTCGGCGAGTACAAGCGTGAGCAGGACGAGCACAAGGCCGGTATCCAAGACGCCTTCAAGAGCAAGTACGTCAAGGCCGCGCTCGCCAAGAAAGGCGGCAACGAGGCGCTGCGTCGGGCCACCAAGGACTACAAGGAAGCGATGGCGATGGCCAAGGATGCCCAGAAGTGATCATCGACCCGACGGTGGTACGATTGTTGCTCCTTGCAGACCCGAGAGCTTCACACCAGGTGAGCGAATCATGAAGAACACGTTTCAACGCAACGCAGGTCGAATACTGGTGGCCCTCGGGCACCTGTCGGCCGTCGCCGCGATCGCGATGGGGGTCACGTTGCTGATCATGCCGTGGCGCCACGCACGCGGTATCGTCGGCCACCTTCGCGACGTGCCGCAGCTGTGGGAGGCGAGCGCCGTCCCCATGCTCCTGCACGTCGGCCTCGCCGCCTGCCTGTGGGCGTCGATCTGCATCATCGTCCAACTGGGCCGGATCCGCGTCGCCGAGATGAAGAAGCCCGCGGCGATTCGGCTCTCCAAGGGGACCGTGATCACCGAGACGCTCGTCGTGATGCCCATCTACTTGCTGTTGACGTTCGGCCTCGGCCAGCTCTCCATCAACAACGTCGGCGGCATCCTCGCGAACGTCGCGTCGTACGAAGCGGCGCGCGCCGCCTGGGTGTGGCAGCCCGAAGTGGACCTCGGCTCCGGCGACCGACGCATGGGGATCACCAACGGGACCGCGGTCGAGAAGTGCCGCATCGCCGTCGCGCTCGTCATGATGCCCGTGGCTCCCGGCGACTACGCCAAGCTGCCGATGCTGAACAGCGCCAACGCCGACAAGGCCCGCATGATGGTCCTCGGGGCCAACGTGCCCCTCATGGGTGTCATCTCGACCCAGGTGCCCGCTCAGGCCATGGGCGTCGCGCAGGCTGGCGTGGCGGCACTGGGGGCCGGCGACCTCGGCATGAACAAGCTGTCCTATAGTGCGACGCTCGGCGGTTCGGCCTTCTGGCTGCGGTCGATTCGAAAGTTTACCACCGCGTTTCTGGCCGCCAAGTGTGAGATCAACGCTGGCGATCATTCGGTCCGGATGACCTACAGGCACCACAACGCGATGCCGCTCGTCGGTCGCGTGTTCGGCTCGCTGCAGGTGCTCGACGCCCCCGGACAGCGGCCCGGCTACTACTCCGACTATGTGCGCAACTTCGGTTTCCGGAAGCAGTTCAACACCCCGAACAAGAAGCTACCGAAGAACAACTGGATCAACTTCCCCTCCTACTCCTCAAGTTACGATCCTGGTTACTAACCAGAGCTTCGGAAAGTATATGAACGACAACAGTTGGCTGATCCGAAAGCTGCGCGCGCTGCATGCGAACCAGAGTGGTGCCGTCGCCTTCTTGGTGATGGTCGGACTGCTCATCAGCATGATGATGGCGCTGGTCATCTACGACACCACGCCGGTCGCCCGACAGAAGCTCGAGGTGCAGACCGCGGCCGACACCGCAGCCTGGAGTCAGTCCGCCGTCGAAGCCCGCACGATGAACATGATCGCGTTCACGAACATCGCGAAGCGCATCATCATGGGCCAGGCGCTGTACTACGAGATGCTGTGGGCGGCGTGGGCGATCATTCTGCTGATCTTCGTGGCGCTGCTCGTGGGCTTCATCATCGGATGTATCTTCGGCGGCAGCACCTGTTCCCTAGCCACGCAGACGGGCCTAACTATAGCAAACATCGGCATTATCATGGCCAAGGAGGCCACGGATCTATTCCAGTTTGCGACATCGATCAAAGATCGGATGAAAGAGGACCTCGACGCGTTGCACAAGTACCAGGTGCACTTCCAGCAGCTCACCCCGTGGTGGGGCTGGGGTGAAAGCTGGCGCCGTGGACTGCGCAATGGCGCCTACGTCTCCGGCTGGCCCGTCCCGGACAACTTCTTGTCCTCGCTGGGCAGCATCCCCGGCGTCGGTAATCTGGTGACCTCCGGTTTGACCGATGAGCTGCCGATCGAGCTGTACCCCGACTACGGCGAACTGTGTGTGCGGTCGCTGCTTCCAGACCTGCCCATCCACTTCGCCGACTACATGTTCCAGACCTTGCTCTGCAGCGACTGCACGACCGACCAACCTCCGGGCGGGCTGGTTCCGCGGATCGCGCTGTATCCGGCCGCTGGTGCGGTCGCGATGGGACTGTACGCCGCAAACTGCCTCGTGGAATTCGGATCGGGGTCCGGATTTCTCAGCATCACGTTCGGCAACGGCTATCGCCCGTTCCAGTTGAAGACGCCGTCTAACGAGGCCGAATGGTATCGCATGACGTCGAATCTCATCTTCGCGTACCGACCGGGCGTGGACCTCAAAGAGTCGTATCGGCGCAAGTACGGGTACATGTCCCGAGACTACGAAACCCTCGATTTGCTCTACAAGCCCGATGGCTTCTACGGGATGGCGCGCTCCGAGATCTCCTACCAAAACGGCGATCCCGACATGTGGCACCCCTCGTGGTCCACGCGCATGCGTCCCGTGGCGTTGCCCGGTGAGTGGGCGGCGTACTCGGGCAGCTATCGGATGGTCTCGGCCTTCAACGACGCCGTGCCGTACCTCGCGGCCGGTGCCGCGCTCGGGGCCGGCGTCAGCCTGTTGGGCATCCCGGGCCTCGGCGCCGGGACCAAGATGGGGACCCCCGACGTGCTCGACATCATCAAGGCCGAAGTCGCCTTCGATGCCATGACCGACACCTACATCGACGGAGTCGCACGATGAGCCTGTCTAAGCTGCGACAACTGCTCCTCCGGTTCGGCCGGTCCGAAGACGGCGCCTCGATCACCGAGTTCGTCATCTTCCTGCCGATCTGGATCATGGTGTTCATCGGGATCATCAATCTGGGACGTGTCGGCATCTTCGGCACCAAAGTGCAGCTGCGCGCCCAACGTGAACTCTGGAACAAGTCGATCCAGGTCACGAGCCAGTTCGAAAGTATCGAGCACCAATCCGCGGTGGGTTCGGCGGTCATTACCGCCGCGGCCTACGGACAGGTTGCGGGGCTACCGAACAACGACCAGGTCGGCAACGACGGTGTCGAAGCGATCGCGACGGGCGTCGGCATGGGCGCGTACGGCCACTTCGGCGAATCGGCCGAAAAGGCGTTCATCCCCGCTTCCCTCGCCGTGCCGTCCGCCATCCGCGGGAAGTACGATCCCAAGGAAGTCCTGGGGCAGGACGACACGAACCGATACCCGCACAAGATCGTCAACGACACGCTCGCCGCGCAGAGCTTCAGCGGCGGAATCGCCTCGATCATTACGACCGTGATCGCCGCCAGCGGTTTCGTTCAGTCCACCGCGGCCGGGATTCGATACGGCTCGGTCTTCTCGAGCTACAACGAGTCGTCGACGTTCATCGGCCGCTACGGTGATTTCTCGGCCGGCGCGCACTTCGACGCCCTCGTGTCGCCCCGTGCGCTCAAGGGGGCGGAGGCCGAAGCAGTGCCGTTCGCGATCGCGTTCCTGTTGTTCAAGGCCGACGAAGAGTACGACGAGTTTCAGCTCTTTGGGGACGACAACTGGGGCGGCACGACCGCGGATAACTCCCGGATTCCCGACACCGACACCGACGACGAGGTCGATGCCGGGGTTGAGGCCGAGTGCGAAGAGCGCATGGCGAACACGACATACGACCCGGACGCCGAAAATCCAGGACCCGAGCCTTCATGGTGGGACACATGCAATTGACCAAGAAATCAATCGTACGGAACGTCGCCAAAGTCGCCGCCGCGGGCGCCTCGATCTTCGCGATCGGCTGGGGGATGCTGGTGTTGCAGCCCGAACCGGAAGCTCCGGTCGCGACGGCGCAGGCGGACATCTTCGGGTTTGAGTTTGCCGCGAAGAGCCAGCAGCAGAAGTTCCTCGACAGCCTGATGCACGAGGGCATGGAGGAGCCGCGGTCTTATGACCACAACGGCAACAAGATGTTCTTCAGCACCAGCATCACCAACGAGTCGCCGCAGCAGGCGCTGGAGCGATTCCAGCGCAGCTTTGTCGAGACGGGCCTCAACGAGCGCGTGCACATGTCCGTGCCCGGCCCTCCCGGCGCGAACTTCCCGACCGTCGAAGCGCTGGAGAAGGACAAGCGCAAGTGGAAGGACACCCAGCCGTTCTTCGACGGCCGGCTCGCGTGGATGGATGACTTCGTCGGCGGCGTCGTGCCGGTCTTGGTCTCGGACAACGAGGTCGCCATGATCGGAACGTCGACCAAGAAGTCCGCGAACGGCACGTTTGACTGGGCGATGGAGGTCATCGAGAAGGTCAAAGCCAATCCGGACCAGAAGATGGATCTGTCCGAGGGGATGTCCGCGATGCGTTACGTCAACGCCCTGCGCGAGTCCGATGGACGCACGCGGATCACCGCCGTCTGGAGCGATGAGGACTATCAGGCGCGGAAGTTCGCCGACATTGGGGACGACCTGAACGTCAACCCCGAGTACCCGATCTGCTCGGGCTGCAAGCGGCTGCTTCAGATCGATGGCGAGACGGAGTCGGAGTACGGCAACGCGGCCATGGACGCCGGCCGTCAGTCGGTCGACCAGGTCCTGACGTTCTACAAGCGTGCGCTGCCCAATCGCGGTTGGCAGCTCTCAGAGACCGCACATGTCCTCAACGCGGCGGAGCAGCAGGGAATCAAGCCGCACCACGACGCGAAGCTGTTGCAGTTTAGCCGCGGCAGCGAGTTCATGACCGTGGCGGCGTGGCCCGAGGACGGCCGCACCGGCGTTCAGCTCGCGCGTTCCAACTGACGAACGGTTCCGCCGCTCAGTTGGTCGCGAAGCGGCCGGTGACGGTCGCTTCGATCGGATCGTCGGTCTGAGCCTGGGTCTGACACGACACCGCACCGGCGAACGTCGCGGTGTACGGTTTGACGGTCGTGAACGTGACGGTCACGTCCGAGCTCGTACACTGGTAGCCCGGCTCCCGCGCAAACCCAATCTTGAAGGTGTCCGCGACGAAATCGCCGGGCGCGAGCGTCACGCCGTCGAACAAGATGCTGAGGCTCGCCCCGTCTGCGCCGATCGTGCCGGTCACCATCGCGATCTCGGGCGATTCGCCAACAACCACCGCCGACCCGCTGATCGGGCCGAACCCGACGTCGCCGGCGTCCATCAATTCCGCGGACCAGGGAGCCGCCGGCGTGTTGTTGCCCGGGTTGGCGTTGGCGGTGCTGTTGTTCGAGGTCGTGTTGGATGTCGTGTTGTTGCTGCCGGTGGTCGAGGGGTTCTTCTCGTCGTCTCCGCACGCGGCACACATTGCGATCGCCATGACAGCGATCCCCAGCTTTCGTCCCATCAAGAGAGCCTCCGTTCGATTTAGGGGTCGTGATCGGCGATCACACGGCGATCGACCGTCGGCATGATGCCCGCATTTACCCTTCGTGCAACAATGTTTGTGCGGCCGGCCCGCGTCGATCAACGGTGTCTCCATCGTGAGCTTGAAACCGGGCCGCGCGGATGCTACAAGCTCCGACCTCAAACGCGCGCCCCTGTCTGTGGCTGCACCTTGGAGCAAAACGATGAACTTGATTTCTAAGATTGAAGGTGAGCAGCTGCGGGACGTACCGCACTTTCGGCCTGGCGACACCGTTCGTGTCCACCTCCGCATCCGCGAGGGCGAGCGTGAGCGCGTCCAGGTGTTCGAAGGCGTCTGTATTGGTCGCAGCGGCAGCGGCTCCGCAGAGACGTTCACCGTGCGCAAGACCTCGTACGGCATTGGCGTCGAACGCGTGTTCCCGGTGCACAGCCCACGGATCGACCAGATTGAGGTCGCCACGATCGGACGCGTACGCCGGGCGAAGCTGTACTACCTGCGCGAACTGTCCGGAAAATCGGCGCGTATCCGCACGAAGCGCGATCGTAAGGGCGTCTGAGCGGCGCACGCGAAGTCTCTTCCGTAGACAAGCGTCCGCTCACCCGTAGAATGGCTCCATGCTGCTTCGAGAGCTCATCTACCAACACGTCTATGACTCGGACGCGCCTGCGCGTCTCGATGTCGAGTCTCAAGTCTCGGTGATCAAGGTGCCCGCGGGCGCCGCGAGTTCCGAGATCCAAGACCTCGTGCTGTCCACTCTCTACCCCACTCAAACTCCTCACGCGACGCGCATGGCGTTGGCCGGAGCCGACGAGGCCAAGGTCGCCGCGGTGTTCGAGCATCGGAAGCGGTCGTACCGGATTCTGCGCCGTGCCGACCCCGAGTCGTTGCGGCTTCAGGTCAAAGAGAGCTCCGGGTGGCGCGACCTCGCCGCCGGTTCGGTCGCCGTGGACGAACGCCTCTCGCAGAGTTTGGGGCGTCCGGACTTCGAAGTGTTCTGGGCGCTGAACCTGTGGCGATTCGAGCGATCGTCGAGCCAAGCCACCACGTTCGACCTCGATGCGCTCGACCCGAAAATGCGCGATGTGGTGCTCAAGTTTCGCCTCGCTCGGGCCGTCGAAACGGTCGAGGACGCGCTCAAGAGCACCGAGTCGCGCATCGCGGAGCGCACCAAGGAGCTGGGTCAAGGTGCGGCATTGGAGGACAAGCTCCACAAAGCGAAGGAGCGGTTGGTCGAGATCGAGGTCTCGGAGCTCTCGCCCAAGGACCTCGAGCTGCTCAAGGAGAAGGATTCGTTGATGCAGGAGTTCGATTTCCAGCTCAACCGTCTGGAGGAGCAGGGCGCGACCGAGAAGCATCAGATCGACCTGATCGTGCCGGACACCCCCACGCGCACCGCACCGTTTTGGGGCGGGCTGGTGCTCGCGATCGGGTCGCTCATCTGGGCCGCGACGGACCCCTCGCTGCGCGTCGTGGCGTTCGCCGATGTCGTGGGCTTTGGACTCGTGGCCTGGGTGCTCTTCAACTACTTCGACGGGATGGAGCGCGCCAGTCTGCACCAGGTCCGCCTCGAGTCGATCAAGCGGCGCCTCAACCAGGTGCGCGAGGAGCAGGTCGCGACCAACGAGCGCATCAATCACGTGTTGATCCACGCGGGAGTGCGCGACGCCAAAGAGATGGGCGAGCGAATCGAGAAGGCCGAGGGGCTCACGCTCGTGATCGAGAAGATGGAGCGTCGGGTGCAGGAACTTCGCCGCGACGCGGGCTACATGAGCGCGCTCGAGGACCTCGAGCGTCTCAAGAAACGGCAGGTGGAGCTCGTCGCCGAGCGGCGCGAGCTGCCCGAAGATACGCTGTCGTCCTTCCAACTCGAGAGTGATCTGCGCTCGATGGGCATCGACCCGCAGTTGGTTCTGGAGGACACCGCCGATTCGTCCCCCGAAGAGGATGAGGGGCCGCTGCAACGGCTGCTGTCGTCGGCCGCGATCATGGGGCAGTGGGACGCCATCGAGCTGTATCCGAAGACGCGTAAGATGTGGGGGAAGATCTGCGGCCACGTCCTTGGGGACAAGTTCAGCGAAGTGGGCGTGACGTCGGAGGGCACGCTGCAGATTGGCGACCTCGACCCCGAGCAGATTCAGATGTGGCGTAAGACGAGACCGTCGGAGTACGAAGTGCTCCTGCGGGGCCTTGCGTTGGCGATCCAGGTCGGTTCGGACGAACGGTCGCGGCGCGGGATGTTCGAATCGCTCGTGATTGTGGACCCCGCGAGCTACCTGACTGCAGTGCAGGGCAAGAAGCTCCAGGAAGTGTTCGCGAGCGCCGCCCAGCGCACGGGCGTCGTCATTCTGGAACAGTGACACTGCCTCACGACCAGATCCTCATGTTCGCCGAGCCCGCCGCGGTGCTCGGCGACGTGGAGCGTTGGTGCGTGGCACAACGAGTTCTGCCGGCTATTGGCGTCGATGAGGCGGGGCGTGGACCGCTCGCCGGGCCCGTCTACGCCGCGGCGGTCGTCCTCGATCTCGAGGCCCCAGATCGCGCGTGGTTTGAATTGCTCGACGACTCCAAGAAACTGAGCCCCGCGGCCCGCGACGAGGCGGCGATCGCGATCAAGGAATGCGCCGTCGCATGGGCCGTGGCGTGGCGCGACGCGGAGCGGATCGATGAGATCAACATCCTGCAGGCGACGCTCCGATCGATGGAAGACGCGATCGGACAAGTGCGGGAGGGGCTCCGTGAGGATGCGCGACGCGTGTTCATCGACGGGAATCAGCGCGTGAACTGTGACCTTCCGCAGCAGACGCTCGTCAAGGGCGATGGTCGCAGCTACAGCATCGCCGCGGCGAGCATTCTCGCCAAGACGGAGCGTGATCGGCTCATGGTTGCCGCCCACGAACGGTGGCCCGAGTACGCGTTCGACTCGAACAAGGGTTACGGCAGCCAGGTCCACCGCAATGCCATCATCGCTCATGGGCCGTGCCCCTTGCATCGCCTGACGTTTGGCGGTGTGCGGGAGCACGTGGCGCGGCTTCGTCGAAAGTGATCGGTTGCCAGCGGTCCGCGGCTGGGCATACGCTGACCCTCCAGCCCGTTCGAGTCCGACATGCGCACTTGGCTAATCACGCTTCTCATTGCCTTCATCCCGGCCACGGCATTCGCCGGTGATCCCCCGGTCGCCCCGAAGACCGAGGTGCCGACGTCGCAGCCGACGACGCCGGACGAGCCACCCCCGCTGAGCGATGCCGCGCTGCTCGCCACCGCCGACGCGATCGCGGCAAAGGTCGCCAAGATTCGTGGACTCGCCGTGAAGGCCCCCGTGAAGAAGGGGATCAAGCGTCGCGAGGAGCTTCGGGCCGTGCTGCTGCAGAAGCTCACCGAGGAAGTCTCCGAGGACGACATCAAGGCCGAGGCCGCGGTGTATAAGCGGCTCGGACTGATCCCTGCGGACATGGACTACAAGAAGATGCTGCTCGACGTGCTCACGGAGCAGGTCGCGGGGTTCTACGATCAGAAGTCCAAGGAGCTCTACGTCATGCAGGGGATCCCGCTGTCGATGCAGCGGCCCGCGATGGCTCACGAGCTCTTTCACGCGATTCAAGACCAGCACTTCCAGATCGAGGAGCTGCAGAAGCCGTTTGCGACCACCGAGAATTCTGATTTCGCGATGTCGCGCTCCGCTCTGCTGGAGGGCGACGCCACGGTCTTGATGTTCGATTTCGAGATGTACGAGGATGGGCGCTTGCCCGACGGGAATCAGACGAGCCTCGTCGACAATCCGATGATGGCAAACATCCTCAGTCGTCTGGATTTCAACATGTTGACGGCCGCGGGGGGCCTGTTGAGCTCGATGGGCGGCGCGGGTTTTTCGATCGCGGACACGGCTCTCGCGAAGGCCCCGCGCGTGTTTCGGGAGATGCTCGTCTTCCCGTACTTCGCGGGCATGCGCTTCATCGTCATGTCGCGCAACCAGCGAACCTGGAAGGACGTCGATGAGATCTACGCGAATCCGCCGGTCTCGACGGAGCAAATCCTTCACCCCGAGCGCTACTACGCCGGCGACGAGCCGGAGTGGCTCGCGTTCGACACGGGGCCCGCGCTGCGTGGGTGGACTCGCATCTACGACTCCGTGTTAGGCGAGTTCCAGCTGCTGCAGTTTCTGAAAGAACACCCCGCTCCGGGTGTTGATCCGGCGGCCGCCGCGATGGGTTGGGACGGCGATCGGGTGTTCGCGTTCCAGAGCGACACCGGCGAAACCGCGCTGGCCGTCATGTCGTCCTGGGATAGCGTGGGGGAGGCGCGGGAGTTCTACGACGCGGCCGTCGCGATCTCGAAACACCGGTACCCCAAGGCGCTCATCGAGGGCGCGAACGGCGAGCACGGCCAGTCGACGTGTTTGGTGCGAAACGGTCCCGA
>JBFIHF010000025.1:0-35032 GCA_041601915.1 Bradymonadaceae bacterium
CGTCTTTACCTCGGACGGGGTCGAGGCGCCCGGGCCTCGCTACCGCTGCATGCAGTTCTTCCCGTACTTCGAGCGCGAGGGGGTTCGCTGCGAGATATATCACGCGTACGGAAAGCTCTACAATCGGGCGTTCAACGTGCCCGTGGTCGGCCCACTGTATAAGACGCTCACGCGGGGCGTGCGGGCCGTCCGCACCGCGTCGGCGAGCGCCGATCTGATGTTTCTGCAGCGCACGGCGTTTCCGCAGTCCGCGATCGCGGAGCGCATCGCGCATCGACGCGGCGTGCCGCTGATCTTCGACTTTGACGACAATCTACTCCTCGGCCCGGGCGGCGTGGCTTCGACGGCACGCGAACGCGCGTTTTACGATGCCGTGCGCGTTGCCGACCACTGCATCGCCGGCAATCAATTCCTCGCCGACGCCGCGCGCGTGCCGCACAAGACGACGATCATCCCGACCGTCATCGACACCGATCGCTACGTGCCCACGCCCCGTGGTGATGGGCCCGACATCGTGATCGGGTGGATGGGCACCGCGGGGAACTTCGCGTCCCTCGCCCGGCTCGCACCATCGCTAAGGCGTGTCCTCGCCCAGGCCCCGAACGTTACGATTCGCATCGTGTCGAACGCCACGTTCAAGCCGCTCGCCGACCTCGATCGGGTGGAGCAGATCCGCTGGTCCCCCGACTCGGAGATCGCGCTGCTGCAGTCCTTCGACGTCGGGCTGATGCCGCTCGAGGACACCGAGGTCAGCCGCGGGAAGTGCGCGTTCAAGATGATCCAGTACATGGCCGTGGGCGCGCCGGTCGTCGTGTCGGCGGTCGGCGCCAACGTCGAGGTCATGCACGACACCGAGCTCGGGTACGGCCTCGAGGGCTTCGATTGGACGGACGCGTTGCTGGAACTCGTCCGGGATCCGGACCTGCGCGCGAGGTTTGGTGCGGCCGGACGCGAGCGAGCGGTGGCCGAGTACTCGATCCACAGCGTGCTGGATCGCTACCTCGACATCTTTCGTCGGGTCGCCGCGTGTTAACGCGATGCGAACCTTGCTAACATCCCTCGGATTCTGCGTTTCGAGGACGCCATCGCCATCCGATTCATAGCACTCATCGCGGCCCTCGTGGCGCTCTCGGCGTGTGACGGCTGCGGCGACCCCGGCACGACACCACGCGACGAGGACGTCTGTGACGGATGTCGCGATGCACCCGATCTGGGGTCCGCGGACGGCGACGCACCGGATCTGCCCCCCGTAGTGGGGGCAGACTGCGATATCGGTCCGGCCGGGGGCTTCTGCCGGACGACGTTCTGCCGCGTGACCGTCGAACCGGGCATCTTCGAGGCGATGACGCACATCGACCTCACCGAAGGCGAGGCTCCGCGGGCCGTGGCCGACGACATCCTCGGGGCACGCACCTGTATCCTCGGCGAGTTTGATGCGGTGCCTACGGCGGCGTTCACACTGGCGATCCGGTACACCGATGCCGATATCCCGGCGGACTTCTTCGAGGGCGAACTGCTCGGCGCCGAGCTCGCGCCGGAGTTCCGGGCCGCCGAGGCCGCCCACGATATCGAACGCAACGAGCTCGTGTTCACCATCGACCAGCCGATCGAGGTGGCGGTGTCCGCGTTGCCAGCGTTCCCGAACGTCGACGCAGAGCTCGGGATCGACGCATTCGACGTCAACGACCCCGCCTCGTACGCGCGCAACCTGTCGCGGTACTCTTTCGGCGCCTCGTTCCACGATGGTGAACGATTCTACGCAGCCAACGGGCCCCGGGTCCTGATCTGGAACGGCGGGATCCCGACGGATCCGACGCAGCCCCCCGACGTGGTCCTGGGTCGACCGGACCTCGCGAGCGATCCGCAGTTTACGTCGGCGTCGAACTTCTCCAACGGCGTGAACGGGATCTGGTCCGACGGCACGAAGCTCGCGATCTCCGAGGGCCACCGGGTGCTGATCTGGAATCAGGTCCCGACGCAGAACTTCGCGTCGGCAGACCTCGTCCTGGGCCAGGACGACTTCACCTCGAAGCAGCTGAACAAGGGCCGCGGCCCTGGCGCAGACACGATGTACGTGCCCGACGAGATCTGGTCCGACGGGACGCGGATGATCGTCGCCGACGCGTTCAACCACCGGTTCCTCGTGTGGAACTCGTTTCCGGTGATCAACAACCAACCGGCAGACCTCGTCGTCGGCCAGGCCGCGTTCACCGGCGGCACGCAGAGCGCCGGTGCGCTCAACGTGTTCCGGGCCCGCGGCGTCTACCACGACGGTGTTCGCACGGCGTTCGTTTCGACGTTCGCGTGCAACTGCATCCGCGTCCTCGACGGGTTCCCGACGCAGAATAACCCCGCCGAGACGTACCTGGTCGGCTACTCCGGGAGCGGATCCCGCGTGATGGCCGACTCGTACAACAACCCCGGGGCGATCACGCCGTTCGGTCCAGGCGACGGCATCGCACTGCGCAACGGTTATCGCGTCAGCGTCTGGAACAGCTTTCCGGGCGTCGACGACTCGATCGCGGCGTTCACGCTGGGGCGACCCGACGAAGTGCTCGGCACGCCGTTCGAGCGGCTCACGTCCGCCACGTTCGGCTCGCAGTCGCCCGATGGGCACGTCTGGTCGAACGCGCAGCAGATGGCCGTCGCCGATGGGCCGCGGCTGTTGATCTGGACGACGTTGCCGTCGGTGGATTTCACGCAGGCCGATCTCGTGATCGGGCAGCCGACCTCGGCCACCAACGACCTGAAGACCGACTTTCGCGGCATCTCGAGGCGTACGCTGGCCCAGCCGGCCGGCGTTTCATCGGCCGGTGACGTGACCGTCGTCGCCGACCGCGCGAACAGCCGCGTCCTGGTGTTGCGCGGCCCCCCGGGCGCCCCGAACGACGTCGTCGTCCTCGGCCAGCCCGACGGCGAGTCGTACATGCCGAACCTCGACTGGCGATCGGCCGGTGCGAGCACGATGAACCTGCCCACCGGTGTGTTCACCGACGGAGCACGCGTCATCGTGGCCGACACCGCGAACCACCGCGTGCTGATCTGGAATCAGCTTCCCACGATCGATGGGACTCCGGCGGATGTCGTGCTCGGCCAAGCGACGGCCAACGCCACCGGCCAGAACGGCGGAATCGGCGACGTGGACGGCGATGGCGATTTCGACGCCGACGCGGGCTCGATGCACTTTCCGTCCGGCGTCTTCTTCGACGGACGGCTGCTGGTCGCGGACACGTTCAACCACCGCGTGCTGGTCTACGACACGCTGCCGACGACGACCGGAGCGCTTGCGGACTCGGTGATCGGTCAGCCCGATTTCGAAGCCAACGACCCCAACCGCGGCCTCGGCTGGTACGCCCGCTCGGCGAGTTCGTTCGCGCGCCCCGTCGATGTGACAGCGCTCGCCGATGGCCGAATCGCGGTGTCGGACTCGGAGAACAACCGCGTGCTGCTGTTCGACACGGAAGCCGACGATCCTGCGGCCGCCGTGGTGCTGGGACGCCCCGACTTCACGTCGGACCCGTTGCCGAACTGGATTGGCGGCTTCAACGGCGGCTACCCGACACCCGAGGCGAGCCGCGTCCCATCGGCCGCGACGTTGCGGCGACCCTACGGGCTGGCCGCTGACGGCGACGCGCTGCACGTCGCGGACAGCAGCAATCACCGCGTGATGCGCTTCGAGGGGCCGTTCTCGTCTGGCATGGCCGCGTCAGCGGCGTTCGCACAAGCGGGCTTCGACACGCGGGCCGCGAACGCCGGCGGGCTCAATGAAGCCGCGGTGAACGGCGCGGAGGGCGTGGCGATCACGGGTTCCGGCGCGTTGCTCGTCGCGGACACCAAGAACCATCGATTGCTGGTGACCGACGGCACCGCGGGGAGCGCGGTGTTCGGGCAGACGCTCTTCGACCGAAACGGTATCAACGGCAGCGCTCCCGCGTTCAATCGCCTCGACGGTCCCGCGGGCCTCGCCGTCACCAAAGACGGGGTCTGGGTCGCCGATCGCGAGCAACACCGCGTCGTCGTGTTCCGCGGGGGCGAGCTGGAGCAGATCGTCGGCCAGAGCGATCGAGGCGGCGGGCGGGCGAACGCGGGATTCGCGGCCCCGCAGCCGTGGTCGATGAGTCGCCCGTCGGACGTCTGGACGGATGGCAACATGCTCGTCGTCGCGGACCGCGACAATCACCGCGTGCTGATCTGGAACGCCCAACCCACCAGCGGCGACACGCCGCCGGACGTCGTCGTCGGACAGCCCAGCGCGACCGTCGGCTTGCCCAACGCGGGGCGCGGCGCGACGTCTGCCGGCATCGACACGATGTTGGCGCCCGAGGGCGTGCTCGTGCACGGTGCCAGCCTCTACGTGGCGGACACCGGCAACAGTCGTGTCCTCGTCTACGACACGATCCCGACCGCCACGGGCACCTCGGCGAGCCGCGTGCTCTGCCAGAGCGCCCCGACCCAGAACCGCCCCAATCGGGGCAACGCGGGCCCGAGCGCCGACACCTGCGCCGGCCCGACGGACACGCTCGTCATCGGCGAGCGCCTCTACGTCGTCGACACCCTCAACCATCGGGTGCTCGGATTCGATGTCGACGCGGAGACCGGCGCCGAAGCCGACCAGGTCCTCGGCCAGCCCGATTTCACGTCGCGCGCGCCGCTCGACGACGACAACCTCGCTTCGGCCGCGCTCTTCTCCAACCCCGTGCGCCTCGCCCACGACGGCACGAACTTCTACGTCGTCGATCGAGGCAACCACCGCGTGCTGGTCTATGACACGGTGCCAACGGGCGACTTCGTCCCCGCCGATCGTCTGCTGGGACAGACGGCATTCGACGTCTCCGTCGTCACACCGAACATCGCGAGCCTCGACAGCCCGTTTGGTATCGCGGTGTTGCCCGCCCCGTATCGCGCCGCCACCGTCTGGGTCAGCGACTCCGGCAGCAAGAATCGCGTGACGAAGTTCGTTCGCGTGGCCCGGCCCTACTAGCCGGGTGCAATCCGCAAGGTGGAAGGCCGGGAATTGTCCCGGTATAAGGTGGCTCGCTGAGCGACGGATGAGTGATGGAATTACTGAAGGACAAATCGATTCTCGTGACGGGTGGCACTGGCTCGTTCGGCAAGCAGTTCATCCGAACGGTCCTCGAGCAGCACAAACCGCGCCGCGTCATCGTGTTCAGCCGCGATGAGCTCAAGCAGTTCGAGATGGCGAACATGCCGGAGTTTCGCGACCGGCCCGAGCTGCGCTTCTTCATCGGCGATGTGCGCGATGCCGAGCGCCTGCGTCGCGCCTTCAACGGGGTCGACATCGTCGTTCACGCCGCCGCGCTCAAGCAGGTCGGGGCGTGCGAGTACAACCCGTTCGAAGCGATCAAGACGAACGTGCACGGTGCGCAAAACGTGATCGACGCCGCGATCGACCGCGGTGTCGAGCGCGTGATTGCCCTGTCCACGGACAAGGCCTGCAATCCGATCAACTTGTATGGGGCCACGAAGCTGTGCAGCGACAAGCTGTTCATCGCGGGCAACGCCTACGTGGGCAGCACCAACACGCGATTCGCCGTCGTTCGCTACGGCAACGTGGTCGGCAGCCGCGGCAGCGTCGTGCCGTTCTTCATCAAGCAACGCGAGAGCGGTCGCCTGCCGATCACGCACATGGAGATGACGCGCTTCTGGATCACGCTGCAGCAGGGCGCTGATTTCGTGCTCGACTCACTGGAGCGCATGCACGGCGGCGAGCTGTTCGTGCCCAAGATCGCGAGCATGCGCATCGTGGACCTCGCGCGAGCGATCGGACCGGATTGCGAGCTCGACGACGTCGGCATCCGACCTGGCGAAAAGCTGCACGAGGTCATGATCTCCGAGGACGACGCGCGCCACACCGTGGAGCACGACGGCTACTACGCGATCCTGCCTGAGTTCACGTGGTGGCAACGCGGCGACAACGGCGGCACGCCGTGCGAAACCGGGTTCCGCTACTCCTCGGAAACCAATGCCGCGTGGCTTACGACCGAGCAACTGCGCACGATCATCGAGCCGTTCGAGAAACTCGCGAATGGCCGATGACGTCCGCTTTCGGCCTGCCCGGCCGGACGATGCGCGCTTCGTCTGGGACGTGAACAACGATCCCACCGTTCGCGCCCAATCGATTTCCACGGACCCGATCCCCTGGGAGTCGCATCAGGCTTGGTTCTCCGATGCACTCGAGCGGTCGACCCGCTACCTGTGGATCGTCGAGGTCGCCAGCGAGCCAGCGGGGGTCGTCCGGTTCGATGTCGACGGTGATGCTGCGACGATCTCGGTGGCACTGCAGGCCGCCTATCGCGGCCGCGGACTCGGCACGAAGCTCATCGATCGCGCATGCCACGCGCTGGCCGACACGGGCCTCGCCGGGCGCATCATCGCGCTGGTTCGACCCGACAACGCACCGAGTATGCTAGCGTTCGAGCGCGCGGGATTCGCGCTACAGCGCAGCATCAAACAGGATGACCTCGAACTGAATGAGTACCACTGGGAGCGCACACGTGAAGACGATTGAAATTGCGGGACGTACCGTCGGTGACGGCGCCCCCTGCTACATCGTGGCGGAGATGTCCGCGAACCATAACCAGGACTTCGATCAGGCGCGTCGAATCATCGACGCGGCGGCCGAAGCCGGCGCCGACGCCTGCAAGCTGCAGACGTACCGGCCAGACACGATCACGCTGGATTCCGACCTGCCCCATTTTCGGATCGCGGGCGGCACGCTGTGGGACGGTCGCACGCTGTTCGACCTCTACGGCGAAGCGTTTACGCCGTGGGAGTGGCACGCCGACCTCAAGGCGCACGCCGAGTCGCTGGGCATGGACTTGTTCTCGACGCCGTTTGACGACACCGCCGTCGACTTCCTCGAAGCGCTGGACGTGCCGTGTCACAAGATCGCGTCCTTCGAGATGACGCACCTGCCGCTGCTGAAGAAGATCGCCGCGACGGGCAAGCCGATCATCATGTCGACGGGCATGGCGACGCTCGGTGAAATCGAGACGTCGGTGGCCACGATCCGCGCCGCCGGCAACGACCAGATCGTGCTGCTGAAGTGCACGAGCGCCTACCCCGCGCCCGCAGCGGAGGCCAACATTCGCACGATCCCACACCTGTCGAAGACGTTCGGCGTCCCCGCGGGGCTGTCGGACCACACGATGGGGATCGCAGTGCCGATCGCTGCCCGTGCCTTGGGCGCGTGTCTGGTGGAGAAGCACTTCACGACCTCCCGCGATCTGCCGGGCCCCGACAGCAGCTTTTCGCTGGAGCCGCACGAGTTCCGCGCGATGGTCGACGGCATCCGCACCGCGGAGGCCGCGCTCGGCGAGGTCATGTATCGGCCGACCGAAAAGCAGATCACGAGTTTGAAGTTCCGTCGCTCCCTGTTCGCGGTGACGGACATTGCGGCGGGCGACGCGCTGACCCCGGACAACGTCAAGGTGCTGCGCCCGTCGGACGGGCTCGCACCGCTGCACTACGACGAGGTCATCGGTCGCCACGCGGCGTGCGTAATTCCGCGCGGCACACCGATCCAGTGGAATCATGTCCGCTCCGACTGACAAACCTCGCGTCGTCGCAATCGTGCAGGCGAGGTTGTCGTCGAGCCGCCTGCCGCGCAAGGTGCTGCTCGATATCGCGGGCAATCCGATGCTCGATCGCGTGATCGCACGCTTGCGCCGCGCGACGCTCATCGACGAGGTCGTCGTCGCCACGTCTGTCGCGTCCGACGACGATGAGCTCGTCGCGTTCTGCGAACAACGCCAGGTGCGCGTGGTGCGCGGCTCCCTCGACGATGTGCTCGACCGGTTCGTCGCGGCGGCCCACCAGTCGAATGCGGAGCTCGTCGTGCGCGTGACCTCGGATTGTCCACTCGTCGATCCGGACGTCGTCGACGACTGCATTCGCATGTATCTAGACGGCGACTTCGACTACGTGGCCAACCGTCTGCCCGACGATCGCACGTTTCCGATCGGGCTCGACGCCGAAGTGTTCTCGGCCATGAGCCTCGTCGCGATCGCCCAAACCGCGATCGAGCCCTACCAGCGCCAACACGTCACCCCAGCGTTCTACGATGGCAGCACCGACGCGCGGGTCGGGCACCTGCGCAGCGACCTCGCCGCGGGCGACTACCGCTGGACGGTCGATACGGCGGACGACTTGCGCTTCGTGCGGTCGATCTTCGAGTCGCTTCCCGACGATGCGCCGTGGAAAGAGATCAAGAATCACGTTGATGCGCACCCCGAGCTGCGCGATATCAACCGCCACGTTGCGCACAAACACTACACCGATACGACCTGACATCTCGTGACTGAGCCGCCCACGCCGAGCGAATCCGAGAGCGCCGAGCTCCACTGGCGCGCGCTCGTCGGGCGACTGTTCAGCGGCAGCGCCAAGTACGGCCTTGCGACGCTCGCGCAGCGCGGCATCGCGTTTCTGCTCATCCCCATCTACACCGCCTTCCTGAGCCCCACCGAGTACGGGATCGTGAGTCTCGCCGAGACGATCGCCGCGGTGCTGCTGACGCTGTTCGGGTTGAGCCTGCCAGCGGCGCTGCGCAACGACTTCCACGATTTGGCGGAGGGCGAGCGCGACGAATTCGTCGCGACACTGGTGATCGGCACCGCGGTGCTGCTGGTGGGCCTCGGCGGACTGTCGATGCTGGTCGGCCCGGCCGTCGTCGGCACGTTGTGGCCCGAATTTACGGTCCCCTTCTACCCGTTCGTCGACCTCGCGATCGCGGCGGCGGCCGCACGAGGACTGCTGGAGCTGCACCTCGCGCATCTGCAAATGAAGGAGCAGTCCAGCCGGTATGTGGCGATCTCGTTCGGGCAGTTCTTGCTCGTCACTGCGGTCGTGCTGGTGTTCGTGGTCGGACTGAGACAGGGGTCGTTCGGGATGTTGGCCGGCAAAGCGCTGGGCCTTGGCGCCGTGACACTCGCCGTGGGCACGATGTTTCGGCGGTACTACCGTCCATCGCTGTTCGTGTGGCGCCGCTTCGTCAAGGCACTCAAGTTCTCGTGGCCCCTGGTTCCGCACCAGCTCATCGCACTCGTGCTCACTGCAGCGGACCGGTTCTTCATCGAGCACTACCGCACGACCGAGGACGTCGGTCTCTACTCGCTGGCCTACGCCCTGGCCGGCGTCATGACGGTCGTGAGCTCCAGCATCCTGCTCGCGTGGACACCGCTGTTCTATCGATTGGCGAACACCGACGACGGCGGACAGCGCCTCGCGCGGGTCGGTGAGGGGCTTGTCGGGGTCCTCGTCGTCGCCGGTTGTCTGGGTACCGTCGTCTCGGCGGACGTCGTGGCGTGGATCGTCGACGCGAGGTACGTGAGCGCCGCGCCGGTGGTGCCGATCGTGATCGCGGGCCTGTTGCTGCACGGCTGCTTCGCGGTGTTTCACCTCGCGGTGCTGCGCAGCGGGCGCACCTCGATGCTCGCGATGGTGACGATCATCGCTGCGGTTCTGAACGTGGTGTTGAACGCGCTCTGGGTTCCGGATTACGGTGTCGAGGGAGCCGCCTGGGCCACGGTGCTGTCGTACCTGGTCGAGGCAGCCGTCGTGTTCGTCCTCGCGCAACGCCTGATGTTGATCCGCTACACGTACCGTCTGCCGCTCGTTCTCGCGCTCTTCGCCGGCACGGTCGCCGCAGTGGTCTTTCGAGACGCGCTGGATCTGTCGATCTGGGGTCTGCTGGCCATCGGGACCGCGGCGAGCATCGCCACGATCGCCGTCGTCGGGCACGATGGCTGGCGAGCGTACCGACAGGGAGTCGCAAGCAAATGATCCGCGCCGCCAAACGGCTGATCGAAAATCACGTGCCGCACCAGGCGTTGCTCGCCGGTTACCTGCCGTTCTACGGGCGTCGACGGGCCGTCGCGATGCGCCGCTCGCTGGAACGGATGCCGCTGCCGTCGCTCGTCGATCTCGACATCTCGACGCTCAAGAACAGCGACACGCTGTTCATCCTCGGCAGCGGCGCGTCGGTCAATCGCATCACCGCGGACAAATGGGACATCGTCGCCCAACACGACTCGTTCGGTTTCAACCTGTGGCACCTCCACGACTTCCGGCCCACGCTCTACACCTTCGAAGCGATGGACCTCACGCTACCGCTCAGCGTGCAGGTGGCGGAGGTCTTCGTCGCGCGGGCCCACGAGCGCCCCGACTACGCGTCGGTCCCCAAGATTGTCACGGACCTCGAACCGCCGCGCGTGGAGCTGCTCGAGCGATTGCCGGCGCACTTCCGCGAGAACCTGTACGCGCTGCAAACCACGGGAGTCCTCGCGCGCACGCCCGTCGAACTGAAGCGCGCTGTCGGGTGGTTGAACTCGATCGGTCTGTGGGACGAGGCCGCGCACATCCGACGCGTGTTCAAGTTCGTCGGCACGCTGTCGTTTCTAATCTCCCTCGCCGTACGGATGGGGTACCGGAAGATTGTGTTGTGCGGCATCGACTTATCCACACCGGGCTACTTCTATCAGGACGAGGCGCTGTACCCGGGCTTCGAGGGCTTCCAGAGCTCCCCAGCCGGCGCGACCCACGCCACGCTGCTACCCCAGCGGATGAGCGTGGGCATCGACGTGGTCGTCCATGAACTCTGCCGGCAGGTGCTTGATCCCCGGGGCATCGAACTCTTCATCGAGCACCGAGGTAGCGCGCTGCACCCGATGCTGCCGTGGGTCGACGAACAGACCTGGGCGACTTTCGCGAACGAAGGCCGTAGGTAGCACTGCCACGCCCCAACTGGTATGACGCAGAGCCGCATGCCTGCACGGAATGACGACGATGTGTGGAATCTTTGGCGTGATCAGCGAACCGGGGCGCTTTAGTCGGGACGCGGTCGAACGCGCCGTGGCGACGCTGGCCCATCGCGGTCCGGACGACTCCGGTGCCGAGGTTCAGCACGTCGGATCTCACGAGATCTGGCTCGGTCACACGCGGCTGTCGATCGTCGATCTCAGCCACGCCGGTCATCAGCCGATGTCGGCCGCCGATGCGACGATCGTGTTCAACGGCGAGATCTACAACCACCGCGACCTCCGCCGCCGGATGGATGGCCACATATTCGCATCGAGCACCGACACGGAGGTCCTACTGCGGGGCTTGGCGGATGAGGGCCCCGAGTTCCTGCGCGAGCTCAACGGCATGTTCGCGTTCGGACTACTGGAGCCATCGAAGCGCCGCCTGATTCTGGGACGCGACCGCGTCGGTAAGAAACCGCTCTACGTCTACGAGACGGACCGCATCCTCGCCTTCGCGTCAGAACTCAAGGCGTTCCGGGCGCTCGGGCTCGAGCTGACCATCGACGAGGACGCGTTCGCCTACTTTCGCTGGATGGGCTACTTCCCGGCGCGAATGACCGCGTATCGCGAGTGCCGCAAGCTGGAGGCCGGTTCGTGGGCCACGGTGGACCTCGCCGCCGATCGCCTGCGCACGAAATCGACCGCGTTCTGGGATCCGCTGGCGGGCTACGCGAACCCGTTCACCGGCAGCTACGACGACGCGCTGGACCAGCTCGGAGAGCTCGTGGACGACGCGACGAGAATTCGGCTCGACGCCGATGTGCCCGTCGGCGCATTCCTGTCCGGCGGGATCGACTCGAGCCTCGTCGTCGCCAGTGTCTGTGCGGTCCATCAAGGGGGCATCACCGCCTACACCGTCGGGACCGACGATCAGGCGTACGATGAATCCGCCGTGGCGCGCGACACCGCGCGTCGCCTTGGGATCGACATCGAGGTCTTGCAGATCACGAACGCCGATTTCGAGCGCCAGATCGCGCTGATCACGCACCACTACGACGAGCCGCTGGCGGATAGCTCGCAGATCCCGACCCTCGCGGTCTCCGAGCAAGCGCGCAAGCACGTCAAAGTCGTGCTGACGGGCGATGGCGGCGACGAACTGTTCCTCGGCTACCCGTGGTTCGGCTATCCGGAAAAGCTCGTGCGCTGGCGCCGCCTCATCGCGCCACTCCCGCCGTTTCGCCGGCCAACCGCCGCCGCGATGGAAACTGCGGTCGGGCGACGACTGCTCGGCGCCGCGGTGTCCGCGATGGGACTGAACACCGACAACCTCGAGATCAAGCAGCTGATCCTGGGCGAACTGCTGCGCAGCAAGCGCGTCGAGCAGCTGTACGACCCGTTCAAGGCGATGTGGCAGAAGGGGCACCTCGACGAGCGCGATCGCGCGGTGCTCGGCACGAGCTGTCTCGTCGACCTCGCCCAGCAGTGGTACCCGCAGTATGGCTGGGACGGGCTCGCCGACCGTACGCTGCCGGAGCGCCTCGCGGCGGTCGACATGGTCACGTTCATGCGGGACGACGTGCTCGTGAAAGTGGATCGAGCCACGATGGCCTACTCGCTGGAGGCGAGGTCACCGCTGCTCGACCACCGCATCGTGCACTTCGCGAGCTCGTTACCGGCGCCGTTCAAGTTCGGGGGCGGCGAGTTCAAGAAAATCCTGCGGGACGCCGTGCGCCGACGAATCGGCGGCGATCTCGCGTCGTTGGGCAAGAAGGGCTTCGGAGTCGGGATGCCGCCGAATCTCCCGCAGGCCCCGACGCCCGCCGCCGCGTGGTCCAAATTCGTCGAGCGAGAGTGGAGGAGAGAGCATGACCATACCCTTCGTTGATCCCCAGACGGGGAAGGCCCTCGAGTTGACCGACGACGGGCTATGCGACGGTGACCGCACCGTGTACCCGCTCGTCGACGGTGCGTGCCGTGTGGTTCTGGGCGCGAACTACACCGACAACTTCGGCTTTCAGTGGAACGAATTCGATTCGACGCAGCTCGACTCGCAATCGGGGGTCTCGCTGTCGCGTGACCGTTTCTTCGCCGAGACGAACTGGTCCGCGGACAGCCTCGCCGACAAGGATGTGCTCGAAGTGGGCTCTGGCGCCGGGCGATTCACCGAGATCGTGCTGCAGCACACCGAGGCCAACCTGTGTAGCGTCGACTACTCCAATGCCGTGGCGGCCAACTACCGCAGCAACGGGCCGCACGACCGACTCCAGCTGTTTCAGGCGAGCATCTACGAGATGCCGTTCGCGCCGCAGAGCTTCGATCGGGTGTTCTGCCTCGGCGTGCTCCAGCACACCCCCGACTTTCGCAAGTCGCTGCAGTGCCTGTTCGAGATGGTTCGCCCCGGCGGCGAGCTCGTCGTCGACTTCTACGAGATTCGCGGCTGGTGGAGCAAGATCCAGGCGAAGTACATGCTGCGACCCGTCACGCGCCGCATGCCGGCCTCGACGTTGCACACGCTCATCGATCGCACCGCCGACCCGCTGATTGCGGCCGCGAAGCTGTTCTCCTCGGTCGGCGTGGGCCGGATCACGAATCGCTTTCTGCCGATCGTCGATTTGACGACGCTGCCCCAAGAGCTGTCGCGCAAGGAGCTGCGGGAGTGGGTGGTGCTCGATACCCTCGACATGTTCTCCCCGCGATACGATGACCCCCAGCGCGTATCGACGGTGGCGCGGTGGTTGAGCGAGGCGGGCGCCGATGTGACTTTTGCCGGCTCCGTAGCGTATGGTGACGGCTATCGCGCGGCCGTGGTTCGCGCTCGACGCCTCGACTAGCGGCCGGATCGCCTCCCTGTGACTACGTTCGTCTCACTATCGCTGTTGCTGGTGCTGAGCGGGCTCTTGGTCTCGCGCGCGACGGCCAAGATGCGCGAGATCGAGCGTCAGATTGTCTGGATGGGCTTCGCCGCGCATCTGGTGAGCGCCTTCGCCCAGGTCATTGTCACGACCTACTTCTACGGCGGCGGCGACATCCTGCTCTATTCGGGAGCGGGGCGTCAGGTGGCCCAGCTGCTGATGGAGGACTTCGGGACCTGGGCGCCGCGCGTGGCATTGCTGCTCGCGGGTGACACCGCGAGCTTCCCCTTCCCGGTGTACTGGGGGTCGACGGCGACCATGATCGGGCTCTCGGGCCTCGTGTCGGTGTTCACCGGCGGATCGATCATCACGCTGTGCATGATCTTCGGGACGTGGGCGTTCTCCGGGCAGTACGCGATCTACCGGGTCCTGCGGACGATCTTCCCGCGCGAGTACCTCTACCGTGTTCAGATCGCCGTGTTTCTGGTTCCGTCCGTGGTGTTCTGGACGAGCGGCGTGCTCAAAGAGGCCGTCGCTCTGGGGGCGCTCGGGTGGGCGTTCTGGGGGATCCACGCCGTGTTTTTCACCGACAACCGACTACGCGGCGTCGCGGCGTGTCTGGTGGCGATCCCGATCCTGAGTACCGTGCGAGCGTTCATGCTGTACCCCCTCGTGATCTCGTCGGGCGCGTGGGTCTACTGGCATCGACGCGGAACCGGCGGGACCTCCCAAGACCTGCTGCGGCGCGGCCTCACGATGCTCGTGGTCGGTGCGTTCGCGATCTTGGTCCTCAACGACCTCACGGAGCGCTACCCACGGTACTCCATCGAGAACGTCGCGGAGGAGGCCGCCAACCTTCAGGATCTCTTCTCGCGCAACGAGGGTGGCTCCGCGATCGCGTACACCCAACAAGGCGCCGCGGGGCAGGTGCAAAACCTCCCCATCGCCTTATTCTCGGCCCTGTTTCGCCCGCTGATCTTCGAAGTCCACAATGCGACGAGCTTCGTGACGAGCCTCGAGACGACGGCCACGACCTTGCTTCTGCTCCTCGTGCTCTATCGGCGCCGCGCGCGATCGTTGGCGCGCATCGTGGCGGCATCGCCGTTTCTGGTGTTCTCGATCTCGTTCGTCCTCATCTTCGCCGCCGCCGTCGGCCTCGCGGCACCCAACCTGGGGTCGCTGTCGCGCTACCGGTCGCCGGTGATGCTGTTCTACGCCGTGACCCTCGTCGCACTGCTGCCTTTGCCGCGAGCAAAGAAGGCCCCCGCACTGCCGACGCCAACATGAAGCGACTGGAGACCCGATGCGAGTACTGATCTGGGGCGCCGGCGGACACGGGAAGGTCGTCGCGGATGTCGTGCGCGCGACGGGGCACACGGTGGTCGGATTCGTCGAACGCGATGATGCACGGTTCGGCGACGTCGCGGAGCCTGGTGGAGCCGTCATCGTGTACGACGAACCCGCGTTTTGGCAGACCCTCGACGACCACGAGGACGACGACTTCGACGCCGTCGCGATCGCGATCGGCGACAACTACGTGCGGCTCGCCACGCTCGTCGCGTTGAACGGTCGAGTCGCACTACCGTCGTTCGTGCATCCGTCCGCCGAAGTCAGCCCGAGCGTCACGATCGGCGAAGCGACGGTGGTGATGCCGCGCGTCGTCATCAACGCCGACGCGACGATCGGACGGGCGGTGATCCTGAACAGCGCCTGCGTCGTCGAGCACGATTGTGTGGTCGCCGACGGCTGCCATGTCTCACCGAACGCCACGCTGTCCGGAAACGTGCAGCTGCAGGAGCGCGTCTGGATCGGCGCGGGCGCGACCGTCATTCAAGGGTGCGTCATCGGTCACGGCGCGATCGTGGGCGCCGGATCGACCGTGATTGAAGACGTCAAACACGACACGACGAACGTCGGTGTTCCGACTCGCCGGATCAAATAGCCTGCGGCTACATCCGGTCGCCCGAATCGATGTGCCAGGTCGACAGATCGGCGAGCGTCGTGTCTCCGAGCGCCGTGGAGTCAGCGACCAGTGCCGTGAGGAAACCCTCCTTGCACTCGAGCCCCGCGAAGTCGTGTTCCCCCATCGCGAACCCGAAGAAGCGCCGACCGCCACCATGCGCACGCGCGGCAACGCTGGTAAAGACGTGCTCGACCGACTCCGAACCGAGATCCGCGACGCTGATACGGTCCGTGGAGCCGGCACGCTCGACCAGGACCGTGGCGCTGCCCACCGCCAGGGCTTCGACCGGGTGCGGGCGCTGGACGCACTGACCGACGAAGTCGGCGCGAGCCGGGTAGCAGAAGTGAAACGCTGGACCGCGCGACGCTTCGACAGCTCCCCACAACTCGTCGGGGATCGCGTCCAACTCACGGATCTCGAGCGATCCCACCGCGGTCTTGGTGTCGCTCGTGAAAATGTACCGCGACCCGATCATCCGCGAACCCGCGTCTTCGAGCCGCCGGCGGCTGGCGTTGTCCCACGTCACGAACGCCAGTAGCAGCGCACAACCGTGGTGCTCGGACAGCAGGCGCGACTCCTCGATGATGCGCGTGAAGCAGCCCTGACCGCGCGCGGGCGGTAGGGTCCACGACCCGGTCATGATCCCGACGTCGAACTCGTGCCCGGCCCCGCGCACTCGCCGATACGACACCGCGGAGCCCGCCAGCAACGTCCCCGTTTCGTCCCGAAGCAGCATGCGGTCCGAGCTGTGGCTGCCGGCGGTACGACCGAACGCCCACCGAAACATCGCCTCATCGCCCCAGTGGCCGAAACACGCGTTGAGCGACTCCAGATACAGCGACTCGCTGTCGGGCGGATTGATCTCGACGGTCACGCTCACGATGCCTCTCCCTGCACGAACTCCGAGATCTGCCCCATCGACGTCCACCAGATCGCGTCGCCATAGCGCTCGTCGAGCGCGTCGAACAACCGGACGAGCAGCTCCATGTACTCGCGATCGACGCCGTCGAGCGCCACGTGACCCAACGCGTTCTTGACGATGTGACCCTTGATCGCCACGACACCGCCGAGGTCGATGATCTCGAACGCGCGCTCGAAGTCGCTCGTCGCCTGAAAGTTCGACGTGAAGTGCAGCAGGCCGTCGCGCAACAGTTCCGGGTAGATGAGCGAAAGCCCCGTCGGGCCACTCATCGACGTCGTCGCGTCTTGTGCGATCGGCGTCACGATGTCCCGCGCCGCGGCGACCCAGTCGAACTTCGTGGCCAGCAATGCATCGGTAAGTGCGTCGGGAAGATTCCAACCTGGCGGCTGAAAACCCGACGAATACTCCAACCCCGCCGCATCGAAGTGCCCCCGCGCGCGCGTCAGCATCCGTTCACACGTCGGCCGATCCTGCTCCTGAAACTCGACCGGAATCCGCGGGCCGGGATGAATGTGGTTGAGCCCGTGGAACGCCACTTCCATCCGCGCATGACGGTTCAGGTAGGCGACAAACTCGGGATGCCGCTCCACGGCCATCGTCCCGCGCGGCAGCACCGGCGCCAGGTAGAACCGCTCACCCCACTCCGGCAGACTCGCCAGCAATTTGCGCGTCGGAAACGGCGAAATCTGCCGCCAATCGGGCGTCGTAAACAACGTCGCATGCGCCTGCGGTCGCTCGTCCAACAACCAACGCACGTGCCCCAGCGCACCGTCGTCGAGATCACCACCCGCCTCATACGCGTCGCGCGACGTCGCCGGATGAATGTCGTCGATCGTGAACACCACCGCGGCCGACTTCGCCTCGGGCAGCCAGTTGGGGATCTGCATCTCATCCTCCGCGCACGACCGCGCACTTCAACCTGAAGTGAGGCCCGGCAATCACACGACGAGTTCCGTGAGCCTTTCCATGTCGTTCGGCCGGTCGCGGCCCCACCGCGTCGGCTGCGTCCGCCCGAACCACGGTGTCGCATCTTATCCGAACCCCGGCCTCAGGACGACCGCGTTCCCGACCAACCCAGACGTGCCAACGTTCACCTTCCCCCCACGCCCTCGTACCCGTGAGCGCGACTACTGCACCTGCCCAGAAGTCTCGCCCCACCCTCGCCGGTTCCTCGCGACGATCTCATCGCCGTCCTCCTCGACGATGCCGGAGGTCCATGTGCGCTCCGCGTGGGCAATCTCGAGGCCACGTAATCGGCGCCAGTCGATCGTTGTTGCAGAGTTTCGCGACGCGGGCCGAAAACCACGTTCATCCACAACAGGTTGCGCCGGCGATATCTCGGCGCGCTCCGGGATCTCGGCCCGTCGACATCGCCAGCGCTCGAAGCTCGACCCAGAGGCGCGATGCCGCGTATCGTGCGCGACGAGAACGCACCCGGGAGCCTCCGATGACGCAACGATTCCTGCCTTATGGGCGACAGACCATCGAGCCGAACGACATCGCCGCGCTGTCCGCGGTGTTCGAGGGCGACTGGCTCACGACGGGGCCCTACGTCCGACAGTTCGAAGATGACCTCGCGGCGTACGTCGGCGCGCGCCACGCCGTGGCCGTGAACTCGGGGACCGCGGCGCTGCATGCCGCGTACGCAGCGCTAGGGGTCGGTCCGGGAGACGAGGTGATCGTGCCGTCGATGACGTTCAGCGCCACGGCGAATGCGGCGATCTATCTCGGGGCCACGGTGCGCTTCGCGGACATCGACGACACGCTCACGATGTGTCCGGATGCGGTCCTCAGCCACATCACCCCCGACACCAAGGTCATCACGGCGGTCGACTACGCCGGGCATCCGGCCGACTACGACGCCTTGCGTCGGGTCGCCGATGAGGCAGGTGTCGCCCTCGTCGCGGACGGCTGCCACGCGCTCGGCGGCAGTATGCGCGGACGCAAGGTCGGATCGCTCGCCGACATCACGTGCTTCTCGTTTCATCCGGTCAAGCACATCACGACCGGCGAGGGTGGCGCGACGACGACGGACAACGGGGCCCTGGCCGAGGCGATGCGGGACTTCCGGACGCACGGAATCCGCCGCGACGTGACCGAGGTGGGCGGCGAGCCGGTCGGCGGCTGGGGGTACGACATCTTCGAGCTGGGCTACAACTACCGGATCACCGATTTCCAGTGCGCCCTCGGCAGCTCACAGCTCGCCAAACTCGACCGGTGGATCACGCGGCGCCGCGAGATCGCAGCGCGATACCGACATGGATTCGAGAACACTGCAGACCTCGTCATGCCGCCCGAAGCGGAGTGGGCTACGCACGCTTACCACCTGTTCCCGATCCGGGTGCCAGCGGAGCGGCGCCTGGCGATCTTCGAGGCGCTGCGTGAACGAGGCATCGGCGTTCAGGTGCACTACATCCCGGTCAACGCGCTGTCCGCGTACCGCGAGGCGGGCTACGCGGCACAGGACACACCGCGGACGCTCGAGGCCTACCGCGGACTCATCTCACTGCCGATGTACCCGACCCTGGCCGACGACGATGTCGACCACGTCATCGCCACGGTTCAGGCGCTGCTGTGATCTGCTTCTGGTGCGACACACGTGCCGACGTCGGGCTTGGCCATCTGGTGCGTTGCATCGCGATCGCGCAGTGGGCGGTCGCCGACGGGCATGATGTTCGCTTCGTCGTCTCCGATCGCTGGGCGGGGCTCGATCAGTTCCTCGCCAACAGCGGGTTCGACGCCGTCACCGGAGCGCTGGCCGACATCGAGGTCGGTGGCGACGATGTCGTCGTCGTGGACGGGTATGACATCGATCTCGACCGGCTCGCCGGGATCAGCGCTCGCACGGTGCTGATCGACGACCTCGGCACACGTGACGCGGCCGTGGATCTCGTCGTGAACCCGAACATCTATGCCACCGACCTCGAGTACCCCAGCGCCGCACGGGCGCTGCTGGGCTCGAACTACGCGCTTCTGCGCACCGACTTCGTCGGGGCGCGGGATCGGCGAGGCCCACCGTCGGAGCACGTCGAGCGGGTATTCGTCATGATGGGGGGCACCGATCCGACCGGCGAGACGCCGCGAGTCCTCGATGCACTGAGCGCGGCAGCATTCAGCGGGCACGTCGATGTCGTTACGGCTCGCGACGACCTGACGACCGGCGACCGCGGGTACACCCTGACGATCCACCGCGCGATCGGCTCCCCCGCTGTCCTGATGCGCGACGCCGACCTCGCCTTTTGCGCCGCGGGCGGGTCGACGTGGGAGCTCGCCTGCATCGGTGTCCCCGCGGTCCAGGTCGTCGTCGCGGACAATCAGGCGCTGATCGGCCGCTGGCTGCGTGGACACGGGCTCATCGCCCTCGAAGGCCCCACAGACACCGCGACGCTCGTCACCGCGTTTCGCGCCCTCGAACCGCCCGAGCAGCGCACCGCAATCGCTCAGCTCGCACGTGAGCTGGTCGATGGCCGAGGCGCCCAGCGCGTCGCCGACGTGCTCGTCAGAACTGGAAGTAGATAAACGCCGACCGCGACTGCGGAAGAAACAACGCGAAGAGCAGCAAGATCCCCACGATCGCGGCGAACGGTCGCGGAGCCCATGGGCGCGTCGTCGGCATGAAACGCAAGCCCTGCGGAGCGAACACCGCGACCACATGCCAGACGATGACCGCGGCCAGACACACGACGACCTGCGGCGGAACCCACATCACGCCACCGTCGGCGAAGACGAGGCGCTCGAGATACAGCTGGGTCGTGGCCCACGACGGGCTTCGGAACGGGATCCAAGCCAGCAGCGAGAACAGCAGCGTCAGCGCCCACGCGGTGCCATGGCGCAGCGCGCCGGGAACGCGCGCCGGAAAACTCTGCTTCTCGATCCAGCCGCGCCAGATGCGGTGAACGGCGAGAGCGCCGCCATGCAGGGCGCCCCACAGGACGAAGTTCCAGCTCGCGCCGTGCCACAACCCACCGAGTAGCATCGTGATCTTGAGGTTCCGCATCGTCTTCGACGGCCCGCCTCGATTGCCGCCCAGCGAGATGTAGAGGTAGTCCCGCAGCCAGAACGACAGCGTGATGTGCCAGCGCCGCCAGAACTCGGCGATCGACCGCGAAATGTAGGGCAGGCGGAAGTTCTCGGGCAGCTCGAAGCCGAGGATCCGCGCGATCCCGATCGCCATCAGCGAGTACCCGCTGAAGTCGCAGAAGATCTGGATGCCGTAGGCAAACAGCCCGAGCCACAATGTCCCCGCGGAGTACAGGGCCGGCTCCAGGTAGATCCGGTCCACGAACGGGCTGACGCTATCGGCGACGAGGACCTTTTGAACGGCCCCGATCAGGAAGATCTGTGCGCCGATCCAGAAATTCGCCGCGGTGAAGCGAATCTCGCGTTCCAGCTGTGGCAGGAACTCCGAGGCACGCACGATCGGGCCCGCGACGAGCTGCGGGAAGAACGACACGAACAGCAAGTACCGCCACAGGCTGCGGCAAGGTTCGATGCGCCCGCGGTACAGATCGATGTTGTAGCTCAGCGACTGAAACGTGAAGAATGAGATCCCGACGGGCAGCAGGATGTCGCCGATCGACACCGACGATCCGACGAGCAGGTTCACGTTTTCGACGGTGAAGTTCGCGTACTTGAAGAACGCGAGGGCCCCCAGGCATCCCGTCACGCTCAACCACATCGCGACGCGACGCATCGCGTTCGTCTTCGCGCGAACCAGGGCTTCGCCGAGCACCCAGCTCCAGGTGGAGATCCCGGCGATCAGAAACAGGAACCACGGATTCCACCAGCCGTAGAAGACGTAACTCGCGACGAGCAGGATTGCCTGGCGCCCCCGAGTAGAGCGGACGATCGCCATCGCGCCGAGCACGATCGCGAAAAAGATCACGAAGTCCGCGCTCGTAAAGATCATCGACCGGCCCGCTGCAATCGGGGCTCGAGTTCGTGGGCGAGCAGCTTCGCGACGGCCTCGTGGCCGTGCGCGTTGAGATGGCCGACTCCGATCGTGACGTTGTGAAAGCCCACCGGCGGCTCACCGGTATCGGCATACACCTGCGCCAACGCCGGCCCGGCATCGAGAAACGGCACGCCGGCGCGCTGTGCGGCGGCACCGAACACCGCGCGGGCATGCTCGGAGCGCGGGTCGAACACTGTGCGAGCCCCGGCGTGAAATGTCGCGAGTGGGACGAACAGCACGACAACCTCGGCTCGTTCGCCGATCCCGGTGATCACGAACTCCGTGGCATCGGCGAGGTCAGCATCGCTCAGCCGAGGCGGCGCCTCGACCTTCACCGGCGGCTCGGCGGGCCGGAAGGTCGCCGCGGCGCGAAAACGCGCCACGAACTCCCGAACCGGCGCGTTGAACCGACGAAGAACATCCGTGACGACCGCGGAGCGCCGCAGAATCGGCGCGAGCTTCCACCGCAATGCACCGGGCGGATGGCGGACGTAGGTGATGTCGACCACGGCCCCCAACGGATCCCGAACGAGCTCGAACCCGTCGTTCTGCATGTCGGTCACGTCTTCAGCATTCACCACGAGCACCACGAGCTGCGCGGCGTAGCTCTCGGGCAGCTCGCGAAACGCGACGGCGCTCAGGGTCGGGTTGAATCCCGCGACGCCGGTGTTCATCACCTCGACCCCGGTCAGCCGCTGCTCCACGAGGCTCGTGAAGTTCTGCGCGCGGTCGACTTCGATCGCGCGCACGAAGGAGTCCCCAAGAACGACCACACGCTGTGCAGCATCCGGTGAAGGATCCTCATCATTCAGACCATGTGCGTTGGTCATGAACCGCGAGAAGCCTGCCCGGCCGTTCACGGACATCCGGTTCGGCAGCTGCGTCGAACCGAGCACGGGGTGGAAAACGGCGTTGGACGGCGATCCGATGAACGTACGAGTCCCGAACTCAGCAACGCAAAGTAGCCCGAGCGTGAGCGCCAGGCAGGTCCCGACCGCGCGCATCCTCCCCGAGTGTTCCGCGTCGCCGGTCACCAGTCCCGGTTGGCGATCGCGTCCTCGATGTCGACGTCGTAGTCGTACACATCGAGGATGAACATGACGTCTCGGGCGATCGCCTCACGCGCGGCCGTCTCGATCTCGCTGTCGTGGTCGTAGAACTCCTCGGCGAGTTCGTTGAAGCGCTCCACCGCGGCGTGAGTCAGCTCGAATAGCGCGGCGTCGTCGGCGGGTCGCTTCGTTTCGATCTCTTCGCACAGCGTGACCAGAATCTTCTGACCCTTCTCGACGAGGAATTTCGGGAAGTACGTGTCCTGGATCATTTCGGCGAGAAACGGGTACTGGGCGAGCCTTGCGTCTTCGATACTCATTCCGCCTCCTTGAGCACGGGCGTCGGTGAGCCGAACGCCGGCGGGTACACTTCGACCGCGGAGCCCTTGGCATGCATGATCGACATCGGTTCCGCACGATTCAAAGGCTCGAACTCCTGACCATAGAGCCGCGCAAAGTCGACGTCGACAGTGTGCCGCACCACGTCATGAACGGGCCACCTCACGTGATTTACCGTGTACACGAGGGCGGCGCCAGACCGCGCCTTGCCGTATCCCCACTCGTGCTCTTTGAAGAAGTGCTCGAGGCTGTCGGGCTCCGCATCACGCAACTCGGGGGACGAGACGACCTCCACGGCGTGCGAGCGACCTTTGTACGTCCAGTCGTGGCGCACGGTCAGGGCCGTCTCGTCGCGCACGACCTGGCTTTTCATCGATGCGGTCACGTAGGGCTCGTTGTAGAGCGCCTGTGCTGTCCACGCGATCACCAGGCTCGGGACGAGCTCGCGGACGAACATCACGCCGCGCCGACCGTTGGCCGGCTCGCGAACGTAGAACCGGAGGTTGATCTCGGGGAAGTTTCGAAACCCCGGAAAACTGATCCCTTTGACCCGCGTGTTCAGGAAGTCGAACGCGACGAGGCTCACGAACGCCTCCCCGTCGATCGTGTCCAGCTCGAGCCCCTCAGCGAGCCGCGGCCGCAGGATCTCCGGGTCGATCGCGTAGGTGAAGAGCAGCAGATTCGACCAGGTCGCGGTGAGAAACGGAGATGGCGCAGTCATGGCGTGCCGCTGAACCCGTCGAGTCGGACTTTGCCGGTCTCGTCGAGCACCGCGAAGGCCTGATCGGAGCGACCGAGCGAGTAGCTGCCGCCCAGAAACACCGGGCGTCGGAAGTCGAAGCCAAATGTCGCGGGCGCGTCGGGTCCGTCGAGTCCCAGCTCGCCGAGACAACGCGCGACGAGCCACCATCCGTGCGCGATGGGTCGTTTGTATCCGAAGAGCCGCGACACCAGGGGATGCAGGTGGACCGGATTCGCGTCGCCGGAGACCCGCGCGTAGCGCCGGCCGGCGTTCGATGGCACCACCAACGGCTGCGAGTCCCACGTAATCGGTTCTTCGGCGGGTTTTTCGGGCGCTTTGGAGTGATGGGTACGATGAAACGTCGCCGCGGTGCTCTGCCACACGAGCTCGTCACCGACGAATGCGCGGGTCTGGATGTCGAACTCGATGCCGTTCCGGACCTCACGCGTGCCGTCGAACCACGACTCGAACGCCACCGCTTCACCGCTGTGCAGCGGACGATGCTGGGTGATCGAGAAGCGCGGATGCACCATCCCCATCGCCCGAATCGGGAACTCCGGATCCGTCAGCAGCGCGACGTGCAGGCGCGTCGCCAGCAGTTGGGGGTAGCCGACCGGGACCTCGGCGCGCGCACCACAGGCCACCCGATACGCGGCGAGGTGCTCCTCGTCGAGCGTCTGGGCGTCGAGTCGCGATCGCATCTCGGGGACCTCGCCGTCGAGCGGCCGACCTCGCTCGGTCAACGCCCGCAGATAGACCCGACCCATGTGTGGCGCCGTCTCAAATACGCGCATCAGTGCCTCGAGTGCTCAACTTTCAGTCGGTGACAAACGGCGTCGCGGGGTCGATCTCGTGGCGGATCTCGTCCACCGGCTCGCTGTAGTTCTCACCGGCGTACAGCTGATTCGGGCAGTTGATCACGATGCCGGGAATCGAGCTCACGTTCTTGTACGCATGCGCGACACCCTCGGGCACGACGACGACGCACGGGTTGTCTTGGCCCGCTACGAAGGCCTGGCGAACGTCGTAGGTCGCGGAGTCGGGCCGATTGTCCCACAGGTACACCTTGAAGTTGCCGGGCCCCAGAAAGCAAAAATAGTCCGTCTGCGCGACATGCTCGTGGGGACCGCGCACGACCCCCGGCTCAGTCTGCGAGATGTAGGTCATGACCGGCCGAATCGCCGGTTCGACGTTGTCGGTGCGCCAGAGCTCGGCGAGCCAACCGCGCTCGTCGCAGAACTTCTTGATCGGCCGCACGATCACGTCCTCAATCTTCCCGTCGCTGAAGGTGCGCGCCGTCATCCTAGTTCCCCACGTAGAAGCGCTGGATCGCATCGTTGATGTCGACGAGCGTGGCGAGGACGACCTCGATGTTTAGGTGCGTCTTCTCGCGCAGCTCGTCGATCACGCCGATGTTCGACGGATCGGCCATCGCGATCACGAGCGTCTCGTCGATTCGGTTGACCGGAAACACCGCCAGGCGTCGACACGTCGGAGCGTCGAGCAGATCGAGCGCTTCCGAGGGCGGGGTGACGATGGCGAGGTCGAGTCGCGGTACGCCCACGGCGGTGCCCAGTCGCACGGTCGGGCGCTCACTGCGATCCGGCGCGCGCGGCGCGGCGGCGAGCAACTGGTTGGCGTGATGATACGACGGGAACGTGCCGGCGTCGGTCCACCAGCCGCGAAACTTGCCGAACGTCATCGTGCCCTGCGCGATGTACGCGTTGTTCACGTCCGTGATCTCGAGTTCGCCGCGCGCCGAGGGTTCGAGGCCGTCGACGACCTCGAACGCAAACGAGTCGTAGAAGTAGATCCCGGTCACGGCCCAGTCCGACGCCGGTTGGGTGGGCTTTTCGACGATGCCGGTCACTTTGTCGCCGTCCATCGTCGCGACGCCGTAGCGCTGCGGGTCGGGGACCTGTTTGAGCAGCACGCGTCCACCGCCGCCCTGGCGGTCGTACGCCTCGACCTGATCGCCGAGCGCGTCTTCGAAGATGTTGTCCCCCAAGATCACGCAGATCGGTCCTTCGGCCGCGAAGTGCCGCACCAAGCCCAACGCCTCAGCAATCCCGCCCGCCTGATCCTGCACGCGGAACGTGAAGTCGCAGCCCCACTCGTGCCCCGAGCCGAGCAGGTTCACGATATCGCCCATGTGCTCGGTGCCCGTGACGATGCAGATCTCGGTGATCCCGGCATCGCGCAGCTTGAAGATCGGGTGCAGAAGCATCGGCTTGTCACCGACCGGCAGCAGATGCTTGTTGGTGACCTTGGTCAGCGGGAACAATCGGCTACCGGTGCCGCCCGCAAGTACAACGCCTCTCATGTTCAGACTCCCCAGATCGGTTCGAAGTTCTTCAGATACCATTGCACCGTGTGCGCGATCGCGTCTTCAAAGCTGTGCTGGGGTGCCCACCCCAGCTCCTCGCGGATACGCGTCGGATCGATCGCGTAGCGGCGGTCGTGGCCGGGCCGATCCGTCACGAACGTAATCAAGTCCCGTGCCCCGGTGCGACCGAGCTCCGCGTCGACCAGATCGCAGAGCAGCTCGACGAGGCGGATGTTCTCGAACTCGTTCTCGGTCCCGATGTTGTACGAACGTCCCGCGGTGCCGTCCTGAAACGCGGTCCAGATCGCGGCGCAGTGGTCTTCGACGTACAGCCAGTCCCGCACGTTCATGCCATCGCCATACACCGGCAGCGGGCGCTGATCGCGGATGTTGCGGATGATCACGGGGATCAGCTTTTCGGGGAACTGGTACGGCCCAAAGTTGTTGGAGCAGTTCGTGATCACCACGTCGAGGTCGTAGGTGCGGTGGTACGCGCGCACGAGGTGGTCGCTGGACGCCTTGCTCGCCGAGTACGGGCTCGACGGGTCATAGGGCGTGTCCTCGGTGAACGCGCCCGTCGCGCCGAGCGAGCCATACACTTCGTCGGTGGACACATGCAGGAAACGACCGGCACGGCCGCCATCGACCCAGTGCTTGCGTGCTGCTTCGAGCAGGGAGAACGTCCCAACGATGTTCGATTCGATGAACGCCGCGGGTCCCGTGATGCTGCGGTCGACGTGCGACTCGGCGGCGAGGTGCAGCACGCCCGTCGGGTCGAACTCGCTGAAGATCCGCTGCATCGCCCCGACGTCGGCGATGTCGTCCTCGAAGAACGACACACGGCCGGTCGCGATCGCGTCCTCGATGTAGGACCGATTGCCCGCGTAGGTGAGCTTGTCCACGACGGCGACGGTCACATCGGGCGCGTGATCGATCAGGTAGTGGACCAGATTCGCGCCGATGAAGCCGGCACCACCGGTGAGTATGATCCGAGATTTCGACATGACGTCCGGCCGCTCAGTGGGCGGCCGACCTTAGCCGATCGTCGAGTGGCGGGGCAACTCAGAGGTTCGCGCCCAACCACTCCGTGATTTCGGCGGCGTCGCTCTGACGCACGTCATCGCTACCGGGCTCCATCATCAGCCGCACGACCAGGACCTTGTTCTCGTCGAGGCACGGGCCGACGCGATCGGGGTCTTCGGTGGGCGCGAAGACGACCTGCATGACCACGCCGCGAAACTTCTTGCCGTTGGGGCTCTTGCAATACGGTCGCACCGCCTCCATGAACGCGATCGTCGCATCGGCGATCCCGTTCGGGCCTTCGTCGACATCGAAACCCGACGACTGGAAGAACGACGGCCAATTGTGGGTCACATCGATCTTTCCGCAGTTCGCGAAGAAGTCCTGGCGCGGCATCGCGACGAGCTGCTCGGTCGCGCCCATGTAGTTTCGCTGCTCCGCGATCGGCGAGACCGGCGCTTCGACGACGACCGCGCAACCCTCGGCTTCGACCAACGGCTCCTTTTGCGGAGCTTCAACGGGGGTCTCTTGTTCGTCGGGCTCGACCTCGCCCAGCATCGGAGCCTTCTTCTGCGGCGAGGAGCATCCCGCCGCGAGGACGAGTGCGACTACCATCGTGAGTCGGAACATGATCTCTCCTAGAAATGTGGAATGCGCCAATCTAGCGCCAACAAGTCCGCACGCCTACGGAAGATTGTCGGTGAGCCACGCGGTGACTTCGGTCTCGGTCCACTGAGTGGCCGTCCCTTCATCGGGCGTCAACATGAAGCGGCTCACGAGCGCGCCCGTCACGTCGTCGAGGCAGAGGCCCACGCGATCCGGCGTATCCGTAGGGATGAACGCGACCCGCAACACGGTCTCCCGGTATCCGCTGCCATTTCCGGAGTAGCAAAACGCTTGCGCCGCGGTCAGGAACGGCAAGACCGCGTCCGTGACGGCACCGGGATCGGAGAGCTCGTCGTCGTCGAAGCCAACGGACGCAAACGTCGATTCCCAGTCGATGTCCACGGCCATCGCCGACCCGCAGGTCGAACCATAGGAGATTCGCGCGTCCAGCAGCGGCGCCTCCGTCGCGACCGTGTATTCGTACTCAGCCATCGTGAAGTTCTCGCGCGCCGGCTCCGCGAAACAGTCCGGTGACTCGACGAGATCCGGGCGCGGATTCGAGACGTTGTTCGGCGTGCCATTCGCGCTGTTCGGCGTGCCATTCGCGCTGTTCGGTGTGCCGTTTGAATTCGAGGAATTGTCGTTCGAGCCCGTCGCGTCGGAACAACCAGCAGCAGCGACGAACAGGGCGATGAGGACGAGACGGTCCATGGGGAGCTCCGTGCCTTCAGAATCATTTGGGACACCGTACAACGAGGTCCGATGCTCGTCATTGTTTGCGCGCATAAAAAGTTTCCCTTTCAATGCAAAGGCTTAACCCGTGTCCGGGGCCCGCTTTCGCAACGCTCGGCGCGATCTGCCGATAACGCCTCCATCGGAGCACCATGCGGTGCTTCCAAACCCGGAGGTCACCATGACCATTTGCTCACAGTTGCTCGCCCTGTTCCTCGTGATGTTTGGCACCGCATGTGCTGACGACATGCCGGTCACCGCCCGTTACGTGCCCGCGGACTGCCCGCCGGCGACGGCCTCGCACGAGGCGGACGCCGCGGCCGACGACGTCGCGATCGCGCCGGATCCCGCGCCTGAACTCGCCGACGATCCCGAACCCCAACCCGAGGAGCGCGCGCCCGCACGGACCGCGGCCAGCACGAACGGCATCGTGAACCTCAACACGGCGAATCCCGCAGAGCTCGTGTCCTTACCCGGCGTGGGGCCGGCGCTCGCGGCTCGGATTGTCGCGTATCGAGACAAGCGCGCGTTCGAGAAGCCCGAGGACTTGTTGCGGGTGCGAGGCATCGGACCGGCGAAGTTCGCGAAGCTTCGCGACATGATCGCGGTGCGCGGCGCGGCTCAGAAGCGCAGGCCGTAAGTCACCACGGGCCCGTCCTGCCAACCGAGGCCGACGCTTGCGCGGGCGGCGTTGCGGTCGGCGACCCACGTTCCGTAGGCCCAGATCAGGGCGAACGCCGACACCGCCGCCGATGAAACCGCGACGACGAGGTTCGTGGTTTTCTGCTGCGACAGCTGCTCGTACCGCTGTCGCGGCACATCCTGTCGGTCGAGCTGGTCGAGCTCGTCGAGCTTCGCGCGGCGATCGCTGTGCAGGCCGAAGAAGACGACCGACGTGATCCCGGCCGCAACGCCCAGGGACGCGAGGGTGATGAACTTGACGGACGGAGCGGCGCCGTGGCGCTTCGCGACGGCCGGATCGGCGCCCCGGGCCGGTTGATCGAGCTGGTACCGCACCTGCACGGACTGGCCGGCGCCCACCGTCACGAGTTCTCGCACGGGCTCAAAGCCGTCCTTCTTGACGATCAGCTTGTAGTTGCCGGGCTTCACGGCGAGCGCAGTCGGCGTGTATCCGGCCGCGCCGTTGGCTTCGTCGTCGATGTAGACAACCGCGCCGGCCGGGTTCGTCGTAATCCGAATCTCGCTCTTCGCGATGCGCGACTCGATCACCGCGATGGTCTTTTCAATGCGCGGTCGTTCGGGCGCATCGGGGGCGAGCGACAGAAACTGCCGGTAGAACTTCACCGCCTGCTGATCCTCGCCCAGCCGCTCGTGACACAACGCGATCCGGTAGATGATGTCCGGATGCTGGTAGATGTCGTAGGCCTGCCGAAACTTCGCGAGCGATCCCTCGAACTCGCCGCGATCGTAGGCCTGCTTGCCAGCCTCGATGAGCTGAACGAGCTGCTGTTGCTGCGCCTCACTGAGGTTCGCCTCCCCAGCGCGTGCCGTCATCGGCGCGAACGCGAGGCAGAGACAGATGAGGACGGCCGGCAGACGGGTCACGACGTGGCTCCAGGGGACGCGATGCGAGGGTACTGCATGAAGGCTCACCCGTCGTCCTTGCGAAGGCCGAGCTCGTTGATGATGCGATCGGTGCTCGGGGGCTTCGCGACCGCAGGTTTGGTCTCGACGGGTTTCTGGACCCGTGGCTTGGGCTCGACCTTGCGCGGTTTGGCCGACGCGCCGGCGACACGAACCGCGTCTACGACGCCGCGTTGGGCCCACGAGGCTGCGGTGGCGAGGTCAGCGAGCTTGCGCGGATCGACGGGTTCGACGGCGGGCTCTTCGAGGGGCGCCTCGACCAGCGGCAGCGGTTCGGGCGGCGGTGCAGGTGTCGCCATCGCGGTCAGGCGTTGATCGATGAGCATCGTCGCGCCACCGATCGCCGCCGTCGCGACGACGGCGATGACGATGAGCGGCAGATAGTTCGTCGATCGGCTGACGGGTTTGCGCTCTTTGGTCGCCGTCACGTCAGCGGGGCGCTCCGCGGGCTGGAGCTGGTCTTCGGTGCGCGGAACCGCCTGGACGATCACATCGGAGTCGTCGGCCTCGACCATCGTCCGGCGCGGGGTTGAGGGCGACGATGTTTCGGTGAGGCCGTGCGCATCGACACCATCCATCGTGTCTTTGATCGACCGCACGGCGCGCTGGTCCCCCGGCGTCCAGGCCTGCTGGCCGCCGCCGCGGGTCTGCACATTCACGACCCCGTCGGCCATCACCGCGCGCTTCTGCTCGGGGCTCAATGGCCCGGTCACCCCGAGCGCCGGATCGGCCTGGGTATCGTTGGAGATCCCGCGCGGAGCGACGCCGGGCGCCATCGCCTGCAAGCCGGTTTCGCGACGCAGCACCTGCGTCGGTCCACTTTGCTCGCCGTCGGCGCGCGGCAGCTTCGGCAGAACGTACGGCGCGAACATTTCGTCGAGCTCGCGGCCGCCGCTACCAGCACTGAACCGCACCGGCGCGAGGTCGAACTCGATGCGGAGCGCGTCGATCTTGTCCCGCACTTCGCGCGCTGTCTCTGGGCGCAGCGAACGCTCCTTGGCCATCAGCGTGTAGACGACGTCTTCGATCGATTCGGGCAGCGCGGCATGGGGCAGCAACTCGCGCAGCATCGGCGGCGTCTCCTGGATGTGCTTGAGCATCACCTGGAGGCTCGATGTGCCGGAGAACGGCGGCCAGCCCGAGAGCATCTCATAGAGCATCACCCCCAACGCGTAGAGGTCGGTGCGGGCGTCGAGCCGCTCGTTCTGGGCCTGTTCGGGCGCCATGTATGCCGGCGTTCCGCAGATCATCCCGGTGCCGGTCAGCTGCGTGTTCGACTCCATGAAGCGTGCAATGCCGAAGTCGAGCACTTTGACCTGCAGCGTGCCGTCGGACACCGGGACCAGCAGCAGGTTGTCGGGCTTGAGGTCGCGGTGAATGACGCCCTCGGCGTGCGGCTCGGTCAACGCACCACACACCTGGTAGACGACATCGAGCGCCAGAGCGGTCCGCAACCGGCCGCCGGCGAGCAGGTCGCCGAGATTCTGTCCCCGCACCAACTCCATCACCAGATAGAGCAAGCCGCGCTCCTCGTCCTGGCCGAAGTCGATGAGTTTCACGATGTTGGGGTGCGCGAGGCGCGAGATCGTCTTCGCCTCACGGAAGAACCGCTCGAGGGCGACCTCGCGATTCGAGATCTCGCTGCGCAACACTTTGATCGCGACGTCGCGGTTCACCGACAGCTGAACCCCGCCGTACACGGTGCCCATCCCGCCCACGCCCAGGGTGTAGTCGACGCGGAACCGACCGTCGATTACACCCCCGACGACGGGGTCGCTGTCGTCCACCTTGTACAACCGCGTTCCGTCGTTCGGGCAGACCCGCATCGACTCGTCGCCGTAGCTACTGTGGCACTCTGGGCAAAATAGGCTCACGGGGTCGCATTCTGGCGTTTGGAGCGGGCCATGTAAAGTGATTGCGAAGGGTTCAATTGCAGCTCGCGCGGTGCAGATCCCAGCGTGCGGTGCCGACGCCACCGGAGTCGCATCGATCGGTGAGCACCAAGTCCAAGGCGCCGTCGCCGTCGAGGTCGATGATCGAATGGGAGATCTCGCCGCTGAGCGCGCCACAGTTGGCCGAGGTGGCGGCGATGCGCTCGAACTGCTCATCGACAAACAGCGCCGGCAACGTCCAGCTCGTCGCCGCGGCGGCGAACCCGTTGCCTTCGTTGCGGTAGTACTCCCAGCGCGTCGTCCCGACGCCGCCGCCGTCACACTTGTCCGTCAGCAAGAGATCCGGCAGCCCGTCGGCGTCCATGTCCAACAGCTGGTGCGAGATCTCACCACCCGACGCGCCACAATTCGCGGAGGTGCCGGCGATACGCTCGAACTGCTCGTCGACGAACAGCGCGGGAATCGTCCACCCGACCGGGTCCGTCGCAAAGCCGCTGCCGGTGTTTTCGTGGACGTCCCAGCGCAGCGTGCCCACGCCGCCGCTGTCGCAGCGGTCGGTGAGGACGAGGTCGGGGCGTCCATCTCCCGTGAGGTCGAGCACCTGGTGGGAGATCTCGCCGGCGGACGCGCCGCAATTGGCCGTGGTGTCCGCCAAGCGTTCGAACTGCTCGTCCACGAACACCCGGGGCAGCGACCAGCTCGTCGGGCTCGTGGCAAAGCCACTGCCAGTGTTTTCGTGCACATCCCACCGCGTGGTCCCCACGCCACCGGAGTCGCACCGATCGCTGAGCAGGAGGTCGGGTCGTCCGTCTCCGGTCAGGTCGAGCAGCTGATGCGAGATTTCACCGCTCTGTGCGCCACAGTCGGCCGTGGTGGCCGCGAGGCGTTCGAACTGTTCGTCGACGAACAGTGACGGCAGCGTCCACGCCGTCGGGCTGTCCGCGAAGCCGCTGCCGGTGTTCTCGTGTACGTCCCAGCGCGTCGTGCCGACCCCAGCGCCGTCACAGCGGTCCGTGAGCACCAGGTCCAGCCGCCCAGTGCCCGTGAGGTCGACGAGCTGGAACGAGAACTCGCCACCCATCGCGCCACAATCCGCCGTCGTGCCGGCCGTTCGTTCGAACTGCTCGTCCACGAACAGCGCCGGCAGCGACCACGACGTCGGCGTCGCCGCGAAGCCGGTGCCGGTGTTCTCGTGCACGTCCCAGCGCGTCGTGCCGACGCCCGCGGAATCGCATCGGTCGCTCAGGACCAGGTCGACGAGCCCATCGCCGGTCAGGTCGAGCAGCTGATGCGCGATCTCACCGCTCTGAGCCCCACAGTTCGCGGTGACGTCAGCGATGCGCTCGAACTGTTCATCCACAAAGAGCGGCGGCAGCGACCACTCGGTCGGCGCCTCGGCGAAGCCGGAGCAGTCCATGGGCGGCAGCTCGCACTCGCCGCTAACGCACTGCTTGCGCCCCTCGCACGGGTTACACATTCCGCCACACCCGTTCGGACCGCAGGACGTGCCGGCACATGTCGGCTCGCAGCCTTCGGTCTGGCAAAAGCCGTCCACGCACGCCTCACCGTCGTCGCACACCGGACAGGTCACCTCGTTGTTGCCCGGATCGGCATTGGTGATCAGAACCACGGTGTCGTTGGACTTTGAATCCGGCGGACCTGCCGAGCATCCACTCAACAGGGCCACGACGAGCATAGATTTCATGGTGCGCATGGGGCTCCCAGGTTGCGGCTCGGACGATGATGGATCGCCGGGAAGTCCGACACCAAAAGGTTCTGAGAATGCCTGAAAGCCGCCCGACGTTTGACCTGTCGGAGCAAAGCCACTAGAGCATGGACGGCGGCGAGCTTCGTCGCGTCAATGCCCAAGTGTCCGTCCGATCCGCAAGATTTAGGAGAACCGATGTCGACGTCCCCGATGGAAGTGCCTCGCACGTTCATGAACACAGGTTTGGAGCTCTTCAGCGACCTGCCTTTCAAGGTTGCCGATCTATCGCCGGAGACCGTCGCGTTCGGTCGCAAGGAGATTGAGCTCGCCGAGCACGAGATGCCCGGCCTGATGTCCTTGCGCGAAGAGTTCGGCGCGTCGCAGCCTCTGGCGGGCGCGCGCATCATGGGCTCGCTGCACATGACGATTCAGACCGCGGTCCTCATCGAGACGCTGGTGGCGCTCGGTGCCGAGGTGCGCTGGGTCTCGTGCAACATCTTCTCGACCCAGGACCACGCCGCGGCCGCGGTCGCGGTCGGGCCGAACGGGACCGTCGCCAATCCTCAGGGCGTCCCGATCTTCGCCTGGAAAGGCGAGTCCCTCGAAGAGTACTGGTGGTGCACGCTGCAGGCGCTCAACTGGCCGGGCAACGACTTCGCCAACCTGATCCTCGATGACGGCGGCGACGCCACGATGCTCGTGCACAACGGGCTCGAGTACAACAAGGCGGGCGCCGTGCCGGCCCCGAGCAGCACCAATGTCCGCGAGATGCAGGTGATCTTGACCCTGCTCGGCGACCTTCAGGCGCAGGACCCGTCGTTCTGGAAGACCCTCGCGCCGCACATCCGTGGCGTCTCCGAGGAGACCACCACCGGCGTTCACCGGCTCCTCAAGATGGCCGAAGAAGGCACGTTGCTCTTCCCCGCCATCAACGTGAACGACTCCGTCACGAAGTCGAAGTTCGACAACACCTACGGCTGCCGTCACTCGCTCGTCGACGCGATCATGCGCGCCACGGACTTCCTCATCGCAGGAAAGCGCGCGCTGGTGTGCGGCTACGGCGACGTGGGCAAAGGCTCCGTCGACTCGCTGCGCGGTCAAATGGCGCGCGTCTCGTGCACCGAAGTCGACCCGATCTGCGCACTGCAGGCCGCGATGCAAGGCATCGACGTCATCACCGTCGAGCAGGCGATCGAGCGCGACTTCGACATCTACGTCACGGCGACCGGCAACTACGACATCATCACCGCCGACCACATGTCGCGGATGAAGCACAACGCGATCGTCTGCAACATCGGCCACTTCGACAACGAGATCGACATGGCCGGTCTCGAGGCGATGCAAGCGCGTGGCGAAGTGCAGAAGATCCAGATCAAGCCGCAGGTCCACGAGTGGAAGTTCGCCAACCACAGCGTGATCATCCTCGCCGAAGGCCGCCTCGTGAACCTCGGGTGTGCCACGGGGCACCCGTCGCTCGTGATGTCCGCGTCGTTCACGAACCAGACGCTGGCTCAGATCGAGCTGCACAAGAACGCCGAGTCCTACGGCACGACGGTGACGAC